>NZ_JAABNK010000005.1:0-456243 GCF_009915965.1 Proteus sp. G2300
GAACAAGAGCGTTTAGAGGTAGCACGTCAAGAAGCAGAACGCGCAGAGCAAGCACGTTTAGAACAAGAACGTTTAGAACAAGAAGCTGAACGCCTTGCGCAAGAAGAAGCACAGCGTCAAGCTGAGCTCAACGCGGAACAAGAGCGTTTAGAGGTAGCACGTCAAGAAGCAGAGCGCGCAGAACAAGCACGTTTAGAACAAGAACGTTTAGAACAAGAAGCTGAAGCTCAACGCCTTGCGCAAGAAGAAGCACAGCGTCAAGCTGAGCTCAACGCGGAACAAGAGCGTTTAGAGGTAGCACGTCAAGAAGCAGAGCGCGCAGAGCAAGCACGTTTAGAACAAGAACGTTTAGAACAAGAAGCTGAAGCTCAACGCCTTGCGCAAGAAGAAGCACAGCGTCAAGCTGAGCTCAACGCGGAACAAGAGCGTTTAGAGGTAGCACGTCAAGAAGCAGAGCGCGCAGAGCAAGAACGTTTAGAACAAGAAGCTGAAGCGCAACGTCTTGCGCAAGAAGAAAACGAACGCCTTGCAATTGCACAAGCTGAAGCAGAAGATATTGAATCTTTACGCGAAGAAGTACTTGCAGATAAAGTTGTTGAGCAAGAAAAACCTAAAAAAGAAGGTTTCTTTAGCAGGTTGAAAAAAGGGTTGCTGAAAACCCGCCAGAACTTAGGTTCAGGATTCCTTAGTCTATTTCGTGGTAAGAAAATCGATGATGAGCTTTTTGAAGAGTTAGAAGAGCAACTCTTAATTGCTGATGTGGGAATGGAAACCACGACTAAAATCATCACCAGCCTGACCAAACACGCAACACATAAAGATCTTAAAGATGCTGAAGCCCTTTATGGCAAATTACGTGAAGAGATGGGCGAGATCTTAACGAAAGTTGATAAACCATTAAATATTGAAGGCAAAAAACCTTTTGTTATTTTAATGGTTGGCGTTAATGGTGTGGGTAAGACTACCACAATCGGAAAATTAGCTCGGCAATACCAAGCTGAAGGTAAGTCTGTCATGTTAGCTGCGGGGGATACCTTCCGTGCAGCTGCCGTTGAGCAGCTTCAAGTTTGGGGGGAGCGCAATAATATTCCTGTTGTAGCACAACATACTGGCGCTGATCCTGCATCGGTTATTTTCGATGCAATTCAATCAGCACAAGCAAAAGGTGTCGATGTTCTTATTGCTGATACTGCAGGACGATTGCAGAATAAATCCCATTTAATGGAAGAGCTGAAAAAAATCGTTCGTGTTATGAAGAAATTAGACGAAGAAGCACCACATGAGGTGATGCTGACGTTAGATGCAAGTACCGGACAAAATGCAGTAAGCCAGGCTAAACTCTTTAATGAAACAGTTGGGTTAACTGGATTAACATTGACTAAACTCGATGGTACAGCAAAAGGAGGCGTTATTTTCTCTATTGCTGATCAGTTTAGTATTCCTATTCGTTATATTGGGGTAGGTGAAGGTATTGAAGATCTACGTCCGTTTAAGGCCGACGATTTTATTGAGGCTCTGTTTGCCCGCGAGGAGTAGTTGTAATGATCCGCTTCGAACACGTCAGCAAGGCTTATTTAGGTGGAAGACAAGCATTACAAGGCGTTGATTTCCATCTTCGTCCTGGAGAGATGGCTTTTTTAACGGGTCACTCAGGTGCCGGTAAAAGTACATTGCTTAAGTTAATTTGTGGAATAGAACGCCCTAGTGATGGCGCTATTTGGTTCGCTGGACATGATATCAGCAGACTGAAAAATAGTGAGATCCCTTTTCTGCGTCGTCAAATTGGGATGATTTTTCAAGATCACCATCTATTGATGGACAGAACGGTTTATGACAATGTCTCTCTTCCACTGATTATTGCTGGCGCAAGTGAAGAGGATATTCGACGCAGAGTTTCCGCTGCTTTAGATAAAGTTGGGCTCTTGGATAAAGCTAAAAACTATCCAATCCAACTTTCTGGTGGTGAACAACAGCGTGTGGGGATTGCGCGTGCCGTTGTGAATAAACCAACAGTCTTACTTGCGGATGAACCAACGGGTAACCTTGATGGTGAGCTTTCAGAAGGCATAATGCGTCTTTTCGAGGAGTTTAATCGTGTTGGTGTCACCGTGTTAATGGCAACACATGATATGTCTTTGATAGAACGTAGAAATTATCGCATTCTTACATTAGGGCAAGGCAGAATGGTGGGAGGGCAAAATGGCTAAAGCAAAAAGTTCCCGTAAATCAATGCCAACGCCAGGTGCAAAAACTAAGGCGCTAAAAGGGGGAAGACGAGAACAATGGCGTTATGCATGGCGTAATACCATGGCTGACTTTTTGCGCCAACCGCTTTCTTCTTTTTTAACGGTAATGGTGGTCGCCATTTCATTAACATTACCTAGTATCTTTTATATTGTATGGAAAAATGTTTCAACGGCAGCAGAGCAGTGGTATCCCACCCCACAATTAACGGTTTATCTTGATAAATCCCTCGATGATTCATTAGCTGAAGCGACTATTAAAAAAATAGAAGCTCTAGAAAAAGTGGGTGAGGTGAACTACCTTTCACGACAAGACTCGCTGGTGGAATTCCGCTCTTGGTCTGGTTTTAGTAGTGCGTTGGATATGTTAGAAGAAAATCCATTACCAGCGGTGGCGATAGTGACACCTGTCATGGATCCGAGTGATCAACAATTGATGGTGAATTTACGTGACACAGTGACAAAAATACCCGGTGTTGATGAAGTCAGAATGGATGATAGTTGGTTTGCACGGCTCTCCACGTTAACTTCATTAGTAGGACAAATTGCCTTGGTGATTGGTACATTGATGGTTGTCGCTTTGTTACTGGTGATTGGTAACAGTGTACGCCTCAATATTTTCAGTCGTCGTGATACCATTAATGTGATGAAACTTATTGGTGCAACAGACGGTTTTATTATGCGACCTTTCCTCAATTGGGGATTGCTCCTAGGCTTTATTGGTGCTGTATTTGCACTGATTTTTTCTGCTCTATTAGTGTGGAAGCTTTCTGATGTAGTCACCCAAGCTGCAACGGTGTTTGGGACTTCTTTTTCTATTTCAGGATTAGGATTTGATGAGTCAATTATTCTTATACTCGTTGCAATGACAATTGGTTGGTTTGCAGCATGGTTGACGACAATGCAACATTTGCGTCAATTCACACCTGAATAATGGATTAGTCTCTTTATATTCTAAATAATTCAAGGTACAGCTAGGCGATAAATGTGAATAAATATTGTTAACAATGCTGTATCTTGATGTTTGACCAAAATATCTTTTTTTATTAGGCTGGGCTACGTTAATATCGTCACCCAGCCATTTTATCAACGTCTTGTCTCTGGCATAATAATGCACACAATCTTTTCTAAGACGAGCTAACGGTTGTATTTGCCTCTGCATGGAAAAGTACAAAGATATGTAAACATAGATGCGAGATGAACCTTTAATCTTTATGCTGGTCAAATAGTCGTTATGATAAAAACACATCGTAAAAAAACCTAACTGACTTCCTATTTAAGCTATATTTATAAGGCTCATCTGTTTTCCCTTACAGTAATTATCTTAATTATTTATTTGATTTTTATGAGGATTTGAATGACAAAAGAAATGCAATCCTTAGCATTGGTTCCGCAAGGCAGCATCGAAGCGTATATACGTGCAGCCAATTCCTATCCGATGTTAACCGCAGAGGAAGAAAAGGAACTCGCTGAACGGCTGCATTACGAGGGTGATCTGGATGCAGCAAGAACGCTTATCCTGTCACATCTGCGCTTCGTTATTCATGTTGCTCGCAGCTATTCTGGCTACGGTTTACCCCAAGCCGATCTTATCCAAGAAGGTAATATTGGTCTGATGAAAGCGGTGCGCCGTTTTAACCCAGAAGTGGGTGTCCGACTGGTCTCTTTTGCCGTACATTGGATCAAAGCAGAAATTCATGAATATGTGCTACGTAACTGGCGTATCGTGAAGGTCGCGACCACTAAATCTCAACGTAAACTGTTTTTTAATCTGCGAAAAAATAAAAAACGTTTAGGTTGGTTTAATCAAGATGAAGTGGAATTAGTCGCAAGAGAATTGGGTGTGTCAGAAAATGATGTCCGAGAAATGGAATCACGAATGTCAGCGCAAGACATGGCATTTGATATGACTGCTGATGATAATGATGACTCACATCCTATTGCTCCAGTACTCTTCTTAGAAGATAAGTCTTCAGACTTTGCCGACGGCATTGAGGAAGATAACTGGGATAATCATGCAACGGATAAACTGACGTCAGCAATTGAAACTCTTGATGAACGTAGCCAAGATATTATTCGTGCCCGTTGGCTAGATGATGATAACAAATCGACATTGCAAGATTTGGCGACAAAATATGGTGTATCTGCTGAACGTGTTCGCCAATTAGAAAAAAATGCGATGAAGAAATTGCGTTTAGCGATTGAAGATTAATCACATTTCAGACCATGTACACGCTCTCATAAAGTAGAGTATGTTATAAAAGCGATATGAAAATATCGCTTTTTTATTGCTTGGAGAATATAACGTGAAAATAGTTATCGCCCCTGATTCATTTAAAGAAAGTTTAAGTGCGAAAGAAGTTGCAACAGCAATAAAACAGGGGTTTTCACGCTATATACCAGATGCGCAATACAGTTGTATTCCTATGGCTGATGGGGGAGAAGGTACAGTCACATCATTGGTTGATGCAACGCAAGGGCGATTAATTACTACGCCAGTTTGCTCACCTTTAGGTAAACAAGTGATAGCAACGTGGGGTATCTTAGGCGACAACACCACCGCCGTAATTGAAATGGCGCAAGCTTCCGGTCTTCATCTTATTCCTTCATCTCAACGTGATCCCAATTTAACGACCAGTTATGGTACAGGGGAATTAATTAATGTCGCACTTGAAATGGGCGTTAAAAAAATTATTTTGGGGTTAGGGGGAAGTGCAACAAATGATGCTGGTGCGGGTATGATGCAAGCACTTGGTGTTAGACTTAAAGATAAACTTGGCTCTTCTTTACCTTTCGGTGGTCAGGCATTAGCACAGCTTCATTCTATTGATGTTACAAAACTTAACCCTAAGCTTAAGCACGTTGAGATTGAGATTGCTTGTGATGTAACAAATCCGTTGTGTGGAGAAAAAGGAGCATCAGCTATTTTTGGCCCGCAAAAAGGAGCGACCAAAGGCGATATTGCGCAACTTGATAACGCTTTACACCATTTTGGTACTTATCTTGAAAAAATGACGCAACGCAGTCTTATTAATATTGCGGGAAGTGGTGCTGCTGGTGGATTGGCATTGCCATTACTTGCTTTGACGCAAGCAACGCTTTCACCAGGTGTTGAATTGGTTGCTAAGGCGGTTGAATTAGAAAAATATTTTATTGATGCTGATTTAGTGATAACAGGAGAAGGCCGAATGGATAGCCAATCGGCACAAGGTAAAACGCCAATCGGGGTTGCCCTGCTCGCCAAAAAGTATCACCTTCCTGTTATTGCTTTGGTTGGTGGCTATTTACCTGATTATGATGTAGTTCATCAGCAGGGTATTGATGCTGTTTTCTCTATTGTACCGGGGGTTTCTACACTTTCTGATGCGCTTAATAATGCGCAATATAATCTTAGTGAGACAGCTTATAATGTGGCTAGGTTTTATGCTACTTGTCATACTTCAAGTGACTACGTTTACTCGCACTAGTCACATACTTATGTATGCTTCTAGCGATTTATTCACTTGTCGCCTAGCTACACTTTGAATTATTTAGAATAAGAACATTGTCAAATAGTTAGAACATAAAGATTAGGTTGTGGTGATGGACTAAATTGATGGTGTACTAAAAAAGCATGTGCAACATCATATCCATTTTCTTCTGCGGAGAAACTTATTGCCTGCCAATGGGAAATATTAGGATATGCAGATAAACATTGTGTCAGTAAATAATGTCCAACACCTCGACGACGAGTCACTTCTCTGACCATAAAATCAGTAATAACCGCTTTTTTATCCGATAATTTAACCCAGCAAGCAGCTAATAATCGCTCATTAAATCTTGCCACAAAGAGTATATTTTCGTTGCTGATCTCATTTGTTAGAGCTGATTGATAACGTGTATCTTGCCAAATTTTGCCTAAATCAATCCGGTCTTGTTCAGAGAGCTGTGCCAGTTTTTCAATGGTTAATTTCATTAAATATCCTGTTAGTTTGCAGTTTGTTTTTTTTCTTTTAATGAAGACATTAAGGTCTTAATAGTGAAACACAATGCCAAACTCGTTAAGATCACACAAGAATAAAAGACATATTTATAGTTATTGTCAGTCACAAAATAGACTGAAATCATAGGGCCAGCCGCCATTCCACAATAACGAATAAAGTTATAAATCCCCATTGCAGTTGCCCTCATCGAGCCAAAATGACTTGCTAATAATGTAGTGTGTGTGGGCATGGTTAAGCCTAAAGAAAGCCCATATACCACAGTTAAGGCAAGCATGACAGGTAATGATATTTGCCAAAAGAGTGCAAATAACGTCAACATAACTAGGTTGATACAAGAGGTAATAATCACACCATATTCAGCACTAAATAAATGGCAAATTCTACGGTAAAGATAGCTACCTAAGACAAGTGCAATCGACATAGGCATATATAATCCACCTATTTCAGTACTGTTAAGTTGATAGAGGTGAAAGGCAATTAAGGGTAAAAAAACCAGTAGACAAAAATAGTTATAAAACACCATAAAACTCATGACAAATACAGATTTACCTTCAGGCGCTATAAGCACTTGTTGCATTGCTGATAAGCTTTTAAAAGTTTCTTTCTGTTTCGGACGTGTTTCAGGTAAATAAAAGAGATGTGTGGTCAGTAATAGGATACCGATAACAGCCAAGAAAATAAAAATACCTTGATATTGATAATGTTGTGCTAAATATCCACCTAATAAAGGGCCACAAGCCGGTGCTAGTGCTAATAGCATTTGATACGACCCCATCGCTTTAGCGCGATCGTTTCCTTGATAAAGATCGCCAAGAATAGTAGCAGCTACCACGGGAATGGCTGCAATACCGATAGCTTGGATCACACGCCAAAAAATCAATAAGCCAATAGAGTCAGACCAAACACAACCTAATGCACCCACAATAGAAACGGCTAACCCACCGAGTAAAATTGGTTTTCTTCCCCATTTATCAATCAATGAACCATAAAATAGTTGCATAACAGCCATAGCAAAAGTAAATGCAGATACCGTCAGATTAACCAGTGATAACGTGGTATTAAATTGCTGTTGGATCAAGGGAAGTACGGGGGTATAAATATTTTGTGCTAAAGAGCCTAACAGTGCGCTAAAGCAAATGAGATAAAACAAACTGCGGATTGATAATTTCATTATATTGCCTCTTATTATCCATTTTGTTTCCATGGAAACAAAATGGATAATAGCGATATTTTGATTATTGTAAATACTTTTGGTACTATTTTTTAAATATTTTTTCCAAGGAAACAAAATGGCAAAAGAGAATATAACAACACAAGACTTGTTAAACGGGTTAAGTGATTTCTTGCATCTTAAAGATGAGTATGTTGATGAGGAGCATAAAAAAGTATTAGAAGAAAAGGAGTTAGAGAATTATTCACTCACTGAATTGCATGTTATTCATTGTATTGGTGAGGAGAGCATGAGAAATCTCACAACTATCAGTGAATATATGGCAATGACTCGAGGAGCTGTCTCAAAAATTTGTAGTCGGTTACAAAAGAAAGGTGCGATTGAAAAAATAAAATTGGCCGATAATCAAAAAGAGATCTTTTTTATCTTAACCTCGGAAGGAGAACGGCTTTTTCATGCGCATGAGGTGTTACATCAGCAATCTCAAGCAAGATGGTCTGCGTTATTTGAACAATATGATCAGCATGAAAAGCGGGCGATTAAACGCTTTTTTACTGATGTTGTGGCTCACTTTCGCCATTCGTAACCGATAAGCCTGAAAAGAAAACCCCCATACCGTGGGATATAGGGGCAAGATAATTATTTCTTATCTGTAGCGATACGATTACGGATATTATCCGCGCGCTCTTTTGATGGAGGGTGAGAGTCAAACATACTTGAATCACCACCACCTAATTTAGCGAGTTTCTCAAAGCCTGTCACTAAGCCCGCAGTATTAACACCACGTTTTTTCAGCAGATCGTAAGAGAAATTATCAGCTTCTGATTCTTGATGTTGTGAGAATTGGGCGTTAACTAATTTTTGACCCATTTCCGCTAATTGAGAGCTACTTAGTTGTGCTGCAACTCCACCTGCCGATGCTGCTGCTGTACGTGCTGCGACTGTTGCATGTGCAACTTGAATGGCTTTACGAGTATGACCTAAGGCAACATGGCCCATCTCGTGACCTAAAACACCTTCGACTTCATTATCTGTCATTAGATCCATTAAACCACTGTAAACACGAACACAGCCATTAGCCATTGCCCATGCGTTCACATCTTTAGTCATGTAAACTTTGTAATTTACAGGTGTACCGTTAACTTCATTACCTAATGCTTTAGCGATGTTATTTAAGCGTTTGGTGTAGTTACTGTTTGCAGGTGCAACTTTATTTTGAGCATCCATCTCTTTACAAGCGTCATTTGTTAGCGCTTTGATATCATCATCGCTTAATGTTGCTGCTTGAAAAAGTTGAGTACCCGATTGAGTCAGCATATCGGTATTGAGGTTTTGACAACCAGAGAGTAGTGCTGCTGATACCATCACTGTAGCAAGTAATTTAATTTTCATTTTTTAATTAAGTCCTTTTCTGCTTGGCAGTTTATATAATTGCAGATCAAATTCGAGCAGAAGAATAACAGTGCTTATCTATTGGTGCAATATAGGTATTTTATGAAAAGGATATTAGATTAATATCTATTTTTTTCTTTTTGTAGCAAAAATGTATTATTTTTTCCATGCTTAATATGAGAGAAAAAAAACGGATTAATAATTTTAACTTGTTTAAAATTAAGAGAATTAATTAATAGACTCAGCTTTAGAAGATAAGCTTTATTGGTTAAATATTATATAAATCATTTAATTGTACTCACATTAAGTGTCAGTAATCTTATTTTTTATTTATTTAGAGGAAGATCAAAGGAACACTGTATTTAGAGTGATTTTTTATTTGTTTAATTCTGACAAAATTTATATTTTTGACATTTATTGCTTTGGTTTAAATAAATAGCGATGCTCAACACATCGCTATTCAGATTAAACTGAAAGTGAATAAAATGATATCAATATCTTATGAAACCATTAATTCACTGATAAGCATAAAAGGGCGATTAATGCGTTTCCCCGTTTGCTCATCAAAGAAATGTAGGTTTTCAGGATGGATCGTAAGACCTATTTTATGACCAATATTAACACCATGATCGTTCGGTGCGCGAATAACGATAGATTGTTTTTGTTTGCCACAGGTAGTGGCATAAATTAAAACATCAGCACCTAATGCTTCAATAAATTCAACCTCAACATGAAAAAGAGCATGTTGATGGCTAATGAGTAAATGCTCAGGACGCAAACCTAATTTAATGGCTTGATAAGGAAGGTGCTGAGATGAAACAGGAATATGGCCATCCGCGACTTCAATCACACCATGATTAATCGGAGTGTCTAAAATATTCATTGCAGGAGAACCCATAAAAGTGGCAACAAATACAGAGGCTGGGCTTTCGTAAATATCTAACGGGGTACCCACTTGTTCTATATTGCCTTGATTTAGCACTACCAGCTTATCGGCTAATGTCATTGCTTCAACTTGATCATGTGTCACGTAAATTGAAGTTGTTGAGAGCTTTCGTTGTAGCTTTTTAATCTCTAGGCGCATTTGTACACGTAATTTTGCATCAAGGTTAGAGAGTGGCTCATCAAATAAAAAGACTTTAGGTTTACGGACAATCGCCCGGCCCATTGCCACTCGTTGTCGTTGTCCACCGGAGAGCTCTTTGGGTTTTCTATCAAGTAAATGGCTGATTTCCAGCATTTGAGCAGCATTTGCGACGAGTTCTTCAATCTTTGCTTTTGGTGTTTTTCGATTACGCAAGCCATATGCCATGTTGTTATAAACCGACATATGAGGGTAAAGGGCATAGTTTTGAAACACCATAGCGATATCACGCTCACTGGGTTCATGTTCATTAACACGCAAATGATCAATAAGTAAATCGCCTTGTGTAATGGTTTCTAACCCTGCAATCATTCGCAGTAATGTTGATTTGCCGCAGCCACTGGGGCCGACTAATACCACCATTTCACCTTGCTCAATAGAAAGATTTAATTTTGAAATGGCTTGATGCCCATTCGGATAACGTTTTTCTAAATTAGTGAGAGTGACGGTTGTCATGTTATTTCTCCGTATCAATAAAGCCTTTTACAAAGGCTCTTTGCATCAGAATGACGATAAAGACAGGAGGCAACATCGCAATTAACGTGGTTGCCATAATTTTGTTCCATTCAATAACACCATCAGAAACCGCAACCATCTGTTTTATCCCCATCACAATAGTGTAGTAGTGGGTATCTGTTGTGATCAGCATTGGCCAAAGATATTGATTCCAGCCATAAATAAATGTGATAACAAATAGGGCGGCAATATTGGTACGTGAAAGAGGAAGTAAGATGGTGAAAAAGAATCTTATTGGGCCTGCGCCATCGATTTTAGCTGCTTCAATGAGCTCAGGAGTGATAGTAAGAAAGAATTGGCGGAATAAAAAAGTAGCGGTAGCACTGGCAATTAATGGAACTGTTAGTCCCGCATAAGAGTTCAGCATATTAAGGTTAGTGACAACCTCAAATGTTGGCATAATACGGACTTCAACAGGCAACATTAGCGTAAAAAAGATAGTCCAAAAGGCAAGCATACGACCAGGAAAGCGAAAAAATACGACAGCATAAGCCGATAAAATCGAAATCACTAATTTCCCGATGGTGATCACTAATGCCATAATTAGTGAATTCAACAACATACTGTTAATGGAAATAGCACTATTTTGTGTTGTACCTACTTGTGACAATAGTGTTTTAAAAATGCTTAAGCCTTCCGTACCGAACCAAAGGGGCGATCCTGTGGCAAACTCGGTATTTTGATGTGTTGTTGCGACAAGTGCTATCCAAACAGGGAATGCTACAGAAAGAATGCCAACAATGAGAATAAAGTGGCAAAAAGCATGAAATAAAGGTCTGCGTTCAACCATCAGTAAGCCACCTTTTTCTCAACATAACGAAATTGGATCACGGTTAATATCGCGACAATAAACATCAAAATAACGGATTGTGCTGCGGAGGAGCCTAAATCTAATCCCACAAAACCGTCGTTATAAACTTTATACACTAAAGTTGATGTGCTACTGCCAGGGCCACCTTGTGTCATGGCATGGATAATGGCGAAAGTATCAAAAAAAGCGTAGGCAAAATTCACGACCAGTAAGAAAAAAGTGGTCGGTGAAATGAGCGGGAAACTTATCGTTATAAAACGTTTAATAGGCCCGCTACCATCAATAGCGGCCGCTTCTAACAATGATTTAGGAACAGATTGTAAGGCGGCGAGGAAAAACAAAAAGTTATAGCTCACTTGTTTCCAGGTTGCTGTTAAAATCACCATCCACATAGCGTGGTGTGTATTAAGTACGGGATCCCAATTAATTCCTATTTTCTTTAATTGTTGGCTTAATACACCAATTGTGGGATCAAGCATAAATAACCAAAGGAAGCCGGCGATAACCGGCGCAATGGCGTAGGGGGAAATTAATATCGTGCGATAAAACAGCTTACCTCGTAAAATTTGTTCGGCAATGCCGGCCAACACAAGTGCAGATAGCATAGAAAGAAAGACAACACTGGTGCTAAAAATTAATGTCGTGATTAAACTGTCAAAATAGTAACGATTGCTAAATAAACGCTGAAAATTTTCGAAGCCGACAAACTCACTACTTAGGCCAAACGCATCTTCTAATTGAAATGACTGAAAGAAAGCTTGTCCTGCTGGCCAAATAAAAAAGATAAGCGTAATAGCCAATTGAGGAAAAATTAGCGCTAGAGGTAACCATTTTTGTTTAAAATAAATGGATTGAGAAGCCATACAGTATCCAGTAAATCGATAAAAACAGAAGGCGAGTTGTTAAGCTCGCCTGATAAACGTGATTATTGAGTCCGTTCAAAACGGCGTAATTGTTCATTTCCACGCTTGACAGCATTATCCAATGCAACTTGAGCGCTCTGTTTTCCTGACCATACTTTTTCTAACTCTTCATCAACAATTTCTCGTGTTTGCAGGAAATTACCGAAGCGTAATCCTTTGGAGTTTGCGGTAGGCTCTGAAGTTGTCATTTGCAAGATCGCGGTATCTGCTCCAGGGTTTTTCTGATAAAAACCTTGTTGTTGTGTCAACGCGTAAGCCGCTTTAGTGACAGGAAGGTAGCCAGTTGCTTGGTGCCAATCGGCTTGTACTTCGGGACTTGAAAGATAGGTAAAGAATTTTGCTACGCCATCATATTCTGCATCAGGACGCCCTGACATAACCCATAACGATGCGCCCCCAATAATCGTATTGGCGGGTTTTTGTACAAGTGTATCGTCATAAGGTAATTGGCTAACACCAATATCAATTCCTTTCATATTCTCTTTAATACCCGCAAAACCGGCTGATGATTCCATCACCATGGCGCATTCTTGGGTATAAAATAGAGGCATAGAGTCGGACTGGCGTCCGCCATATTTGAAAATGCCCGATTTAGACCAATCTGCCATTTGTTGAATATGCGCAACGAAAGGGGCTTTATTAAATAGGAAAGTAGTATCAAAGCCATCAAAACCATTATTTTTGGTAGCAATAGGTAAATTATTACGCGCCCCAAAGTTTTCTATTTGTGTCCATGATTGCCATGTGGTGGTAAAACCACATTTCACACCTGAGTCGAGTAATTTTTGAGACACTGTCTCCATTTCTTTCCATGTTTTAGGAGGGTGATCTACACCTGCTTTTTTAAAGAGAGCCTTGTTGTAATAAAGGACGGGGGTTGAGCTATTAAAAGGCAGTGACATCATTTTGCCATCGCTGGTGGTGTAATAGCCCGTGACTGTAGATAAATAGCTATTAGGATCAAAAGGCTCGTTGGTTTTTTCCATTAATTGGTAAACAGGAAAAACCGCTTTTTTAGCGCCCATCATGCTGGCTGTACCAACTTCAAAAACTTGGACAATAGCGGGTTGGTTTTTAGCGCGAAACGAAGCAACTGCGCTAGTCATGGTTTCGGCATAAGTGCCTTTATAAACAGGCTTTATTTCATATTCAGATTGGCTCGCATTAAAGTCAGATGCGATTTGATTAACTTTCTGACCAAGCGCACCTCCCATTGCATGCCACCATTCAATTTGTGTTTTTGCGTGTGTAGGTGAAGCAAAGAGTGTCATCGCAACAGCAAGGCCCGTTATTGATTTTATCGACATGCAGTATTTCCTTTTAAATCGAGAGTTAAAGGTGCAATCTAGTTTGCGAATTACCCTAAATGTTATTTATGACAAAGGGGTGACAATTAAATGAAGACTTATTGATGGTGTGATTGTCAAATTGCTGTCATAAATGGTTGTCATGATGTCGGCACAAATGAAAAGGAGAGAGAAATGAAAATAGCTGCTCACCGAGGCTTTTCTGGAAAAGCCCCTGAAAATACGTTAGCTGCGTTTAAAATGGCGATTGATTTTGGGTGCGAATGGATTGAGACGGATGTGCAATTAACGGCAGATTATGTTCCTGTGCTTATTCATGATAAAACGGTTAATCGCTGTACTAATGGGCAAGGTGCTGTGCGTTTTCATACCTTGGATGATCTGCATCATCTTGATGCGGGGAGTTGGTTTAGTTCGCTTTATCAAGGTGAGAAAATTCCCTCTTTAAGACAAGGATTACAGTTAATTAAGCGTTCAGGAACAAAACTGAATATCGAGCTGAAAACATGGCCAGATGATGATATTGAACGCTTATGTTTAGCGGTCTCTGACATGATAAAAAGCGCAGATATTCCAAATGAGCAAATTTTGTTTTCTTCTTTTGATACACAAGCTTTAATCGTGATGAAGCGATATCTACCTTTTATTCGAAGAGGGCAATTATGGGATGAGATCCCCGCTAATGCGTTAGAAATATTAAAAGCCATTGATGGTTTTAGTGTGCATTGTAATTACAAATACCTCACACAAGAACAAGCGCAATGGTTAAAACAGGCCGGCTATGAAATTTATTGTTATACCCCGAATGATCCTGAAGAGGTAAAAGATTTTGAGCAATGGGGTGTTGATATGTTAATTACTGATATGCCTGATGTTTATCAACAGGATATTGATGATATAGCAAAATGAAAAGGCACTAACTATCCCGCTTATTTGTATTGAATAAGGCGTGATCTGTTGGATGACGCCTTTTATCTCCTTTCTTCCTCATTCTATTTACTGAAATTAAATAAGAGAAATATTGAGTAATAGATGTTTTATTTACATTCTCTGCTATTATCCTGCGCAATTAATGAATAGATATTGTTCAATACGATAATATTTATCTCATTAAAAGATAAAAATGGGGAGCGTGGTTAACGATATGGTGACCAGATTAATCCAACTTCTGAAAGTGGAGGTGAGTTATTTCTACTTTAATTGCCAATAATATGACTGAGAGTGAAATATGAAAGAACTCGTTGTTGTTGCCATTGGAGGCAACAGTATTATTAAAGACAATGCCAGCCAGTCTATCGCTCATCAAGAACAAGCAGTACAAGAGGTTGCGGCCCATATTAGTGATATGGTGGCTGAAGGGTATAATATTGTTCTTACTCATGGTAACGGGCCACAAGTCGGGCTTGATTTACGCCGTGCGGAAGTTGCCCATGTACAAGAAGGTTTACCATTAACACCATTAGCCAATTGTGTTGCAGACACACAAGGGGGTATTGGTTATTTAATACAACAAGCGTTAACCAATCAGCTTCGTGTTCAACAAAATAAACAAGCTATTACCATTATCTCGCAAGTTGAAGTGAATAAAAACGATCCTAATTTTGTTTCTCCGACAAAACCTATCGGTGCTTTTTTTTCTGAGAAAGAAATGGTGCAATTACAACAAGAAAACCCTCAATGGCATTTTGTTGAAGATTCTGGTCGAGGATATCGCCGTGTTGTTGCCTCTCCAATTCCACAACATGTGATTGAATCTAAGGCAATTAAGTCACTATCAGAATGTGGCTATGTCGTGATTGCTGTAGGGGGGGGCGGTATTCCAGTTATCAAGAATGAACATGGTAATTACCAAAGTGTTGATGCGGTTATTGATAAAGATCTGTCCTCAACATTACTAGCAAAAGAATTACATGCAGATATTCTTATCATCACAACAGGCGTTGAAAAAGTCTGCATTCATTTCGGAAAACCAGAACAAAAAGCATTAGGTGAAACCTCGGTTGAAGAAATGACCCAATATATGCATGAGGGGCATTTTCCACCAGGCAGTATGCTTCCTAAAATCGAAGCGAGTTTGTCATTTTTAGCAGCTGGCGGGAAACGTGTGATTATCACAACGCCAGAAAAATTGGCTTCAGCCTTAAAAGGTGAAACAGGAACGCATATTGTTGCTTAATCATCTCCATTAGTCGTGTTCAATTATATCTTTGATAAGCGCCTTATCTGTAAAAAGTTAGGCGCTTATTTTATTTTTAATGGATGATTTAAATAGTGTGATTGGCAGGATAAGCTTTCGCATAATGTCGTGGATTGAGTCGTAAAAATAATCCTATCGTAATAATGACTAAAATGGCATGAAATGCCCACGCATAAGTAAAGCTTCCATCAGGTTGGCGCAATAGTACAGCAACCAATGGCCCAAATGCGGCAATAATAAAACCGCCACCTTGCATTAATGCTGATAGTGCACCAGCTTGTGCCGGATCAGGGATGTGATCGAGTGCGACGATCATCATCATGGAAAAACATCCTCCTAAGCCACAGCCTAAGAAAATACTCCAAAGATAAGGGGCACTCATAGGGATCGTCATTATTGAGCCAAATCCGATAAATTGGCTTAGTAATGTTAGCATCAGCCAAAAACGCCGATCGTGATTTTTAGCCGCTAAGAATGGAATGATTAATGCTGCCGATGCTTGAAAAAGGGAAAGAATAGCAACAAGAGAGCCACTTTGGGCACTTGGCATTCCTAGCGATTGATAAAAAGGTGCTAGCCATGTCACCACCGAAGCATATCCCGCATTAACACAACCAAATCCTAAGATAAGTAACCCTGTTCTAGGTCGCCAGATCAAGGTATTTAGTGATATTTTATTGGCAGAGGTGTTGCTATTTTTAATAGAAAAAAGAATAGCAATAAATGCAAAGCTAGCAGGAAGGGCAAACCACGCCAAAGCACTTTGCCAATGACCATTGGGGGCTGTGAGAAGAGGAGAAAGTTGTGCACCTAGTGCACCTCCTCCCATTAGCATGGCGGAATATAGCCCCATCATGACAGGTGTTCTATTTCCAAACCATCCTTTAATAATGCCAGGAAATACTGCTTGAATATAGGCGACACTTAACCCACAAAAGAGTGCAGTCAGTAATAGTTGATGGCCATCAGACACAAAAGCACGAGAAAATGAGCCGATAAGCAACATTAACATTGCGACTAAAAGCCCTTTACGTACTTGAATATAAGGTTGTAAAAAAGGAACGATTAACGCGCCTATTCCCATTAACAGCATGGGCAATAGTGTGAGTAATGAGACTTGGCTATAACTCATACCTGTTGAGGCAATAATATTATCAATAACAGGGCCAGGGCCGGTTAAAAAAGGGCGTAAGTTTATCCCGACTAAAATAATCGTCAGGACAATCTGCCATGTTTTTTTTCGTGGTAAGGCAGTCATGGTAATTCTCTGATAAACATAAATATTGTCTATTGTATAGACAATATTTGTATAAACAAATGGCAACAGTAAAGATTTTATTGCCTGATAATTAAAAGAACATTAATACAATTGATAAAATGAGATTTTTTTAAGTTGAAATTGGCATTATCGGCAGAATATTGAACTAGGCTCTGAGTGATATATTTTCGAATACCAATTTTACCAGTTATTTCTTAAGTCGTTTTATCTAGAGGGTATTTAGTTTCTTTTATATTAAGATTAGCAGGAATGTGTAAATTGGTTTACTATTCTATATAGAAAAATATAAATAACCAAGGTAAATTAATGTTGAGTATGGACGAGATTAAACAACCCTATTGGCCTACATTAAAATTGATATTAAGCTCCCTTATTGTTTTTAGTTTTTATTTAAAACAAAGTCAGTTACATGATTTTTCATTATTGATTGATGTATTCGATTTAACATTAATTCCTATGTTTGTTTTTATTATCGCTTTTATTAGCAAAAAAGGAACATGGGAAAGTTGGCGTAATAATTTATTAGCTTCCTTAGTAATTTATGGTACTTTTCAAACTATTGATATGATCCCCCTCTATTATTCAGGGCAATTTGATCTTAATACTTACCTTATTTTTCCGCAAAATGGTGTCTGGTTTTTTCTAGCTACACCAATTTGGCAAGCTTTTTTTCTACTGTTACCTTCTTATATCAAAAATAATAAACTAATATTATTATCTCTTTTGTTTGTGAGTGTACTGTTATCTTATCTAACGAAAGGTTATGAAACAAAATTATCTACCTTTTTTGCTATAGTACAATATTTCCCATTTTTTATTATTGCTTATTTGGTAGACCAACGAACTATCGCTAAAATTAAAGATAAACCTCTATTCGTGATTGTTTTATTAAGCTTACTATCACTATATATAATTTATTATTCTTCTGACATTAATTCTTTTATTATAAAGTATTTAGAGTTAAATATATTTATAGAAAATTTAATAACATATATTATCTCTTTATTGATTAGTATTATTTTAAGTGCAGGGATTATTTACATTGCACCGACAACTCCAAAATACGCCTCTCTTGGCAATAATGCGTTAGGCGTTTATTTAATTCATCCCATCATTTGCTTTATCCTCTTACAAGGGATAATGTTTTCCCATTTATCACTTACATTTCCAATGGTATTAGCTCTCACTGTTATCACCATTAGCCTGGCACTATTATTGGCATCAATTAAGATGATTCATTGGTTTATTAGTCCAACTTTTAATGCTCGATAGCCAAATCAACAAAAGAGAAGAAAATTGAAGTAGAACAATAATATTGATACAAAATTGTTAGTTACTTTCTAAAAGAAACAATATTAATTTTAGCTAAGTTCTAATATAAAAATGATGTTCTATTCAGACTGAGCTATTTACCAGTTATAGTTATAACCAACTTGCCCACCTATTTGTTGGTAATCATGTGAACCTTTTTGAACATTAAAATGAATAAATAAGCTTGATGAGTCATTCACATTTCCTTGTAAGCCTATTTTTAATTCATCAATATTTTTACCGATATCACTACTTTCTTTGTCGCCATTTAAAACCACTTCATTATCCATTCCGTTGCATAACCAGTTAGCTTCAACAAATGGTAACAACCCTTTTGGTTACTGTTTATTACCATAAAAATTATAGATGATAACTATCTTTAATAATATAAAGTCGATGAAGTTCAGGGTGCTATTTGATTGATAGAGATAAACATTGCCTTTTATTAAAGAAATGTTTATCTAAATAGAATATTGATGCTGGAATTAAAAATAATTCAATTTATGATTGGTTCTCACCTATATAACTCAATTTCCATTGTTTTATTTGGCTTTTGGGGTTAATTAATGTGAATTTATAGTGTTCAAAATGAGAAAGTACTTTTTTAAATTCAACCGTCGCTTTATCTAAATCCCATGATTTAGGGAAGTAAAAACCATCAAAAGAAATATTTTCTAATCTTGCAATAAATTGATGGATGAACTCATCAAATCCCCCATAAGTTAGTGCGATTTTTCCACTCCAATTAATGTGATAAGTGTTATCTTGTTGACGTTGAAAGTGAATTTGATGATTTTTGCATTCATCATGCCCTAATAAATAAATACTAAATGCAGAGATTTCGGTTGGCTCATCATTGTCTTCATAATTATTTATTTGTGGTGCAGTATCAAGATTAAATTGGTATGTGATAAATTTGTCAAAATCAAAAGGAACTTCGCCTGTACTCAGTAAAATGCCTTTTTCATCTGACCAAAATGTTGAAGAGAGAGTGCAACGATGATAATTATCCCAGACGATCCTAGATTGCCAATCAACAAGGCTGGTATATTCTTCCTCATCCTCTAACTCATCTTCGTCTATATCATCAGGGTAATCCTTGCCTTCACTTAAATAGTAACTGGCACTTCTAAGATGCAGATCAAACCAAAGTTGACCATATTTATCTAATCGCCCTGACCAGACAAATTCTTCAATGTTATGAGGTTTAGGGTAAGCGCTATTAATAAAAGTAATAGTACGTAATGGTGTGGTCATGGTTTATATTCTTGTTAATGTAAGTTTGTTTACTAGGATCATAAAGTGATAAATAGTAACCTGATTATGATAAAAATAATGCTTACTCTAAAATACCATAAATTACATTGTGTAATAGACTTTAAATAAGTGAGAAAGTGATGTTAATGGCATTAAATCAACAATTACCTATTCCTTCTACAACGCATGAAAATGGGAAAGGAGAGAGATGCCATTAATTGATGGAAAATACGTTTTTCCACAAGACTATATCGCGTTAATTACGCAATATGGCTCAGGCTTGATAGCCGATTTCATAACGTTATTTAATCCCTTTAGTAAAAACGAATATATTGAATTTTTTCAACAAAAAGAGTGGATCCTTGAAGGTTTTAATTCATTAATCAATGATGATCCTGACGATTATACTTTTGTTCTGTATCCAAAACAGAATGGGCTTTTGCCTATTGGAGTGACAGATAATGGAGACACTCTTTTTTGGGTTGTTTCATCAGAAAATAGTGAGCTTTGGACAATAGCAATTATTCCATCCAGAGCCGCTGAGGTGGAATTTATTGCAGAAAATCTAACGGGATTTTTAGAAGGTGTGTTATCAAAACGAATACGTTGCCAATCATTTCCGGCGGTGTTTCCATCAGAGAATATAATGTTTATTTCGAGCAGTTGATTGGTTATTTCCCTATGGGTAACTGCGTGACAAGGTATGTTGTGGCAAGACCGATAAGGATGGAGATACTAAAGCTGATAAGCGTACCCAACATAACATATTCTGTGAGTTTTTTATCTTGATCATTTTGTAATTCGCCAAATCTAAATATAGATTTGGCTGCTAATAAAAAACCAATTGCTGCAAATTGGTTTAAAAGAATGAAGGTTAAAATAAGCATTCTTTCTAAGTAACCAATAGATTGGCCAGCAGAAACGAGAGTTGAGCCTTCTTCTGCGACAGGTGTCCATTTCTTGAGTAACATATAAATAAGGATAGAAATAGGTTTTAAAATAATGATGTAGGCAAGAATAACAATAAGATATTTATAGTTAATATTTTTAAAATTAAGGAGATGGAATATTTGCGTGTGCTGATCAACAAGTATTATCCATAAAAAGGTAATCACGAATAAATGAAGAGCTTGATCAATAATAAACCATCTTAAAGAGTTATTAGTATAAGATTTTCCAAGATCAAAAAGATAATGTGTTATTAATACAATCAAACTGTAAATGCAAATAAAGCTAAAACTTATCTCAGACATTAAAACTAGAATAATAAAAGTTATCCCACCTTGTAGTAGTGAGTGTAAGTAAAGCTCTTTAGATTTGTAATGTAGAATATTTCGCGCTTCTATCCATGCTTTCGGTTGTAAATAAAAATCAAAAGTAATATGAGCAATATAGAGAAAAATAAGAAGCGTGAAATTATACATATTAGTAAGCCTTGTTAATTAAATAATTAAAGTATTGAATATATTCATCTATTAACTGGTAGTGGCTAGCGTTTAATAATCTAGTAATATTACTTCTCGATTTTTTTAACTCATCAGCAATAGCATAGTGAGATTTATCTTTATTGACCATGTATTTAAGTAAAACTTGCGCCTGTGATCGAGTAATTTCTTTGAGTTGTATATTTAGATACTTAGTGACTAAAGTAATGTTTTGTTGGAAATCTGAGCTAGATGCCGATATTGTCAAAATTTCATTTTTCATTTTATCGAGTCCTTCACCAGACAAAATAAACGCCTCGCCAATTGAGGTTCTTACATCATTGCGCAATGAGTCAATTTTACCGATGCCAATACTTTGACGGGCACTGATTTCTATATTTGACGTTTTTAGTGCCAATTGGATAACAATAGCGACTTTGATAGCATCCGTCGCTTGCAAGCAAACAATCTGAAAAGAATCACCTCGGTATCGATCATATTTAATTGGTAACTGCGCTGAGAGTAGCTGAACTGTTTGCTCTAAAGTGTAGAGCATAAGATCATAGCTTTGGATGGGGATATTTTTAGAATCGATAATATCGCCTGTAATGACACTTACGATCTCTTTATTCATCTTTTGGCTCTTGTTATTTTGTGGGAATAGTATCATGTTACCATATTTGGTAACATGGCATTATGTTACCATATTTGGTAACACGAACATTAACGTTATAAATAAAGAGTGAAAAATTAGCAACAAAAAAGCCTTTTCTGAAAACCAGAAAAGGCTTTTTATAAAAATAGACCTAACTGACTAGGATCAGTTCATGCCGTATTTTTTCAGTTTTTTACGCAGTGTGCCGCGGTTAATGCCCATCATTTGTGCCGCACGCGTTTGGTTGCCACGGGTGTATTGCATTACCATGTCCAACAATGGCTGTTCAACTTCAGCCAATACCAGCTCATATAAGTCATTAACATCTTGACCGTTTAATTGAGCAAAATAGTTCTTCAGTGCTTGTTTAACTGAGTCACGTAAAGGTTTTTGGGTCACCTGATCTTGTGAATTTACGGTGGCAACTGTTAGTACGTCTGAATTTACGCGTTGTTCGAACATAGTTCTGTCAGCTCTTTTATTTATTTACGCAAAAAATTTTCGAAATATGCTTCCAACGCCTCCAGCTGTTCGCTGGCATCCTCTATGGCGTTGAAGGAGCGCCGAAACTGGTCATCAGGGGCATGTTCCTTGAGATACCAAGAGACATGCTTGCGTGCAATGCGAGTTCCTTTGCCTTGACCGTAAAAGTCGTGCAACTCACGCACATGCTTTTGCATTATTTGTTGTACCTCTACAATCGGTAGAGGGGGCAACAGTTCACCTGTGTCCAGATAGTGCTGGATTTCCCGAAAGATCCAGGGTCTTCCCTGAGCAGCGCGACCGATCATCAAAGCATCGGCTCCAGTGTAGTCTAATACTGCTCTGGCTTTTAGCGGGTCTGTTATGTCTCCATTCGCAATAATGGGAATAGAAACATTCTGCTTAACTGTCCGAATACTGTCGTATTCGGCTTCACCTTTGAACAAACACTCGCGTGTACGTCCATGAATAGTGAGAGCCTGAATACCACAACGTTCAGCCAATTTGGCAATCTCTACACAGTTACGTTCATCAGGTGACCAGCCAGTACGGATCTTGAGAGTAACAGGTACATCTACCGCGTTAACCACAGCAGAGAGGATCTCTGCGACAAGGTCGGGATGACGAAGTAGTGCTGAACCCGCTAGCTTTTTATTCACCTTTTTTGCAGGGCAACCCATGTTAATGTCGATAATTTGAGCGCCACTGTCTGCGTTTATTTTCGCAGCTGCCGCCATATCAACGGGATCACTTCCTGCAATTTGTACGGAGCGGATCCCTAATTCATCACTATGTACCATTCGTAACCGAGACTTGTCTGTCTGCCAAACCTGAGGGTTGGAAGACAGCATTTCAGAAACTGTCATACCCGCACCCATGTCATAGCAAAGCGACCGAAAAGGTCGGTCTGTAACGCCAGCCATAGGCGCAGCGATAAGGCAATTTTTTAACTGATACTGTCCGATTCGCATAGATGAAAAAGAGGGCCAAACTGTGACTGCAAGGGCGCGTATATTACGCATTTTTTGCCAGATATGAAAGGACAAAGTTTAACCAAATTGCGAAAAAAAGTTACTTTTTTATACTTGATTTTTTATGAACTCACTATTTAGTTAATAAAAACAATGTATTACATATTTTTAATAATTTAAAATTTGATGATACAGAATTGATAAACAAGCGAAACTAAGTAAAGTTTATCAGGCAAAAATGTGATTAATGCCTGATAAACAATAATTAAGTGAAATTTTAACGTATTGAGATTATCTCGATTTGGTTAATATTTAAACACTGTTATTTTTTCATACCGGTAATACGACACCATTCTTCTTTTTCAGCCACTGGATCTAAATGAAATAATTCTTCATAGGCAGCAGCAACACCGTCGGCCTGTGTCGCTAATACGCCAGAAAGGCCAAGATGCCCTCCTTGGCGAGGCAGTGTACTGATAACTGGTGCGAGTTCACGCAGTGGACCCGCTAAAATATTTGCCACGACAACATCAGCACTGAGATTATCGGGCTGGTCTTTTGCAAGATACAGTGTGAGTGCGTCAGATACACCATTACGTTGTGCATTATCACGGCTTGCTTGGATGGCTTGCGGATCGATATCAATACCAATCGCTTTTGTTGCACCTAGCTTCAAGGCCGCAATCGCTAAAATCCCAGAGCCACAACCAAAGTCAATAACCGTTTTACCTTCTAAATCTAAGCCATCAAGCCACTGAAGGCATAATGAGGTTGTAGGGTGGGTACCTGTACCAAACGCAAGACCAGGGTCTAGCATGACGTTGACAGCGTTAGGATCAGGTACTTCTCGCCAGCTTGGGCAAATCCATAAACGTTCACCAAAGCGCATAGGGTGGAAATTATCCATCCATTCACGCTCCCAATCTTTGTCTTCAAGTTGTTCAATTTTGTGCAGGAAGCCTTGACCTAGCAGTGGCGTATTTTCTAGCATAGCCACAACGATTTTCATGTCAGTTTCTGCATCATATAAACCGATAACATCAGTATCACCCCATAGACGAGTTTCACCCGGCAAAGGTTCAAAGATAGGTGTATCGTGACTATCTTGGAATGTCACTGAAACGGCACCGCTTTCAACTAACTCATCACCAATAGCTTCTGCATTAGTGGCGGTTGCATTAAGTCTTAATTGTATCCAAGGCATAATTAATCTCTTTAAAAAACGAATTCACTGTAATGATGCTGATTGTGGCAGAGTATGCTCTCCAAATCGATTAGCAACAAGAAATGCCACTAAACTGAATAACAGTGACGGAACAATAGGGTGGAATCCTGCGATTTGAATATTAAATGTGGCGAGAGTTGCATAGAGTGTGGCACCTGTGATCATACCCGCAATCGCGCCATAACGATTCGCTTTATCCCAATAAAGACCAAGAACTAAAGGCCATAAGAACACTGCCTGTAAACCACCGAAAGCAAGTAAATTAAGCCAGATTATCATTGATGGTGGGTCCCATGCAGCAAACAGCAGTAATACACCTAAAATTAAGGTCGAAAGACTGGATAAACGGGCTATACGCTTTTCATTTGTGATCGCGTGAGGGGCAAGATTAAGATAAAGATCTTTGACCAAAGTTGCTGATGATTGTAAAAGCTGAGCGTTAATCGTTGACATAATGGCAGCCATAGGGGCCGCAAGGAAAATACCAGCAGCAAAAGGCGGTAATACATCAACCATTAATGTTGGGATCACCTGATCGGGAACGGTAAGATTAGGAATGAGCGCCCGACCCAATGCACCCGCAAAGTGCATACCAAACATTAAGAGAGACATCACGATAGTGCCAATGATGATCCCTTTGTGCATGGCTTTACTGTCTTTATAAGAGATGCAACGTACCGCAGTATGCGGCAAGCCTATTACACCAAAACAGACCAGCACCCAGAATGAAGCCATAAAAGGCCCCGTTAGAATGCCATCTGCACCTTGAGGTGAGGTTAATGCAGGATCGATGGCATTGAGTTTTTGTATCGCAACATCCAAGCCACCTGCTTTATAGATAATGGCAACCAACAGGATAAAGGTGCCAAGTAGCATCACAAGGCCTTGTAAAGCATCGTTTAATACGCTGGCTCTAAATCCACCGATTGCGGTATACAGTGCAATGGAGATCCCAAAAATAAGCAAACCAAACTCATAAGGGATACCAGCTGCGGTTTCTAATAAACGTGCGCCTCCGATAAACTGTACTGTCATGGCACCAACAAAGGCAACTAATAGACTTAAGCTGGCAAACCAAACAAGAAAACGACTTTTGTAACGTGCATATAGCATGTCATTTAAGGTTACGGCATTATAACGGCGGGCTAAAATGGCAAACTTTTTCCCCAAGACCCCTAGAGAAAGCCAAATTGCAGGTAGCTGGATCATTGAGAGTAATACCCAACCGATACCGTATTTATAAGCAGCGCCAGGCCCACCAATAAAAGAACTCGCACTGACGTAAGTGGCGGTAATGGTCATGGCTAACACAAAGCCTCCCATTGACCGATTACCTAAAAAATATTCATTGAGAAACTCGCCTTTTTCGCGTTTACGATAGGCGTATGCTGAGAGGAGAAAAACCAGCAAAAGGTAGCCAACCAATGGCACAATAACCTCAATTTGCATCGTCATGCTTATCTCCTAATGGCATATCTTTGAAGAAGTAACGCACCATCAAATAGCACAGCAAAAAAAACAAAACAGGCAAAAATAAACATGAAAGCTCAAACCAAATAGGTAAACCTGTAATGCCAAGTGTGTTATCCGGTAAATAGGCGGTAACCAACCAACCCAACAAATAGATAAAAGTTAAAATAAGGGCTAAAAGGGCTTCTTTGTGGGCCTGAACAAAACGTTTGTCCATCTGTTCTCCCAATTTTAATAGGGTTAAAAATGAATGGATGGATTGTACGGGAAAGTGAGTATTGATTCAGTGAAAAATTAGTCATAAGGTCACTGATGAATTCTAAAAATAATTATCTTATTGTTTTTAAAGGAATTATAACCTTGTCTCTGTTGAGTGTTATGAGAGAAATAAAACTCTCTAAAGGGTTTCCGATTAAATACTCATCAGAAGATCAGCAATAAAAAAGGCATAGTGATTAAACTATGCCTTTTCTGGTTAAGTGAGGAGGATTACTTCTCAGTTAAACCTAAACGCTTTTCAAGGTAGTGAATATTTGTACCACCTTTTTGGAATTGCTCATCATTCATAATGAACTGGTGCAGTTCAATATTGGTTTTGATACCGTCAATGATAAGTTCTGCCAGGGCATTTTTCATCCGAGAGATCGCGATTTCGCGTGTTTCACCGTAAGTGATCAATTTACCAATCATTGAATCATAGTGAGGCGGAACAGTATAACCTGCGTAAATATGCGATTCCCAACGTACGCCAAATCCACCCGGTGAGTGGAAGCGAGTGATCGTTCCAGGGCTCGGCATGAATGTTTTTGGATCTTCTGCGTTGATACGGCATTCTACAGCATGACCATGAACGTTAACTTGCTCTTGTGTTACTGATAAAGGTAAGCCAGATGCAATACGTAACTGTTCTTTAATTAAGTCGATGCCAGTGATCATCTCAGTTACTGGATGTTCTACCTGAATACGGGTGTTCATCTCAATAAAGTAGAATTCACCATTTTCATACAGGAATTCGAAGGTACCCGCACCGCGATAGCCGATTTCAATACAGGCGTTCGCACAGCGTTCACCAATATTTTTACGAATTTCAGGAGTGATACCTGGTGCTGGTGCTTCTTCAACCACTTTTTGGTGACGGCGTTGCATTGAACAATCACGTTCAGCCAAATAGATAGCATTACCTTGACCATCAGCCATGACTTGAATTTCGATATGGCGTGGGTTTTCAAGGTATTTTTCCATGTATACCATGTCGTTGCTAAATGCGGCTTTTGCTTCCGCACGCGTCATTGTAATGGATTGTTCCAGATCTTTTTCAGAACGAACAACCCGCATACCACGTCCACCACCGCCACCAGAGGCTTTGATGATAACTGGGTAGCCAATACGTTTAGCAATTTCGATATTTTTTGCCGAGTCGTTACCTAAAGGACCATCTGATCCTGGTACACAAGGAACACCTGCTTTTTTCATCGCTTCGATAGCCGAAACTTTGTCACCCATAAGGCGGATGGTTTCAGCTTTTGGACCGATAAAAATAAAGCCAGAGCGTTCAACTTGCTCTGCAAAATCAGCATTTTCAGATAGGAAGCCGTATCCTGGATGGATAGCTTGTGCGCCACTGATCTCTGCTGCTGCAATGATTGCAGGGATATTTAGGTAACTTTTTGCTGAAGCAGCGGGACCAATACAGATAGTCTCGTCTGCCAGCAGAACGTGTTTTAAATCACGGTCTGCCGTGGAGTGAACTGCAACTGCTTTGATCCCAAGCTCTTTACATGCTCTTAGGATACGCAGTGCTATCTCACCACGGTTGGCAATGAGGATTTTTTCTAGCATGGACCTGCCTCGTTATTCGATAACAAAGAGTGGAGCGTCAAACTCAACGTTGTCGCCATCTTGGCAAAGGATAGATTTAACAACACCCGCTTTGTCAGATTCAATCTGGTTCATCATTTTCATTGCTTCAACGATGCACAGAGTATCGCCGACATTGACTTGCTGACCGACTTCAACAAATTTCTTAGCTTCAGGGCTTGGTGAGCGATAGAACGTTCCGACCATTGGTGAATGAACAACGTGACCGCTAATTTCTTGCGTTGGTGTAGCTGCTGGTGTTTCTGGCGCTACAGGCGCAACTGCATTTGCTAATGCAGGTTGAGGTGCCGCTGGTGCCGCAAAATATTGCTGAGGAGCCATTTGACCTTGTAGGCCAGAGTTACGACTAATACGTACTGACTCTTCACCTTCAGAAATTTCCAGTTCAGAAATGCCAGACTCTTCGACTAGCTCGATCAGTTTTTTAATTTTACGAATATCCATGAGTTGATTCCGTACTCTTTTTGATGTTTTTTATTAAGACAAGCGGCTGACCGCTGCCTGTAAAGCAAACCGATAACCTTCTGCACCTAATCCACAGATTACGCCTGTTGCGATATCAGAGAGATATGAATGGTGGCGGAAAGGCTCTCGACTGTAGACATTGGATAGGTGAATTTCAATAAATGGAATATTCACCCCTAATAATGCATCACGCAGCGCAACACTGGTATGCGTGAAAGCGGCTGGGTTGATTAATATGTAATCGACATTTCCCCGAGCTGCATGAATTTTATTTATCAGCTCAAATTCAGCATTCGACTGAAAATGGCTGAGTTTCACATTTAATGCCTGAGCATCTGCTGACAAACTTTGAACGATATCATCCAGAGTTAAGTGTCCGTAGGTTTCCGGCTCTCTTGTTCCAAGCAGGTTTAAATTCGGACCATTCAGGAGCAAAATATGAAAATTTTCCGACATTATGCTTCTATCTCCGTCAATTCGTCAACGAAATGACAAAATAACCTGTGCTTTTCGTTTTGTCATCTTTTATTGTATCCAATGTTACGATACATATCACAAAGTCCGACATTATAGACATTTCACAGAAGATAACAGCAAAATACTGGTCTAATCAGGGAAGGAAGGGTTTATTTTGATGAAAAGTTAAAAGTTTTTACGGGATTGTAAACGTCTGAAAGTGAAATAAACAAGCGATTAAAAAATAATCATAACATCACGTTATTTATTGATGTCACTGGAAATCTGTGCTTCTTTGAGATAGATCCTCAATATATGTTGCAAATGTGATCTGCGTCACAAATTAACATCCATTTCACACGAAAAGAAGTTTATTCTGGCATTAAATGAGGTGAATTAATGCCAGAAATAAGCAGATAAAATCTCTAAATTAGAGCTTTACTAAGGTTCTTCCTGTGACTTGATTATCCATAATCATTTGGGCATAACGTGGAACTTCATCAAGTGCGATTTCTGTCATCGCCTGTTGATAGAACGTTTCTGGCAGTAATTTCAGTAAACGTTGCCAAACTTGGGCACGTTTTTCTGCAGGGAAATAAACAGAATCGACACCCTGCAAGCGAACATTACGTAAAATAAAAGGCATCACGGTTGTTGGTAAAGAGAAACCTCCCGCTAACCCACAAGCCGCTACTGTTCCGTTATAGTTTGTTTGTGACAGAATATTGGCAAGAATTTGCCCACCTACGGTATCAATTGCACCTGCCCAGCGTTGCTTATCTAAAGCTCTTCCCGCGGGTTCAAATTCTTCACGAGTGATAATATTTTTGGCACCAAGTTTGCGTAAATAGTCATGATTACTTGCTCTGCCACTTAGTGCGGTAACTTGATAACCTAATGCTGTTAGTAAACTAATGGCGGTACTTCCGACACCACCGCTGGCTCCAGTGACTAAAATATCACCACTTTCAGGAGTGACACCGCCTTGCTCTAGTGCCATTACACAAAGCATCGCGGTAAAACCCGCAGTCCCAATTATCATGGCATTTTTTAAAGAAAGCCCTTCAGGTACAGCGGTGAGCCAATCACCTTTTACACCTGCTTTTTGAGCAAGGCCTCCCCAGTGATTTTCACCTACTCCCCAGCCGGTTAATAAAACATGTTGGCCAATATGAAAACGAGGATCTTCACTATGATGAACGACACCTGAAAAATCGATACCTGGAACCATTGGGAGTTGGCGCAATATTTTTCCTTTTCCAGTGATCGCTAATCCATCTTTATAATTGAGTGTAGAGTAATGGATATCGACAATAACTTCATGAATAGGCAGTTTTTTTTCATCGATATCTTGCACATTGGCATTGAGTTTATCGTCTTGCTGTTCAACTATTAATGCTTTCATCTTGACCCCTTATCGATTTCTATTTGTTTCATGATAAGTGATTTTTTAGATCTCGTCGTGATTGCGCACAATATCTATTGTAATAATGAGACAAATAATCCTTTTTTAGTGTATAAACGGGGATTCTACGTTTATTGGTACAGAGATTATTCTGAGTTTTATATCTTGGTTATTAGATAATACCGTTAATGTTTGATGATGGGATAAAATAAGCATTTCCCTTTGTGACTCGAAATAAAGATAATGCATTGTTTTTGAAGTATTCGAGGTGGGTACTTTGATTATTTTCTCCGTCAAGTTTTGTCGGTGAAACACTATTTAATATCAATAGAGACAGAGTGCTTATTTAAATGAATAAATTTTATTTGAACTTGCAGTGATGCTTTTGAGTCACAGTTTGGCAACGAAGTGAGATTTTTCTTTATTGATATAAGCGTTGTTTGTATTGTTACATAAGTTAAATATGAATAGCGTAGGATTGAAATTATGCGTTAATCGTTCTAATTAGCCCATTTTTATGCAGTTTTTTTCTGCTCCAATTGGGAAAAGTAACGTAGAATATTGTGCCTTTATGATTATTTACGTGTCCACTTTAATCTAAGTAGTGAATCGCGCCTTGTCGCTGCTTATTGTGGTTGATAGAGTAGACGGATTTTTCCGTCCCGGCTTGCAGGATTATCCTTTCGTATGTTTAAAAAATTTCGTGGCATGTTTTCCAACGATTTGTCTATTGACTTGGGTACCGCCAATACCCTTATTTATGTCAAAGGGCAGGGTATTGTTCTCGATGAACCCTCCGTTGTCGCTATTCGTCAAGATCGCGCTGGCACATCAAAAAGTGTTGCTGCTGTAGGGCATGAAGCCAAACAGATGTTAGGGCGTACACCTGGGAATATCGCTGCTATCCGTCCAATGAAGGACGGTGTGATTGCTGATTTTTATGTAACCGAAAAAATGCTTCAGCACTTCATAAAACAGGTTCATAACAATAGCTTTATGCGTCCAAGTCCTCGTGTATTGGTTTGTGTTCCTGTTGGGGCAACTCAAGTAGAACGTAGAGCTATTCGTGAATCTGCATTAAGCGCGGGTGCTCGCGAAGTATTTTTAATTGAAGAGCCTATGTCTGCGGCAATTGGTGCAGGTTTACCTGTTTCTGAAGCAACAGGCTCAATGGTGGTTGATATCGGTGGTGGTACAACAGAAGTTGCAGTTATTTCATTGAATGGTGTGGTTTACTCCTCTTCTGTCCGTATCGGAGGGGACCGTTTTGATGAAGCCATCATTAACTATGTGCGTCGTAACTATGGTTCACTGATTGGTGAAGCAACTGCTGAGCGTATTAAGCACGATATTGGTTCTGCTTATCCTTCCGATGAAGTTAATGAAATTGAAGTTCGTGGTCGTAACCTTGCAGAAGGTGTACCTCGTAGCTTTACATTAAACTCTAATGAAATCCTTGAGGCATTACAGGAGCCATTAACGGGTATCGTCAGCGCGGTTATGGTTGCATTAGAGCAATGTCCGCCAGAATTGGCGTCTGATATTTCAGAGCGAGGCATGGTATTAACGGGAGGCGGTGCGTTATTACGTAACCTTGACCGTTTGTTAATGGAAGAAACTGGTATTCCTGTAATTGTTGCTGAAGATCCATTGACTTGTGTTGCGCGTGGCGGTGGTAAAGCATTAGAAATGATCGATATGCACGGTGGCGATCTGTTTAGCGAAGATTGAGATTAATTCTAACAAGGGAGAATGGATTCCCCCTTGGTGAGAATATTAACACCTGTTCTTTTACTTCTCCGTGTGAGTGATCTTAGAGTTTATGAAGCCAATTTTTAGTCGGGGCCCTTCCCTGCAACTAAGATTAATAATCGCCGTGGTTATTGCTATCTCTTTATTGATTGCTGATAACCGTATTGGTGCATTTTCTAAAGTCCGCCAGTATCTTGATACTGCTGTTAGTCCCTTCTATTTTCTTGCAAATGGTCCACGTCGTTTTCTTGATCAAATTTCTGAAACGTTTGCAACACGTGAGCGTTTACAATTTGAAAATCAGGCTTTGAGAAAAGAGTTGTTAGTTCGCAGTGGCGAAAGCCAATTATTAGAGCAATTTAAGCAAGAGAATGCCCGTTTACGAGAATTACTTGGTTCACCTCTTCGTCAAAATGAACAAATGACAGTTACACAAGTTTTATCTGGTAATAGTACGCCTTATCGAGATCAAGTGGTTATTGATAAAGGAACCAATGATGGCGTCTATGAAGGACAACCTGTTATTAGTGATAAAGGCGTGGTAGGTCAAGTCATTGCCGTAAGTGAGCTCACGAGTCGAGTACTATTAATTTGTGATACTTCTCATGCATTACCAGTACAAGTTTTACGCAATGATATTCGTGTGATTGCTTCTGGTGCGGGGTGTGCTGATGATTTATTGCTAGAAGCTTTACCTGCTAATATTGATATTCGTGTAGGTGATGTTTTAGTAACATCGGGACTTGGTGGACGTTTTCCTGAAGGATATCCAGTTGGTGTTGTTGCTTCTGTTAAGGTTGATAATCAACGCGCTTACTCTGTGATTAATGTTCGTCCTTCTGCTGAATTACAACGTTTACGTTATTTACTTTTATTATGGAATGCATCAGATAAAACTGGAGAACCTCCGTTGCCTTCAGAGGTGTATCACGCGGCGAATGAGCGTTTAATGCAACTGATGCCACAAGTTCTTCCTAATTATGAACAAGCGGGGCCTCCGCTCCCTCGTTCTATGTCTCAAGAGCCATTAGAGAATACGCCAGAGGCAAGTAACAAGAATCCACCGCCGGTCTCAACACCTGCTACACCTAGTACAACAAGAAGTAGGTAACCTCGATGAATCCTTATCAAAGTCGTGGACGTTGGATTGTTTGGCTCTCTTTTCTTATCGCATTAGTTTTACAAATTATGCCATGGCCAGAACAATTAGAAGTGTATCGACCTATTTGGCCAATGTTGTTTCTAATTTATTGGATAACGGCTATTCCTCATCGTGTCAGTGTCGGAACTGCATTTGTATTAGGTATGATTATGGACCTAGTCCAAGGAACGACCTTGGGTGTTAATGCGTTGGCCTATACGTTAGTGAGTTATGTGATTGCTTTCAAATATCAGCTTTTTTGTAATTTAGCTTTGTGGCAACAAGCACTGGTGGTGATGTTAAGTGTTGTCGTTGTCGATCTCGCTGTATTTTGGGCAGAATTTTTACTTTCACCCGTGACTTTTCACCCTCAAGTATTCTGGAATAGCCCAGTCAGTGGTATTCTTTGGCCATGGCTTTATTTTTTACTTCGCAAAGTCCGTCACCAGTTTTCAGTTCACTAAGTTAATTGGCTCATGGCGGCTTTTTGCGTTACCGTCATGAGGATATTATCTGTGACCACGCTTTATCTTGCATCCAGCTCACCAAGAAGACGTGAACTTCTCGCGTTATTAGATGTTGAATTTAGTATTATCACACCGGCTATTGATGAAATTTGGCAACAAGGTGAAACACCAGAAGATTATGTCCTTCGTTTGGCGAAAGAAAAATCACAAGAAGGTGTGCGACAAGCACCCTATGATTATCCTGTTTTAGGCTCTGATACCATTGTGGTTTATGATGGTCATATTCTTGAAAAACCGCGTGATAAAGCCCATGCAGCACAAATCTTACGCTCGCTTTCAGGTGCAACTCATCAAGTGATGACGGCAATTGCGGTCTCTGATAGCACACATACATTGAGTCAATTAGTTGTCACGCACGTCACTTTTAGAAAGATGACAGAGGGTGAGATTAGCGCGTATATTGAGTCAGGAGAGCCAATGGATAAAGCTGGTGCTTACGGTATTCAAGGAAAAGGAGGCCGTTTCGTTCAACGGATTGAGGGGAGTTATCATGCTGTTGTCGGATTGCCACTTGTTGAAACCGAAGCATTGATAGCTCAATTTTCGTCTCTAGCTAATGAGAAGGATATTTCATGACAGCAGAGTTATTAGTGAATGTGACGCCATCTGAAACTCGTGTTGCTTATATTCGCGGAGGCATACTTCAAGAAATTCATGTCGAAAGAGAAGCGAAACGAGGTATCGTCGGAAACATCTACAAAGGTCGGGTAAGTCGCGTATTACCCGGGATGCAAGCTGCATTTATTGACATCGGGCTAGATAAAGCCGCTTTTCTACATGCTTCTGATATTATGCCTCACACTGAATGTATTGCAGGTGAAGAGCAGAAGAAATTTAATGTTCGTGATATTGCGCAATTAGTCCATCAAGGCCAAGATTTAATTGTACAAGTGGTTAAGGATCCTCTCGGAACCAAAGGTGCCCGACTGACCACCGATATTACGTTACCTTCTCGTTACTTAGTTTTTATGCCTGGAGCCTCTCATGTGGGAGTTTCTCAACGAATTGATAGTGAAGAAGAACGTGAACGCTTAAAACAATTGGTTGAAGAATATTGCGATGAAAATGGTGGTTTTATTATTCGTACTGCCGCTGAAGGAGTAGGTGAGCACGAAATTAAACAAGATGCCGCTTTTCTTAAACGCTTATGGAATAAAATTATTGAGCGCAAGAAAAGAAATAAAACCCGCATTCAAATTTATGGTGAGTTGGCTTTAGCACAACGTATTTTACGTGACTTTGCTGGTTCTGAATTAGATAGCATACGTGTTGATTCTAAATTAACGTATCATCAACTACAGGAATTTATTGGTGAATATATTCCTGAGTTAACTGCTAAGCTTGAATTGCATCAAGGGAACCAACCTATTTTTGATCTCTATGGTGTTGAAAATGAAATTCAACGAGCTTTAGAGCGTAAAGTGGAATTGAAGTCAGGCGGTTATCTGATTATTGATCAAACTGAGGCAATGACCACTATTGATATCAATACGGGAGCATTTGTTGGTCATCGAAATTTAGAAGAAACCATTTTTAATACTAATATTGAAGCAAGCCAAGCTATTGCTCGACAATTACGGTTACGTAATTTAGGTGGCATCATTATTATTGACTTTATTGATATGAATAATGATGAACATAAACGCAGGGTGTTGGCATCGCTTGAACAAGCACTAAGTAAAGATAGGGTGAAAACAACAATTAACGGTTTTTCTCAACTCGGCTTAGTGGAAATGACACGTAAAAGAACACGAGAAAGCCTTGAACATGTGCTTTGTGATGATTGCCCAACTTGTCAAGGACGAGGTACGGTAAAATCAGTCGAAACAGTCTGCTATGAAATTTTGCGTGAAATAGTGCGTGTACATAAAACAATTGATGCGGATAGATTCCTAGTTTATGCCTCTACAGCAGTTGCTGAAGCCTTAAAAGGTGATGAATCTCATGCATTAGCTGAGGTTGAAATTTTCGTGGGTAAACAAGTAAAAGTGCAAACTGAGCTACTTTATAGTCAGGAGCAATTTGATGTGGTGATGATGTAATGGATTCGCCTTCCTAATGAATATGATGGCAGAAAGGAGACAAGAATGAAGCGGCTGCCTAACTACCTGTTAGTTATAACAGTTTTTTGCCTCATCGTTTTTGCCTTGGTGTTAAGCGGGTTTCGCTATTTTCTGCCTCGTTTAGATAATTATCGCCCTGAAATAGAAACGTATTTAACAAAGCAACTCAATAGCCCTGTCTCAATGACGAAAATCAGAGGGACGTGGCAGAATTTTGGCCCAGATATTCAAGTCGATGGGCTGAATATTACTAACAAAGATGTGAACGTTACGGTAGAAAAAGTGACTTTTTCTTTTGATGTATGGCGTTCATTATTCACTCTTCGTCCTCATTTTCGTGAACTCACCTTTAAACGGTTATATGTTGATTATCAACGTCCCATTTTTACAGGGCAAAGTGGTGATATTACGTTAACTGAACCTGATGATATCTCTTCACTTTTCCTTGAACAGTTTGACCGTTTTAAACTGGTTGAAAGCCGTTTTGTTTTTTTAACGCCATCGGGGGATACCAGTACACTGCATGTACCTGAATTGATGTGGTTAAACAAAAAAAATCGTCACCGTGCTCAAGGTGAGATCACGCTTGATACACCAATAAATCACTATGGCGGTTTAAAGGTACGTCTTGACCTGTATACCACAAATAAAGGCTTAATTGATAACGGCAAGGTATTTCTTACCGCAGATGAAATTGATATCTCACCCTGGCTTAGCCAGTGGGTAAAAAAGAATAGTGGATTAGGTGAAGCGAAAGCCAGCTTATCTAACTGGATTGATATTACCCACGGACGGATTACGGGAAGCCAATTACAAATTCATCAAGGTGAGATGGATTGGAGTAGCGATGGAACTTCGCACATATTAAATGTTGAAGATTTAATATTACGTATGAGAAGGCAAGAGAATGGTTGGCTTGCTGATATCCCTTATACCCGAAAAATCACAATGGATGGTGAGGAATGGCCTGATGGCTATTTAGCTGTGCTTTATCAACCTAAAGAAAAACAGCATGATGAAGCATGGCGTATTCGTGCCAAAAATATTGAGTTAGATAGGCTGTATGCCGTATTACCGTTATTCTCATTTTTAACACCAGATTTTGTGCGTCAATGGCAGTATCGACAATTTTCAGGCATGGTTAATGATTTTGCCTTAGATCTTACTCCTGAAAACTTTGAGAAAAGTTTGATTAAACTCTCCTGGGAAAATGTCGGCTGGAAACGTTGGCAAGAGATCCCATCAGTACAACATTTCAGTGGGCAATTAAAAGGAAGTGTGCAAAATGGCGAACTTAGCTTTGCCTTAGCGGACAGTCAAATAGATACCGGTGATTTATTTAAAGCCCCACTGAATATAGAAAAAGGGAAAGGCACGGTTTATTGGCAACATTCTGGAGACAGCTTATCTCTTTGGAGTAAAGGGGTCGATATTCAAGCAACATCTGCATGGGTAGCGGGTGATTTTCGTTATGAGAAACAAGGTGAAGATCAGCAACTTTCCATATTGTCTGGTGTAAGAGTCACAAATGCCGGCGATACATGGCGTTATCTGCCTGAGAAGTATGTAGGTAAAGAACTGACTCAGTATCTTTCAGATGCGATTATTGCGGGTAATATCGATAATGGAACATTTATTTTTCATGGTGATCCAGCCGATTTTCCTTTTGATAATCATAAAGGTTGGTTTCAAGTTTATGCGCCAGTGAAACAGGCTACGTTCAAATTTGATAGTGAATGGCCAGCATTATTTGATCTCGATATTAATTTAGATTTTAAAAATGATGGTTTATGGATGTCATCGTCAAAAGCCAAAGTAGGGAACGCGGTCGCTACAAATTTAAGTGCGGTGATTGAACGTTATCAACAGGAAAAAATCTTAATTAACGCAGATATTCAAGCAACAGGTGATGAACTGAAAGCGTATTTCTTAGATTCTCAAATGGCGAGTATTGGGCATACGCTTGAAGAGCTTAACGTTGCCGGAAAAATTAATGGCACATTGAAGCTCGATATTCCTTTTGATGGTGATGATGTCGTTGCGTCAGGTGAGATTAATTTAAAAAATAATGATGTCACTTTAAATTTTATGGATACCACATTAAAGGGGGTTAGCGGGCAATTCCGTTACCATAATGACAAACTTGAAAGTGATATATTAACGGCCAATTGGTTTGGTCAGCCACTCGTATTTTCATTTAAAAGCCACAATACTGCGGATAATTATCAAGTGGATGTCGGCTTAAAAGGTCAGTGGGATATTCAAAAAATTCAGGGGTTACCTAGCGATATTCAGCAGAAATTGAGTGGAGTATTTCCTTGGAATGGTAACGTTAATGTTAAAATCCCCGAACAAGGGGATGTCGATTATCAAGTCGACTTAACGGGGAATATTAATTCATTAAAAAGTAAATTAACAGTACCTGAAACTCAGGATCTAAAAAACTCACCGCCTATTGTGATTTCAGCAAGCGGTAATAGTGAAACTTTAACTGTGAATGCTAACGCTGAAAAACAGTGGAAACTCAATAGCCAATGGGGGTTAGGTAAACAACTTCGTTTATTACAAGGTAACCTTGTTTCTTCTACCCTCAAATTACCTGAGTTAAGCCCACAACAGCGTTTAACCATTGCTCTTAAAGGACTCGATGGTGATAAATGGTTACCGACATTAATCGCATTTTCATCATTAACACCTTCTGAAAATGCAGTGAGTTTCCCTGATAATGTACATATCAGCTTACCTGATTTAAATTTTGCAGGGCAAAAATGGAATAACCCACAAACTGAAATTATGCGAGTTAATGATGGCGTAAAATTGGCATTCTCAGGAAGTGAATTACGAGGCGATGTGTTTATTCCTGAAACCTCGGCACCTTGGCTAGTTAATATTAATTATCTCTATTTTAATGGTGCTTCCTCTTCTCAAGAAGAAAAACCGTTAAAAATGGCCAATATTCCTGATCCTAATGGATTGAAGTTTTCAGTGAAAAATATCCCTTCTATTGATTTTGAGTGCCGAGAGTGTTGGATCAATGGCTTACTCCTAGGGAAAATTAAAGGCTCGTTAAAACAAAACAAGGGCGCTTTATTTTTAACTGACGGTAAATTAGAAAATAGCAGTGGTGAACTTAATGTTAATGGCGAGTGGTCTGAAGATCTGGACGGAAATAACACCACAAAATTAACAGGTAAGCTTAAAGCTGATGAAATTGATGAAATGGCAGCTTATTTGGGGTATATCGTTCCTATTTTGCAATCTCCTCTTTCCGCCGATTTTTCATTACAGTGGCATGATACACCATGGAATTTTAATATCGTGAGATTAAATGGTGATATCAAATCGGTTTTAGGCAAAGGGCGCATAGAGAAAGTGGATGTAGGACAAGCGGGTAAATTACTGCGACTAGTGAGTTTTGATGCGCTTTTACGTAAATTGCAGTTTGATTTTAGAGATACTTTCAGTGAGCATTTTGAATATGATTCGATTAAAAGTGAAATTACGATTAATCAAGGTATTATGAATGCAGAGAGTGTTCGTGTTGATGGTGTTATTGCTGATATTGCGATAAGTGGGAAAGTGGATTTACTCGAACGTAAAATGGATCTACAAGTTGTCGTCACCCCAGAAATTTCAGCTACAGTTGGTGTTGCCACAGCTTTCGCAATAAACCCAATTGCAGGCGCCGCAGTATTTGCGGCATCAAAGGTGCTGGGGCCACTTTGGAGTAAGATTTCAGTTATCCGTTATCATGTGACCGGCACTATGGAACAACCCAAAATTGACGAAGTACTGCGTCAGCTTAAGGAGAATCAGGCGTTATGAAAAAAGTTAATGTCGCACTTTTGCAACTTTGTAGCGGAAAAAACACAAAAAATAATCTGGCGCAAATCGAGCAACAGATTAAGCAATTACCCGATTCAGTGAAGCTGGTATTAACACCTGAAAATGCGTTACTTTTTTCGAACGCTAAAGATTACCATAAACACGCTGAAATTCAGGGCGATGGGCCGTTACAAAATGCCATTGCTAAAATGGCCCAGCGTTACAAAGTGTGGATCTTAGTGGGCTCTATGCCTTTGGTTAGTCGTGACTCTCCTGATCAAATTACCAGCAGTAGTTTGGTCTTTGATGATGAAGGTGTTATCCGTGCTCGTTATGACAAAATTCATATGTTTGATGTGAGTATTGACGATGAGCAAGGGGAATATAATGAATCTTCTATTTATCAACGTGGTGAACGCCTAACCGTGGTTGATACTCCTGTCGGAAAGCTAGGCTTAACTATCTGTTATGACCTCCGTTTCCCTGGTATTTTCCAAGCATTAAGAGAGAAAGGTGCCGAGATTATCTCTGTACCAGCAGCTTTTACTCGTTTAACGGGAAAAGCACACTGGGAGCCGTTGTTACGTGCTCGTGCGATTGAGAATCAGTGTATTATTTTAGCGCCTGCACAAGTGGGTACACATGATACGCGCCGGACTTGGGGTCATACCATAGCTATTGATGGTTGGGGAAAGGTCTTGAAAAAGAACCCTGATGCCGTTAGTGCGCTAACACTCAATATTGGTGTCGAGAGTTTACATGGTATGCGTGAACAGATACGGGTCGTGAAACATAACCGCTTTCGCCCGAAACTGACCCACTTAATCAAAAAAATTAAGGATAAAGAAGAATTATGAGTTTAGCTGTTGTCAGCGAAAGTCTGTTGGAAGCAAACAAACTTAGTTTAGATGATTTAGCATCAACACTAGAGCAGCTTGCACAGCGTCAAATTGATTATGGTGATCTTTATTTTCAATCAAGTTACCACGAAGCTTGGGTACTTGATGATCAGATTATTAAAGATGGCTCTTATAATATTGACCAAGGGGTTGGTGTCAGAGCAATTTATGGCGAAAAAACCGGTTTTGCTTATGCTGACCAATTAACGCTTAATGCACTTAATCAAAGTGCGCATGCTGCGCGAAGCATTGTTCAGGCTAAGGGGAATGGTCGTATCCATACTTTAGGTGCTATTCAACATTCTCCGCTGTACAGCTTAAATGATCCGTTACAAAGCCTTTCTCGTGAAGAGAAAATTGCACTATTACATGAAGTAGATAAAGTCGCACGTGCTGAAGATAAGCGTGTTAAACAGGTTAATGCCTCATTAACGGGTGTTTATGAACATGTGCTTGTGGCCGCAACCGATGGCACGTTAGCGGCCGATGTACGCCCTTTAGTTCGCCTTTCTGTTAGCGTGCTGGTGGAAGAAGACGGCAAACGTGAACGCGGTGCCAGTGGTGGTGGCGGTCGTTTTGGTTATGACTACTTCTTAACGAACGTTGGTGGTGAAAGCCATGCCGTAACTTATGCGCGTGAAGCTGTGCGTATGGCATTAGTGAACTTATCTGCAATAGCCGCACCTGCGGGAACAATGCCTGTGGTATTAGGCGCGGGATGGCCGGGGGTATTATTGCATGAGGCTGTGGGGCATGGTTTAGAAGGTGATTTTAACCGTCGTGAAACCTCTGTATTTTCAGGACGTCTTGGTGAAAAGGTCACTTCTGAGCTTTGTACTATTGTTGATGATGGCACAATTGAAGGGCGTCGTGGCTCTATTGCCATTGACGATGAAGGTGTTCCAGGTCAATACAATGTCTTAATCGAAAACGGTATCTTAAAAGGTTATATGCAAGACAAGATGAACGCTCGTTTAATGGGCGTTGCACCGACGGGAAATGGTCGTCGTGAGTCTTATGCACATCTTCCTATGCCTCGTATGACCAATACTTACATGCTAGCGGGTAAATCGTCACCAGAAGAAATTATTGCAAGTGTTGATCGCGGTATTTATGCACCTAACTTTGGTGGCGGTCAGGTGGATATCACATCAGGTAAATTTGTTTTCTCAACCTCAGAAGCTTATTTAATCGAGAATGGCAAAATAACAAAACCAATTAAAGGGGCCACGCTGATTGGCTCAGGTATTGAAGCCATGCAGCAAGTCTCAATGGTGGGTAACGATCTCGCATTAGATAAAGGCGTCGGTGTTTGTGGTAAAGAGGGGCAAAGCTTGCCTGTTGGTGTAGGGCAGCCAACCTTAAAGCTTGATAAAATTACTGTAGGTGGTACGGCTTAATTATTGCTATCGTTATCTATACGTATTTATTAAACTCCATCTCTTGATGGAGTTTTTTTATTCTAGCGACAATGAAGGTGCAAATTTATGGGCAAGCGTTTATTACCAGTTATTATTGTTATTGCGGTTTTATTTGGTGTTCTTTATAAGGGGTTACTGCCTGAAAATAAAACATCAGTATCTTCATCTTCTACCTCTATTTCATCATTACCTCATAATAGCACCGATAAGCCGGCACAAATCCCACTGTCTATTGATGAAAAAACGCAAGCTAACGCAGTGGCTAACTATTTACAACGTCATCAGCAACTACCTGATTTTTATCTCACTAAAAAAGAAGCCAGAGAAAAAGGTTGGAATGCAAAAGCGGGTAATTTATGTGATGTATTACCAGGAAAGGCGATCGGTGGCGATCGCTTTATGAACCGTGAAAAACAGCTACCTGAAGAAGCAGGACGCCTGTGGTATGAAGCTGATGTAAATTATCAATGTGGTCATCGAGGTAGTGACAGATTACTCTATTCGAATGATGGGCTGATTTATATCACCACCGATCATTACCGTACAATGACAAAGGTGGCTCCTTAATGAAACAGGTTATTTTTGATTTTAAGATGCTGGCAGATAGAGACGCTTTTTATCGGGATTTTGCACTGCAATTTCAGTTAGATGAGCATTTTGGCAATAACTTAGATGCATTATGGGATGCGTTAGTGGGGGACATTGAATTACCAGTAAAAATTATTTTCAAGCATTTACCTTACCATTCTAGCGATTTTCAACCTTTAGTGGCGTTAATGCAAGAAGCTCAAAACGAGCTAGGTAAAGCATTATTGAGCTTTAGTTGTGAGCATAACAATCAAAAATAGCAAAATATAGAAACAGGCACCTGAAAATCGCAGTGGTGGTGTCGTTTTACACTGCGTTTTCAGGGGGATCAGGTATTATGCTGATTCTGATAAATCTTTGAGGTATTGAAACAATAAGCGGAATGATTTTGGTGGTTTATTCGTTTCTTTTTCTTTTTTAGCATTACGGATAAGTGTACGTAATTGCTGGCGATCAGCCATTGGGTAAAGAGCGACCACTTCTTCAATGACTTCATTACCCCCTTCGACAAGACGAATTCGCAGATCTTCAAGTTTATGTAGCACTAAGATCTGTTGGTTGTGGCGGTTTTTTAGTTTATCAAGTGCTTGGCGTATCGGCTCTTCGTCCACATTACGTAATAATTTTCCAATATATTGAATTTGGCGGCGACGTGCTTCACGCTGTACTTTTTGTGCTAATTGAATAGAGGCTAATAATTTCTCATCTAATGGTATACGCTCTAATTCTTGCGCACTTAATTCAACTAATTCAGTACCCAATTTTTTGAGTGCTTCAGCATCACGTTTAATTTCGCTTTTGCTGACCCAGATAATTTCTTCCTCTTCTTCCTCTTCTGACGAGGTATCGTCAAATTCAGGGTTGAGGTAATGCCACTCTTCAGGCTGCTTTGCCATAATAAAAATTCCTGTTGCAGAGTAAGCCGGGAGTGTGATTTGGTGAATGACCAAAAGCCCGACGGGTGATAACATTCATATATCTTCTATTGTAACTGGGAAAATCGCTTGTTGACCACCTGTCAATTGATTTACTTTGCTAAAAATAAGTAAAAAGTGATGTTCTCCTTAGGAAAAATGGTTCTCAATGAATAATTCAGATCAGGTAAAACAGCTTGAAGACGCCGTCTCGCTTGCATTAGAGCTGGCAGCAAAACAGTGTGATGGGGCTGAAGTCGCTATTAATAAATCAACGGGTATTAGTGTTAGTACCCGCTATGGTGAAGTTGAAAATGTTGAATTTAACAGTGATGGTGCGCTAGGCATTACGGTTTATCAACAACAACGTAAAGGTAGCGCATCTTCAACAGACTTGAGTGCTGATGCGATTAAACGCGCAGTACAAGCTGCGGTAGATATTGCGCGTTATACCTCTGTTGATCCTTGTGCAGGCCCTGCTGATAAAGAGTTATTAGCATTTGATGCTCCTTTTCTTGATCTTTACCATCCTACTGATGTGACTGCGGATAAGGCAATAGAGTTAGCCTCAAGAGCAGAAAAAGCTGCTTTAGACAGTGATAGTCGTATTATTAATACAGAAGGCGGTAGCTTTAATAGTCACAGTGGAACCCGTGTATTTGGTAATAGTCTTGGTTTATTAAAAAGTTATTCATCTTCACGTTATTCTATGTCGAGTTGTGTCATTGCTCGTGATGGTGAGGATATGGAGCGTGATTATGCGTACACCATTAGTCGCCGCTTTGAAGGTCTAGAATCACCTGAATGGGTAGGAAAAGAGTGTGCTCGCCGTACGTTATCTCGACTTGCACCACGTAAACTCTCTACGATGAAAGCCCCAGTTATTTTTGCCGCTGATGTTGCAACGGGGATTTTTGGCCATTTAGTCGCTGCAATCAGCGGTAGCATGATTTATCGTGGATCTTCTTGTCTATTAGATAGTTTAGGTAAACAAATTTTCCCTCAATGGCTCAATATTCAAGAGCGCCCTCATATGATGAGTGGTTTAGCATCAACACCTTTTGATAGTGAAGGTGTGCGTACAATAGATGCTGAAATTATTAAAGATGGTGTATTACAAGAGTGGCTGTTAACAACCTATTCAGCAAGAAAATTAGGGTTAAAAAGTAATGGGCATGCAGGTGGGATCCATAACTGGTATATCCCAGGACAAGGTTTATCGTTTGATGCTCTGTTAAAAGAGATGGGAACAGGCCTTGTTGTTACAGAATTGATGGGACAAGGTGTCAGTACAGTAACCGGTGACTATTCTCGCGGTGCTAGCGGTTTTTGGGTTGAAAATGGTGAAATTCAGTACCCTGTCAGTGAAGTGACTATTGCAGGTAATTTAAAAGAGATGTGGGCGAACATTGCCACTATGGGGGACGATATTGAGAAACGCAGTAATATTCAGTGTGGCTCTTTATTGTTACCAGAAATGAGTATTGCGGGCGAGTAAATTTTAGATACCTTCTCTACCTTTAATCTCAGCCCGTGATGGGCTGAGATATCGCGTTTATCGGTGTGCTTTTCAAATTGAGAAGATAAAAAATAAGACGCGAACCTTCAGCTCTGCTTAACGGTGTAATTCACCAGCAGCTTCAGGTTGGTATAGAATTTCTAGTACTTTAACTTTCGTTTCAAGGCCATTAGGCAACTTCCAACTGATCTCGTCATTAATTGCCAAACCCAGTAACGCAGCACCCATTGGTGCCATAACTGAAAGTTCAGTAGTGCTGTCTTTTAATGAAGCGGGGTACACTAAAGTACGAGTACGCTCTTCATTATTTTTTAAGTCCATAAAGCGGACTTTACTGTTCATTGTGACAATGTTAGCAGGGATATCAGCTGGTGTAACAATGTCAGCACGATCTAATTCTTCATTCAAGGCTTCAGCAATGGGGCTATCTGCAAAGGCCGGTTGCTCTAGCAATGAATCTAAACGTTCAGCATCAAGTTCGTTGATGATAATTGTTGGCTTTGTCATACCACACTCCAATTTATTCCAATGCAAAACAACACCCCCACGGGTGAGGTGGGGGTGTTGTTAAACTCATATAAGAGATAATAGGCGGTTCTGTATAAAAAAGAAAGAGACCATGATCACAGTCTCTTTCGGGTTATTTAGTTAAGAAACGCTAATCTATTGTTTTCTATTACGATTATTCTTCATCAAACCCTGATTCAAATAATGCAATAATCGCATCAATAGCTTCATTTTCGTCGCTACCTGTCACTTCTATATCAATTTGACTGCCTTGCTCTGAATCTAACATCAGCATAGCAATCACACTATCTGCTTGCGCTTCAACACCTTCGTTATTGCGTAAAATCACTGTTGATTGAAATGTTTTCACTAAATCAAACAACTTCATTGCAGGCCGTGCATGTATGCCAAGTCGATTTTTTATCGCAACTTGTCGGTGTTGGGTCATTTGCGTTTTTCTAGTGTTCTGTGTCGTGATTGTACGTTTTTCCCTCTAGAGCGGAAATAGTCGGCGAGTTGCTCTGCAACATAAACAGAACGGTGTTTGCCTCCTGTACAACCAATCGCGACTGTTAGATAGCTACGGTTATTGGTTTCTAACATCGGCAACCAGAGTTCAAGATAGCTTCTGGTTTGATAAATAAAGTTATGAACTTCAGTGTGTCTATCTAAAAATGCCGCAACAGGGCGATCAAGGCCCGTCATCGGGCGCAGTTTAGGATCCCAATGTGGATTCGGTAAGAAACGCACATCAAAAACATAATCTGCATCAATAGGAATACCATGTTTAAATCCAAAGGATTCAAAGACCATCGTTAATTCACGCTCGCGCTTACCTAATAAGCGAGTACGTAACATTTCTGCGAGCTCATGAACGGACATTTCTGACGTATCAATGATAAGATCTGCTCGTGATCGCAATGGCTCAAGCAGATCACTTTCGGTATCAATAGCCATTTCTAATGAAAGGTTTTTGGTCGAAAGTGGGTGTAAACGTCGTGTATCACTATAACGACGAATTAAGGTATTTCTATCTGCGTCTAAAAATAAGAGTTGTGGAGAATATTCAGCGGGTAAACTTTCCAGCGCTTTCTCGAAGATCTCCGGCGACTCTGGCATATTTCGGACGTCAATACTGACAGCGGCAGCAGAAGCATCACGTTCAGCCAGTGTTTTTGCGAGCTCAGGTAAAAGATCAACAGGCAAGTTATCAACACAATAAAATCCCATGTCTTCAAGCGCACGCAAAGCAACTGACTTACCTGAACCAGAGCGTCCGCTGACTATCATCAGCACCATGAGGTAGCTCCCTATAATTTCCCAGTGATGAATATCATTCCACTGTATGCTATTCGCGTCCCAACAAACCCGTAGGGGTTATTCTGTGATAATCTGATAAAGCTCTTCATCACTTTGTGCGGAGCGTAGTCGGCGACATAAATTTTTGTCTGCCAACTGTTTTGCAATCAAAGACAGTGTGTGTAAATGTTCCTTACATTGTGTTGCAGGAACGAGTAATGCGAACAACAAATCGACAGGTTGATTATCAATAGCGTCGAAGGCAATAGGTTCGCTTAAGTGAAGAAACACACCAACTACTTTTTCTGTTTCATCACTTTCAATACGTCCATGAGGGATAGCTAACCCCCCCCCAATCCCTGTTGTACCGACTTTTTCGCGCGTCAATAAGGCTTCAAATATCAGTGTTTCGGGTAAATTAAGTGCTTTTGCTGCGTTTTCACTGATAATTTCTAACGCGCGCTTTTTACTCGTGCAGTGTACATCATTATGCGTACATGCCAGAGAAAGTACGTCGCTAATATTCATCTTTGTATCGTTGTTCATTGTCTTATTCACTTAGACCAGCAAACCAGATGTCACAAGGTGGCATCTGGTTTTTTGTTACTGATATTGATTAGGCGTTGGCTTGAACCGAGTCATAAACAACGCAGTAACTTCGCCGATTGTATCCCCATTTCACAATGGGAAATGAATTAATGTTGTCTCAGTTTATCTTTGTGTTTGGTTAATTGACGAGCCAGTTTATCCATCAATCCATCAATTGCTGCGTACATATCTTCTGCTTCAGCAGAGGCATGTAATTCACCGCCATTAACTTGAATGGTCGCTTCAGCGATTTTATTCACTTTTTCGACTTTCAGGATAACCTGAACGTTATTAATTTTGTCAAAGAACTGAGGTAATTTCGCGCTTTTTGCTTTGACGGTCTCACGCAGAGCATCAGTTAATTCAATGTTATGACCAGTGATTTGAAGTTCCATAGTGTCTTCCTTCTCAATTATGCTCAAACCAACTCTTTGCGTTGGTTTGAAGGCGGGATGGATAATGACTCTCTATATTTCGCAACAGTACGTCGAGCAACTTGTATGCCAAGCTCTGCGAGCATATCAGCCAGTTTACTATCACTCAGTGGTTTCGCTGGGTTTTCTGCTGCGATTAGTTTCTTCACTAAAGCCCTGATTGCTGTTGAAGAGGCTTCGCCTCCGCTATCAGTATTCACATGGCTAGAGAAAAAATACTTCAATTCGAAAATTCCTCTCGGGCAATGCAAAAATTTTTGCGTTGTCACTCGAGAAATGGTGGATTCGTGCATTTCAACCTGTTCAGCGATATCCGCTAACACAAGGGGTTTCATATGCTCTTCACCCAATTCGAAAAACGCCTGCTGTGTGTCAACAATGCAATGAGCGACTTTTAATAATGTCTCATTACGGCTTTCTAAACTTTTTATCAGCCATTTAGCTTCTTGTAAATTGTCACGAATAAATTTTCCATCGCTCTCATTTTGGGTCGATTGACCCAATGCAGCATAGGTTTCATTTATGCGTAGGCGAGGAATGCTATCTGTATTTAACTCAACTTGCCAGCGTTCACCTGATTTTTTTACCAGTATATCTGGGATAACATACTCTGACTCGCCAGCATCAATACTTAATCCAGGTTTAGGATCAAGTGATTGAATTATCTCAATAACCGATTTTAATGTTTCTTCACGTAACTTTGTTTGACGCATCAATTGGCGGAAGTCGCGATTGCCTAATAATTCTAAATGTTGGCTAATGACCAACTGCGTTTCTTTAAGATAAGGCGTATCTGTTGAAAAAGCCGAAAGTTGGATCAAAAGACACTCTTTTAAATCGCGTGCAGCAACACCAATAGGATCAAAGCGTTGAATACGTTTTAATACGGCTTCAACTTCATCAAGCTCTATCTCATCATCGCCCATTCCAAGTAGGATGTCATCTGTTGTAACAGTTAAATATCCTGTTTCATCAACCGCATCGATAATACTTATAGCAATGGCCCTATCAGTTTCTGTAAACGGAGTGAGATCCGCCTGCCAAGTCAGATAATCTTGCAAGGAAACAGTTGTTTCACCTTGATACAGTGGAAGTTCATCATCTCTATAATCATTACTGGTGCCAGAAGGTGTGCCTGCGGTGTAGATCTCTTCCCATTGTGTGTCTAAAGGGAGATCGTCGGGCATCTCTTTTTGCTCTAAAGCATCCAGCGTATCAAACTCTTCAACCTGGTTATCGTTAGTTTTTTCTGTTATTGAGTCAGATTGATTATCGGTATGAGAAGTTTCATCTGAAAGGGGATCGGATTGCTCGTCGTCTTGTTCTAGAAGAGGATTGGATTCAAGCGCTTGCTGAATTTCTTGTTGTAATTCAAGCGTCGAAAGTTGCAACAAACGAATAGCCTGTTGTAGCTGAGGCGTCATAGCCAATTGCTGACTGAGACGAAGTTGCAGACTTTGTTTCATAATAATGCGATGAGTCCTTGGCTGTTGTCATCCATGACAGAGTAAAAGTGAATCTAGGATTACAGGCGGAAGCCTTCACCTAAGTAAACACGTTTAACTTGCTCATTTTCAAGAATTTCTTCTGGTGAACCATGAGCGATAAGGTGACCTTGGCTGACAATATAGGCGCGTTCACACACATCTAATGTTTCACGAACATTATGGTCAGTAATCAGTACACCTAATCCATAATCACGTAGATGTTGGATTATCTTTTTAATGTCTAAGACTGAAATTGGATCAACACCCGCAAAAGGTTCATCTAATAAAATAAATTTAGGATTTGCTGCTAATGCGCGTGCAATTTCAACTCGACGGCGTTCGCCCCCTGATAATGATTGCCCTAGGCTGTTACGCAAATGGCTGACATTGAACTCTTCTAAAAGCTCTTCTGCACGATCTTTTCGTTGCTCTGGTGTTAAATCATGGCGAATTTCTAAAATTCCCATAATGTTGTCATAAACACTTAACCGTCTAAAAATAGAGGCCTCTTGGGGCAGATAGCCTATGCCTTTACGCGCACGTTCATGTAACGGTAACAGAGTGATGTCTTCATCATCAATAGTAATACTACCTGCATCACGAGCGACAATGCCGACAACCATATAGAATGTGGTTGTTTTACCGGCACCATTTGGGCCAAGTAAACCAACAATTTCACCTGAATTAACATTCAGACTAACATTACCGACGACGGTGCGCCCTTTGTATGCTTTTGCTAAATTTTCAGCTTTTAACAGCGCCATAAAGTGTTACTTACCTTTGTTGTTAACACCAGGACCTTTCTCTTGCAACTGTGAAGGCAGTAAAACAGTGGTAACTTGTTTACCTTTACCACTAAATGCTTCCATTTGCTGAGTTGGGACGAGATAAGTGATTTTATCACCAGTGATATTACTGTCTAATTGTTCAAGATAGGCTTTACCCGTTAAGGTCATTAATTCTTTATCCATTTCATAGGTCATTTTTTCGCCACGACCTTTGATTGGTTTGCCATCATCTTGTAACTGATAAAAAGTCACAGGATTACCAAATGCTTCTATGACGATTTTTTTTGAGTCACCACCTGGGCGTGTGACTATGACTTTATCAGCACGGATATCGATAGAACCTTGTTTAATCACAACATTTTGTGTGAATGTCGTGACGTTTTTTTCCAGGTCAAGTGACTGCTTTTCTGAATTGACAACAATAGGTTGTTGCGTGTCATCTTTAAGCGCCATCGCAGGTACACTTATTGCTAATAATGTACCGATAATCAGTGTATTACGGATTTTTTGATTCATTAGGGATCTCATAATAGGTGTTTACCTTTTCAATCAGCTCTGCGCGTTTCTCACGCAGATTGCCTCGCATTTTTAAGCCGACTGATTTCAGTCCGACGCCGATAATAGTCACTTCATCATCAGAGGAAACATCCTGTGTGTCCAAATTTGCGACAGCATTATCAGTGCTTATTCTCTGTAATTGAGAATCGTCACTTAAACTATCAATCTGAACATCGCCATAAAGGTAGAGCATTTTACTGTTCGTAAGCTTGGCTTTATTGGCGCGTACGGTCCATGTTGCATCCCCTGTCGGCGAATAAGTGGTTAAGACAGGATTAGTAAACCATGTAAACTTCTGCTGAGCATAGTTTTTGACATCATCAGCAACGAGTTTATATCCAAGTATACCTGTTGGCTCATAAACAAAAGATATCGATGATTTGGATTGATAAGTTGGTTGACCATCATCAACAATCTCACCATCACCGAATTCAGTGTTGTTAGTATAGTTCCAGCCAATTAGCCCAAGGGCGATAATTGCAAGAATTAAGGTAAACCAGGATTTTAATTTATTCATTCTGTGTCGTTATATGTTAAATCGAAAGACCTTTAGCTTCATCAAGCCGACCTTGAGCTAAAAGGATTAAATCACATAATTCTCGTACTGCGCCACGCCCTCCCGCAATGCGAGTGACGTAATTAGCACGAGGTGTAAGTAATGGATGCGCATCAGCCACAGCGACAGAAAGTCCCACTTTTTCCATTACAGGTAAATCAATCAGGTCGTCGCCAATATAGGCTGTTTGTTCAGGTTTAAGGTTTAGTGTATCTAACAGTTGTTGATACGCCAAAAGCTTATTATGCTGACCTTGGTAAAGATATGTAATGCCAAGGGTTTTAGCACGATCTTCTAACAGTTTAGACTGACGGCCTGTAATGATAGCAACCTCAATGCCTGATGTAAGCAAACAACGAAGGCCATATCCATCACGCACATTAAAGGCTTTTAGCTCTTCGCCATTATTGCCCATGTAAATGAGTCCGTCTGACATCACACCATCTACGTCACAAATCAGCAATTGGATTTTTTCTGCTTTTTTGATGACATGTTCGCTTACTGCACCATAACAAGTTTCTATCATTATATTCATTTTTATCCTTCAAACGTTATGACTAGCTTATACAACACCGGCTTGTAATAGATCATGCATATGTAAAACACCTAACAGGATATCACTATCTTGTTCTGTGACTAACAGTGAGGTGATATGTTTTGCTTGCATTAAATTTAGCGCTTCAACGGCTAGACAATCAGGACGAATACGAATGCCTCCTTTTGTCATAACATCCGAAATTTTGGCATTGTTAAGGTCAATTCCTAAATCAAATATGCGTCGTAAGTCACCGTCAGTGAAGATACCGTTAATCAACATACTATCATCGCAGATCACCGTCATACCTAATTTTTTACGGGTAATCTCGACAAGTGCTTCACGTAAAGTCGCCTCTTTAGTGACACGAGGAATATCCGTATCTCTGTTCATTAGATCACTCACATGAAGGAGTAATTTACGACCTAATGCACCTCCTGGATGGGAAAGCGCAAAATCTTCTGCAGTAAAACCGCGAGCACGTAAAAGTGCGATAGCCAGTGCATCACCCATCACTAATGTTGCTGTTGTACTGGTTGTGGGTGCAAGCCCTAGAGGGCAAGCTTCTTTGGGAACTTTAATACAAAGATGAATATCAGACGCTTTCCCCATTGTACTTTGAGGAGTGCGTGTCATACAAATCAGTGTTATCTGTTTGCGTTTCAGAACCGGAATAAGGGCGAGGATCTCACTGGCTTCACCGGAGTTTGAAATCGCCAGAACAATATCTTTTTCTGTTACCATGCCTAAATCGCCATGACTAGCTTCACCAGGATGAACAAAAAAAGAAGGTGTGCCGGTGCTGGCAAAAGTCGCAGCAATTTTATGCCCAATATGGCCAGATTTACCCATACCCATCACAATCACTCGACCTTGGCAGTGAAAAATTTTTTCACAGGCAAGAGTGAAGTCATCATTGATATATTGTTCTAGTTCAGCTAACCCATCACGTTCAATATGAAGGACTTTTTTACCTGCTTGCTGAAAATCAAACTCGGTCATTTTTTTGTACCATTTATTTTAGGTTAAGAGAGAATGTGCAACGCACAACACCGTAATATAAACAATAAAGCAAACTAATAAGAATACCCCTTTTCCTCGATTAAGGCGTTGTTTTCGCCCTAAGGAAAAGACAGAAAACAGTAAACTCGCGACACCAAGAACAGCAAAGCTAAAATAAAATGCGTTGATATTAAAGGTGCTTGGCGAGAGTAATGCAGGCATACCTAACACAAAGGTTAGATTGAAAATATTAGCACCTATAATATTTCCTAATGCTAATTCATTCTCACGCCTTAGAGCAGCCACAATGGTTGTAGCGAGTTCTGGTAGGCTTGTTCCAATAGATAGCAAGGTTAAGCCAACAAAAAAGCCACTAAGATGATACTGTTGCATTAGAATAAAGACATTATCTAATATCATTTGAGTGGCAACTGGAATAATCAGTAAAGCGATGACAACCCAAAAAAGAGCAACGGAATTACGAGGATTTGTCTGTAATTCAAAGCGGGTTAAGGTTTCTAAAGGTAATATATGACGCTCTTGCGTGAGTGTTCCATGCATGGTTTTTATCATGAGGAAAATAGATGCAAAACCAATAAAAAACAGTAACGTACCTTCTCTAAGTCCGAGGTTTCCACGTGATAAAATAATTCCCACAAGCATGATGACGATAATCATCAATGGAAGCTCTTTTTTCAGTACCGCAGATTGTATGTTCATGGGATATATCATCGCCCCAATGCCTGCGATAAGAAGAAGATTGGTGAGCGTAGAACCAATTGCTGTACCAATAGCAATGTCTGGTAAATTATGGATAGAGGCATCAGTAGAAACAAAAAGCTCGGGTAATGATGTACCAGTGCCTACAATTAAAATACCGATAACGGCGGGTGGAATTTTTAACGATTGCGCAAAAACGCTCGCACCATAGACTAACCGGTCTGATGCATAAACAAGTAGCATCAATCCAAAAATTAAAAGAGACAAAGTAATCAACATGCCATCAGTTTTCCGACAATGAGCAAGTAAAGAAAGAAAAAACCAATAAGACAGGGCTGATAAAAAAACATATTGTCAAAAGGTTTTGCTAATTCACCGTATTTTGACTAGCCAAGCACGAAAAGTAAAATTAACCGTGCAATAAATTGCTAAATAGTGGTGATTTCTTTGTAACATAACGAATGACCTGCCAAAATAGCGTAAAAATTTGTTTATGCAGACAGGCTTGAGGATGTTTTATTCATGAACGCACAATCTGACAATCTTATTGAAGTGCGCAATATGAACTTCACTCGTGGTAACAGGAAGATCTTTTCTGAGATTAACCTTGTTGTACCTAGAGGGAAAGTGACGGCAATTATGGGGCCTTCTGGGATTGGTAAAACAACCTTGTTACGCCTGATGGGAGGACAAATCCTTCCAGATAGTGGTGAAATTTGGTTTGATGGCGATAATATCCCAGCGCTATCACGTTCTGCGTTGTATCACGCAAGAAAGAAAATGAGTATGCTTTTTCAATCAGGGGCTCTTTTCACTGATATGAATGTATTTGAAAATGTGGCCTTTCCGCTAAGAGAGCATACAAATTTACCTGAAGCGCTTATACGTACAACAGTGATGATGAAGCTCGAAGCAGTCGGTTTACGTGGTGCAGCAAGTTTAATGCCTTCTGAATTATCAGGCGGTATGGCTCGAAGAGCTGCATTAGCGAGAGCGATTGCGCTTGATCCTGAATTAATCATGTTTGATGAACCTTTTGTTGGGCAAGATCCTATCACAATGGGTGTACTTGTTAAGTTAATTGATGAGTTAAATCATGCTTTGGGGGTGACGTGTGTTGTGGTTTCCCACGATGTGCCTGAGGTGCTAAGCATTGCTGATTACGCCTATATTGTTGCAGAACAGAAAGTAATTGCTCAAGGCAGTGCAAAAGAACTCCAGGACAACCCAGATAGGCAAGTCAGGCAGTTTTTAGATGGAATTGCTGATGGTCCTGTCCCTTTCCGTTTTCCTGCGGGAGATTATCAGGACGACCTATTAGGACGAGGAAATTAGTACGTGGTAAATTTATTAGCTCGTATTGGCGCTAGATCGTTAGCAATTTTTGCGACATTCGGTAGAGCAGGCATTATGCTCTTTCGAGCATTAGTCGGCAAACCAGAATTCCGTAAACAGTGGCCTCTTTTGATGAAGCAACTGTATAACGTTGGCGTTCAATCCTTATTAATTATCATGGTGTCTGGTCTATTTATTGGCATGGTGTTGGGATTACAAGGTTATCTTGTTTTAACAACCTTTAGTGCTGAAGCGAGCCTTGGCATGATGGTGGCTCTCTCATTGTTACGAGAATTGGGCCCTGTGGTAACAGCATTATTATTTGCAGGTAGAGCAGGTTCTGCATTAACAGCGGAAATCGGTTTAATGAAAGCCACAGAACAAATTTCCAGTTTAGAAATGATGGCAGTCGATCCTTTACGGCGCGTAGTTGCCCCCCGTTTTTGGGCCGGTTTAATTAGTATGCCATTACTTTCACTTATTTTTGTTGCCATCGGTATTTGGGGTGGTGCCATTGTTGGTGTGGATTGGAAAGGGATCGATGAAGGCTTTTTCTGGGCATCTATGCAAGGTGCCGTTGAATGGCGATTAGATTTAGTGAATTGCTTTATTAAGAGTGTCGTTTTTGCCATTACCGTCACTTGGATAGCGCTCTTTAACGGGTATGACGCAATCCCAACATCAGAAGGGATTAGCAGAGCAACAACACGTACTGTTGTTCATTCATCGTTAGCCGTATTGGGTTTAGATTTTGTGCTAACAGCACTGATGTTTGGGAACTAAGTCATGCAAAGTAAAAAAATTGAAGTTTGGGTTGGTCTATTTGTTCTGATTTCGTTAGCTGCCGTGATTTTCTTATGCCTGAAAGTGGCAGATATTAAAGAAATGGGCAATCAACCAACTTACCGTATTTATGCTAGTTTCGGTAATATTGGTGGATTAAAAGAGCGTTCCCCGATTAAGATTGGTGGTGTGGTGATTGGTCGCGTTGCTTCTATTACCTTAAAAGAAGAAGAGGAAGGAAATTATCGTCCTGAAGTTGCGCTCGATATTTTGAAAATTTATGACCATATTCCAGAAAGCAGTTCCTTGTCTATCCGTACATCAGGCTTATTAGGCGAGCAGTTCCTCGCATTGAATTTAGGATTCTATGATGAAGAGTTAGGTTCTACGCTGTTAAAAGAGGGCGGAAGGATCACAAACACGAATTCAGCTATGGTGTTAGAGGATCTTATCGGTCAATTCCTTTATAAAACAGGGGATGGTGATGGTTCAGCAAAATCTGAATCTGAACCTACGGAAGAACATCCAGTATTACCTTAATCATTAATTCTTATAGGATGTATTCATATATTTAATTAGGTAATTCATCCTATTATTAAAACCCTATTGAGGAGAAGCGAAAGTATGTTTAAACGCTTATTAATGGTCGCACTGTTAGTCATCACACCTTTTGCGATGGCTGTAGATAAAACCAATCCATACACACTGATGGAAGATGCTGCACAAAAAACGTTTACTAAATTAAAAAATGAACAGCCTGAAATTCGTAAAAATCCTGAAGTTTTACGTCAAATTGTTCAACAAGAATTGTTGCCTTATGTACAAATTAAATATGCAGGTGCATTAGTCTTAGGCCCTCATTACCGTACTGCAACACCTGCTCAACGCGATGCGTATTTTACGGCATTTGAAGCGTATCTTGCTCAAGTGTATGGTCAAGCATTAGCAATGTATGAAGGGCAAGAATACCGTATTGAACCGGCAAAACCGTTCGCAGATAAAACAAACCTCACCATTCGCGTTACCATTATTGATAAAAATGGTCGTCCACCTGTTCGCCTTGACTTCCAATGGCGTAAAAATAGTAAAACAGGTGAATGGCAAGCTTATGACATGATTGCAGAAGGCGTTAGCATGATCACGACAAAACAAAATGAGTGGTCAGATATTTTAAATTCTAAAGGTGTTGATGGTTTAACAAAACAGTTAGAAATCAGTGCAAAAACACCAATCACACTGGATGAGAAAAAATAGGATGTCATCCCCGTTAAATTGGGAAAAAAAGGACGATATCCTTTTTTTCCAAGGAACGTTAGATCGCGAAACGTTATTACCTGCTTGGCAACAACGTAAAGCATTATTAGCCGATATCAATATTATTGATATTTCGGCATTGAGTCATATTGATTCAACAGGATTGGCTCTTTTTGTTCACCTAAAAGCTGAGATGGAAGCACAACATCGTCAATTTATTATTCAAGGGGTGAGTGAGCGTTTTCAAACGCTGATCACTCTCTATGATCTTGATGAAATTATGAATATTGCCTAAGACTGGTTTTAAGTAAAAGTAATTAAAAAGCCCCCTTCGTGATACTTTTATCATTAAGGGGGTTTTTGATGGTTTAAGAGTAGGGCGGATTCCATTAGGATAGACGACTGATTATTATTTTTAACGTTGAGATTGAGCAATTATGGATACAAATGAAATCAAACAAGTATTAATGGACAGCCTGTCTTTAGATGAAGTCATCGTTAACGGTGATGGCAGTCATTTTCAAGTTGTCGTTGTTGGCGCCATGTTTGAGGGAATGAGCAGAGTAAAACAACAACAAACCATTTATGCCCCTTTGATGGAATATATTGCAGATAACCGTATTCACGCTTTGTCTATTAAAGCCTACACACCTGAAGAGTGGAAGAGGGATCGTAAACTTAACGGGCTTTGATTCAGTAGGTATACAGCGTACAGCAAAATAAAAAGAGAGTTCTACAGATGGATAAATTTAGAGTACAAGGACCAACCTGTTTATCAGGTGAGGTCACTATTTCAGGCGCGAAAAACGCTGCATTACCAATCCTGTTCGCTGCGATCCTTGCCGAAGAGCCAGTAGAATTAACCAATGTTCCTAAGTTAAAAGATATTGATACGACGATTAAATTACTTAATCGCTTAGGAACGCATGTTGAACGTAATGGCTCTGTTTTCGTTGATGCTCGTAATATCAATGAGTTTTGCGCACCTTACGAGCTAGTCAAAACCATGCGTGCTTCTATTTGGGCATTAGGCCCATTAGTGGCACGTTTTGGTCAAGGCCAGGTTTCTTTACCCGGCGGTTGTGCCATTGGCGCTCGCCCTGTTGATCTTCATATTACAGGTTTAGAGCAATTAGGTGCTGAAATCACGCTTGATGAAGGTTATGTAAAAGCTCGCGTTGATGGGCGACTAAAAGGCGCGCATATTGTTATGGATAAAGTGAGCGTGGGTGCCACCATCACTATTATGACAGCGGCAGTGTTAGCTGAAGGTAAAACCATTATTGAGAACGCGGCAAGAGAGCCTGAAATTGAAGATACCGCAAACTTCCTCAATACATTAGGCGCTAAAATCAGTGGTGCGGGTACAGATAGTATTACTATCGAAGGCGTAGAGCGCCTCGGCGGTGGTACTTATCAAATTCTACCTGATCGTATTGAAACGGGGACTTTCTTAGTTGCCGCAGCTGTTTCTCGTGGTCGCGTTGTTTGTCGTAATGCAAAGCCAGATACATTAGATGCTGTGCTGGCGAAATTACGTGAAGCAGGGGCAGATATTGAGGTTGGCGAAGATTGGATCAGTCTTGATATGCATGGTCAACGCCCTAAAGCGGTAACTTTGCGCACAGCACCACATCCAGGGTTCCCGACTGATATGCAAGCGCAGTTTAGTCTTTTAAACTTAGTCGCTGAAGGCGCAGGAATGATAACCGAAACGATTTTTGAAAACCGTTTTATGCACATTCCTGAGTTAATTCGTATGGGGGCTCATGCTGAAATCGAAAGTAACACCGTGTTATGCCATGGTGTTGAAAAACTGTCGGGTGCACAAGTGATGGCAACGGATTTACGTGCTTCTGCAAGCTTAGTCCTTGCTGGGTGTATCGCTGAAGGCACAACCATTGTTGATCGTATTTATCATATCGATCGTGGTTATGAAAATATAGAAGCTAAATTACAAGGATTAGGGGCAAAAATAGAACGTTTGCGCGCTAATGACTAATTTATTTTAGTTAGCCCTTTTTAGTTATTTTAAACCATAGTGCTTTTGGGGCGCTATGGTTTTTTATTAGTTTAAATTAATTATAGGTTTTTAACTAAATTAACAGCATCGTTATTACTAATATTCTCACGAACATAATTTTTTATCATAACTCTATTTGATACAATAAGAGACGGCCATTTATTTTCCCATGCACGATAAGCATGCCAAGAATATCCTATGGAATAATCTTTAGCCATGTGATCCATTGAATGAGATACCGCTTTAAGATATATATCTTCTAATGGAGTACTTTTTATTTCAATGATAGTTGCAAGATAGATTAGCCAATTTGCTAAATGAACATATTGTTCCCAAGCACTATTTTCACTCGTTAGTTTTATTTTTTCCTGTATTATTTTCTCTATCATGTTCATGGTTTTTTTATCTGTCACTTTAGCACCAAAGGCAGCTAATGATATTATTATTTCATAAAAACTATTTTCTACTCTTAAGAATTTCTCAGAGAAGCTATGATTTCCATGTAATACTTTCTTTATATTTTTTATTGAACTTTCAACAGTTTTTTCTACTTCTATTATTTTTGAATTTAAATTTTCAAAAAAATCATGAATATTTAAATCATCAATAACTCTAATACCATAGCAATGAAAATAGTATTCTTTTAAGTAGGGTTCTATTTTCTTTCTAGATACTAAAAACATGGAAGAACCAATAACATTTTCTCGTGAGAAATTTTTGTACTCATTAATAATTGCTTTTAGGTTAGTATCTCCAAGAGAATAGCCTAATATAACAATTGTATTTTCATAAATCATAGAGCTTATTTTTTTAGAAAAATAAGAGTTGTAGTTTATAAATTTAAAATAATCATCAGAAGTAACAACCATATTACTCGGTGAATCAATAGAACCATGTACGTGATAAATTTTTATTTTTGAAGACGATTTTGGAATTGGTAATCCAGGAGCAAGGGATTGGCAATGATCAATTGAAAGCATATTTTCAATCAATTTATCATAGTTTGTTGTTATTATTCTCAGAGAATTATTTTCCAAGAATTCTTCTATAGGTTCGTTATTTTTAGATAATTTGATATCTTTTATAATTTCTGCAATTTTCTCATGTAAATTTTTATCTCTTTTTTGATATTCAATATAAATAACTTGAGCCGCTTCCTCTAAACTTAATGGATTTTTACCATTATCAGGGAATAAAGATTGTTTTATCTTTTCTAAACCACTCAATTCATCACAGACTTTCTCAAGTAATTCTTGCCAACTAGGTACTTTATTTTTTGTTAATGCCTTTGAAAATCCAGTACCTGTAAACAAACATAGTCGATTAGTCACTGCTGAATAGGCTATTTCATATATTTCATTCATTTTTCTTGCCCCATTTTTTGTAATATAGGTAAGTTAAATCATCTAACTTGAAATTAATAAAATCACTACTATTCATTTTTACTGGTGGTAATTCACTGAATATAAATAAGTAGAGGGGTTGTGCTGGTTTAGAAAAAGCGATCTTATCTAGTTCTTGTCGAGATGTTCTCTTATATTCCGAACTATCGACAAGTCTCTCAGTAATAAAAAATGTTGGCTTACATTTTAAATTACCTGCTCGCATTTCATTATTAAAACGAACAAGGTAATAATTATCTATCCGTTTAATCCATGCCTTACCGAAGTACACTCGAGGCTCATCGACATACTCACTGAGATCTTTTTTATCATTAACATGAATGAAGAAGTCTCTTAAATGAATTTTTCCTTCAGCAGTATTTAGAAAGAAATTTTCTTTATTAATGAAAGCCTTAACTAGTCCAGATAAACGCTTTCTTGCATGGCGTGTTTTATTTATATTTTCTTCATCAACATCCTTTCTTTTTAAGCGTTTTTTTATACTATTCTCTTCTTCTGTGACAGGTATATCATGAATTTTAGTTTTATAAGGAGATGAGAGATCAAGTTCAACAGTATCATCTAGAATAAAAGGGAGTGCTTCAGGATCTTCATGTGTTTTCTTTATTTTACGAAATTCACTTTCTTCACTAATTCCTATTTTGCAGGCATCACTGTGTTCAGAAACAAATTTAAAATAAGGGATCCTTTTTCGTAATCGACTAGGTTTATCAAGATTGGCACATGTTACTTGGGCGTGACAATCAGGTTCAGTACATTCAAAAAGATGTTTTGATGTTATTCTGTTTTCTGAGAATAATTTATCGGCTTCTTCTGCTGTGATATCTCTATTTAATTCAAGACTTTTAGCTAATTCTATTTTCATTGAATGCCTCTTTTATACTTTCTTAAATAATACATATCACAGGGTTTCTAAAATTTCTTCTGGGGAGTTTAGATTTGTGCTCTATGTGATAATAAATAACTATTTAGGACTATTAACCTATAAGATAGACAAGAGAAATATAATAATTATCTATTATTTCTTTCATTATAATGTGACGTGTTTATTATTTTTAATGGTAGCAATCAGATGATTCATAAGGTATTTCTTTCGTAGCAAGATACAGTAAGAAAAATAAACTTGTGCTGGATAAATCCCTATGAGCTAAAAGAAAGGAACAAGTATGCAAGTAACAAGGAAACAAGAGCGTCTTATTCGCCAAGCATTGAATGAGTGGCAACAATCTGGTGAGATTTCAGAACAAGCACATCGACAGCTCGAAAGTACATTACAATGTATCCCATTTGATTGGAAAAGAGTGAGCCGTTACGCGTTTTGGATAGCAATTGTGTGCTTGATGATTGCTGTTGGCAGTGTCTTTAGTGATAGTGCATTAGTTTATTATCTTATTGAGCTTTTTAGTATTTCTGAAATTATGAGAGTCATATCGCCAGCGCTTATTGCTTCAGTACTCTATTTTTGGGGATTTAAGCGCCAACGTAAAGAAACACAATGGCATTACAGTACTGAATTTATTCTTTTTTTAGGTGTGATGTTTACTGCTATTTTTCTTTGGCAACTTGGTGAATTACTGGATACAGGAAGTGGCCACATTGCACCTCTTTTCTTAATAGGTTGTGTGATTTATGGTGTGATTGGTTTTATAAGCCGTTCATCGTTGGTGTGGTTATTTTTCTTATTGGTGTTAGGGAATTGGTTTGGCGCTGAAACGGGGTATATGTCAGGATGGGGCGCTTATTGGTTAGGGATGAACTATCCTATCCGCTTTGTCTTTTTTGGTGCTGTATTACTAGCAGGATGCTATTTTCTGCAAAATGTATTGGTGTATCGTCGCTTGTTTACGATGACAAAAATAATGGGACTTACTTATCTCTTTATTGCGTTATGGATAATGTCTATTTTCGGCAATTACGATCCTGATACTTGGTATCGTACTTCAAGTGTGAATTTGTTACCTTGGGCACTGTTATTTGGTGTTGTTTCCGTTATTTGTATCTATATCAGTCTTAAAACCGATGATGGCATGTTAAGAGGTTTTGGCCTGACATTCCTTGGTATTAACCTTTATACACGTTTTTTTGAATATTTCTGGGATAGCTTACACAGTGCGATTTTCTTCTTTATTTTAGCTATTTCACTGATTTTAATTGGACGAAAAGCTGAAAAAATTTGGCATACTGTTGAAAATAATTTGCTCACGAGCAAATCGAATAAAAGCGAATAAAACGCCGCTTTATTTGTTGTTGCTATAGGAGATTACTTTGATAGAGAAACGCAGTTGTCACCTTCCACTCGAAGTGAGTTGTGTTGCTTGTCATTATTTTGTCTTTAAAGATAAAGATGAGGCATTTTTTGAGATCTGCCCAGTTTGTGGTTGGCAAAATGATGGTACTAAAGAAGGAGAATATAGCGGTTGTAATCACAGCACGTTAGATGATTATCGTAAGACAGAAAGCTTTCAAGAAAGTTGCTTACAAAGTGCGACGTTTTATATGAAATCTCCCTATTAGCGGGTTATAGGGAGATTATGTGTGAGTTACGATTCTGGTTGATATTCAGAAATAGTCACATCAACATTGAGTTCATTACCCTCACGTAATAACGTAACAGGTAATACTGTGCCGGGACGGGTTTCTGCAATATAGTCCATCATTTCCATGGCAGAAGTGGCGGGAGCATGGTTGATGCTAAGAATAATATCACCTGTTTTTATACCCGCTTTATCTGCTGGACTATTGGGGGAAATCCGAAAAATACGTAGCCCTTGGATTTGTTTAATGTCTGTATTTGATGAGCGAATTCTGGGTAATTCTTTTGCTGTTATACCAATAAAACCTCGAATAACACGACCATCACGAATAAGTTTATTCATGATTTTTACAGCCAATTCGGTTGGAATAGCAAAGCCTAAGCCTTCAGCACTTGGGCGATATCCATTGTAGGTTCCTGAGTCAAACGTCATGGTATTAATACCCACAAGTTCGCCCTCTGTATTAATAAGTGCTCCACCTGAGTTGCCTTCATTAATTGAGGCGTCTGTTTGTAGAAAGTTTTGGTAACGTGTTGGGCTTAACCCCACTCGGCCTGTTGCACTAATTATCCCTTGGGTAATTGTTTGTCCAATATTAAATGGATTACCAATTGCGAGTACAACATCACCAACATGAGAAATTCGTTTACTGTTAATAGGGATTGTTGGGAGTTTATCAGCATCAATTTTTAATACGGCCAGATCAGTTAAAGGATCGGAGCCAACTAGTGAACCTTCATAAAGATCACCATTTTGTAATGCGACAATAATCTGATCAGCATTATTAATAACATGTTGATTTGTCAGAATATAGCCTCGCCCATCCATGATAACGCCTGCGCCTAAAGAGGTCAGTTCACGGCCTTCTTGAGAAAAGCTTCCCATCGTACTGCTATAAACATTGACGACCGCAGGTGCTGCACGTCGTACTGCTGTGTTGTAGCTAAAAGGAGCATTAAGAAAATCACCATTGAGTAGGTGTTCAATAAAAATAGGGCGAATCGAAGGGACTGCAATCAAAAGAATTGCTGCTGTTAAGAGGCCAATCAATGTCGATCGCAGTAACTTAGTTAACATAAAAATCCTGTATTTATGTCTGACCATGAGATTATTTGCGTAAGGAAGATGAGAATAGCATAGTTTAACTTATGAAAGCATTGCTTAGCGCATAAAATCCTCTTTTAAGCCAATGGCTCTTATTGAAAATGCACATAAAAAAAAGCCCTATAATCAAAAATATAGGGCTAAGGAAATCAATAAATTAGATAGGTGAAAAGCTTACTTCTTAACGCGGTGTATTACGTAACAGCAGATAAATTTCATCATTACCACGCTGAATGTTTAATGCCAGAACGGGAGGTTTAGCATCAATGGCTTTACGTAAATCGCCTAATGATGCAATTGGGGTGTTATTGATACCAATAATCAGGTCGCCTTTCTGTAAACCAGATGCAGCCGCTGCTGAATCTTTTTCTACCGAATCGACGGAAACTGCTTTCACTTTTTTGTTTAAGTAATTACTTAATGTGGCACCTTGTAGTGCAGGAGAAAAGTTGTCTGCGCGTGTTGCATCAGCAGATTGTTTCTCTAATGTCACTTTAACATCCATTGGTTTACCTTGACGGATTAAGCCAATCAGGATTTCCTTACCCGGAGGGGTTGTACCGACTTTAGCTCTTAACTCAGCGAAGCTATTGATTCGTTTTCCATCAACAGAAATTAAAACGTCACCGGGTTTAATACCTGCTTTTGCTGCGGAGGAGTCAGGTAAAACTTCACTAACGAAAGCACCACGTTGTGCATCAATATTAAAGGATTTCGCTAAATCAGAATTCATTTCTGTACCGCGAATACCTAAGATGCCACGTTTAACTTCGCCATGAGAAATAAGCTGTTGGCTAAGATCACGAGCCATATTACTAGGGATAGCAAAGCCAATACCAATATTACCGCCTCCAGGTGCAAGAATGGCTGTATTAATTCCGATTAATTCACCATTTAAGTTAACTAACGCACCACCAGAGTTACCTCGGTTGATAGAAGCATCTGTTTGAATAAAGTTCTCTAAACCTTCAAGGTTTAAGCCACTACGGCCTAAGGCGGAAATAATACCAGATGTTGCTGTTTGACCTAAACCGAATGGGTTACCGACGGCAACAGCAAAGTCACCAACACGCAATTGGTCTGAGTCTGCCATTTTGATCGCCGTTAAATTGGTCGGTTTTTCAATTTGCAGTAAGGCGATATCTGTTTGTGGATCGCTCCCAATTAATTTTGCGTTAAATTCGCGACCATCATTAATTTGCAGTTGAATTTTATCTGCACCCTCAACAACATGATTATTCGTTAAGACATAACCTTTTTGTGCATCAATAATGACGCCTGAGCCTAGGCCTTCAAAAGGGCGAATGCTCTGTTGTTGTGATGGAAAATTAGGGCCAAAGAAGAATTTAAACTCTTCTGGCACTTGTTGGTTTTGTACCCGTGTCCCTGAAACATGCACACTGACAACGGCTGGTAGCACTTTTTCTAACATAGGTGCAAGGCTTGGGAGTTGCTCTCCTGATGGCATTACAGCCGGTAATGCCGCCATGCTGGTGGCTGGGATGGTTGAGAGTGAAAGTCCGACACTCATTGCTAATGCACTAAGTAATAATTTTCTTTTTTTAGTCAACATGAATTAGAGTCTCTTGATACAGTTATCAAAATAAAATTTATTGCCCAAAATGAGCGCGATGTCACTAAGACCTGTACTGACAAAGGAAAGTTCATTAAGACATGATGTGCTTTGCTTCCTTTTACATGGATTTACAAGACAAAAGCTATCTTTAAAACCATAGCAAATAATCGCCTTTTTATGATGTTTAATCGAAAGAGAAACGCCACAAGAAATGTGGCGTTTTAATATTAATTATCTTTTTTGTCTGTAGGTCTGAACAATCCGGATGCTCCTTCGGAGTAATCACGAGGTGGCATTTTTATTGGGGATTGATCATTAGCTGCTTCAGATTCACTTAATCGGTAATTAAATGGGTTATCTTGAGCGGGCATATCTGGCATAAGCTCATTAGAACTTTTTGCCATATGTTGGTAAAGCTGACGGTAATCTCTCGCCATATTATCTAATAGTTCAGCGCTTCTAGCAAAGTGGCTGACAAGCTCATTGCGATAAGTGTCCAATTCTTCTTTTTTTGTATCTAACTCTGCTTTGATAGCATCTTGTTGGCGAAGGGTACTGTTACCGTAACGCATTGCGAGTGCGCCGATAATAAGACCTACAACTAATCCAATCAGTGCATAAACCCAAACCATGGCAACTCCTTTTCATCTAATAGTGAGGACGATGGATTCTTATAACATCATAACCGCTAAAAGGCATGGGTGGAATAATATCCTTAAGCTTAATATGAAATTCCTGTGTTACGTTGATGTTAAAACAATTCTTAATGCTTATAATAGGGGCATTCGACAGACACAAATCAGTATGTCAGAAAATTAAGGATAAGAGGGCATTCATGACAGTTAGTACGCCATTATCACTTTATGAAGCCGCATTGATGCAAGGTGATTATCAACCTGATGATGTTCAGCGAAAAACGGTTCTTCATCTTCAACAGATATACCATGCATTATTAAAAGAGACCCCACCAGAAAAAAATTCGTTAGCACAGCGATTATTCGGGCGAATTCGTACAAAAAAACAGGTTACTGCACCAGAACGTGGTTTATATATGTGGGGCGGTGTGGGGCGAGGTAAAACATGGCTGATGGATATGTTTTATCAAAGTTTACCGACAGAGCGAAAACTACGACTCCATTTTCATCGCTTTATGCTACGCGTTCAAGATGAGTTAAAACGCTTACAAGGACAGGAAAATCCGTTAGAAATTATTGCTGATGGTTTTAAAGCACAAACGGATGTGCTTTGTTTTGATGAGTTTTTTGTTTCTGATATTACCGACGCCATGATCTTAGGCACGTTGCTGGAGGCCTTATTTGCTAGAGGCATCACACTGGTAGCAACATCGAATATTCCTCCTGATGAGCTTTATCGCAACGGGTTACAGCGTTCTCGTTTTTTACCCGCAATAGAACAAATTAAACATCATTGCGATATTTTAAATGTTGATGCGGGTATCGATTATCGCTTAAGAACGTTAACGCAAGCACATCTTTTTTTATTCCCACTAAGTGATAAAAACCGCCAAGAGATGGAGAGGATTTTTTCGCATTTAGCAACCAATGAACCACAAACTGATTGTATTTTAACAATTAATCATCGGCCAATGAAGGTCAGAAAAGTCGCTAACGGTGTATTGGCAGTTAATTTCGCAACTTTATGTATGGAGGCGCGAAGTCAGCTTGATTACATCGAACTTTCTCAGCATTATCACACCGTTTTATTACATGAAATGACGCAAATGAATGCATTAAATGAAGATGTTGCTCGCCGATTTTTAGCTTTAGTTGATGAATTTTATGAACGTAAAGTGAAACTGATTATTAATGCTGATGTGGAAATGAATGCAATTTACCAAGGTGATTTTTTACGATTTGAATATCAGCGTTGCCTCTCTCGTTTGCAGGAAATGCAAAGTGAAGCGTATTTAGTGCAACCTCATCTCGCTTAATATTTAATTCTTGAAGAAAGTCATCTTTCATTATGATAGGATGGCGCAGGTTAAGTTGCTTGATATTTTTTCTATGAAAATAAAGAACATTAGGCAGCTTACAAACGCTCTGGAAAGGAACAATTCTTCTCTTCAGGTAGCAAGAATTTATCAGTCAAATCAGAAAAAAGTGCCAGATTTGTTTTTTTCGCTGAAATATTGAAAAAGAATTCAATTGTTTTTCAATTATGACTCGATTTTTTTTTCTGACTTCTCTATAATCTTGCGACCCCACGTTGCAGCAAGTTTTTTATTTCCCAAAAAACTCGCATTTTAGAGTCAGCAGTGCTACTCGAAGGGGTAGGTTTGCTGGACACAAGAGTCGTGTGAACCTCAATAGTATTTGAACCGAGCGTTCACCAACGTGTAACTAAACATTGGGTAATTTTCAATAATGAAAACTTTTACAGCTAAACCAGAAACCGTAAAACGCGACTGGTATGTTGTTGATGCAGACGGCAAAACTTTAGGCCGTTTAGCAACTGAAATTGCTAGCCGTTTACGCGGTAAGCACAAAGCGGAATACACTCCGCACGTTGATACTGGTGACTACATCATCGTTTTAAACGCTGAGAAAGTAGCCGTAACAGGTCACAAACGTACTGACAAAGTTTATTACCGTCATACGGGTCACGTAGGTGGTATCAAACAAGCGACTTTCGAAGAGATGATCGCCCGTAGTCCTGAGCGTGTAATCGAAATCGCGGTAAAAGGCATGCTGCCAAAAGGGCCACTGGGTCGTGCGATGTATCGTAAACTGAAAGTTTACGCAGGATCTGAGCACAACCACGCGGCACAACAACCGCAAGTTCTGGACATTTAATCGGGATAATAGGCAATGGCTGATAATCAATACTACGGCACAGGTCGCCGCAAAAGTTCTTCCGCACGTGTCTTCATTAAGCCAGGTAGCGGTAATATCGTAATCAACAAACGTAGCCTAGAAGTTTACTTCGGCCGCGAAACAGCACGTATGGTTGTTCGTCAACCGCTGGAATTAGTTGATATGCTGGGTAAATTAGATTTATACATCACTGTTAAAGGTGGTGGTATTTCTGGTCAAGCTGGCGCGATCCGTCACGGTATCACTCGTGCACTGATGGAATATGATGAGACTCTACGTTCTGATCTGCGTAAAGCTGGTTTCGTTACCCGTGATGCGCGTTCTGTTGAACGTAAGAAAGTGGGTCTGCGTAAAGCACGTCGTCGTCCACAGTTCTCTAAACGTTAATTTGTTATCTTTTAGATATCAATTTGATGTTGAAAACCCGTCTTCACAGGCGGGTTTTTTATTTTTGGCTGATTTATGTTTATTAATAGTAAAAACATAATGTTATTAATGCATGATGCAAATACTCATAAAACAGGTTTTATATAAGATACTGACAGTATTAAAAAATCTATTTTTTAGATATTATCGCTAAATTATTTTATTTTTTGATATTATAATCTTACTTTTAAGGTATCATGGCATATTGTTTTGAATTATTTGCATTAGCCCCCCTAAGTAACATGAATTCTGATAGAATAGCGAGCTTTGGTGTCTTTCTTTCTATTATTTCATTATGTTGTCAATGGGTGTATTGATAGTAATGCCCGTGATTAATTTGAAAGCCATACCAAAATTATTATGACAATGATGATTGTTGAATGATTATTTTGGTATTACTTGATAATGATATGTGCCGCAAAGACAGGTGAGTTTTTAACCCTGTAAAATATGATTATCCCACGATAACACTGTTATACAGGTAGTTGCCCAATGCAGTTAATAACTTAAATGTTTATTTAGGTTTACTGCGTTTGTGTGCTTGTCTTTTAGGAATGGGGAAATGGAAAAGGCATTGTGCCAATTCATTTCTTTAATTGATTAACTTGGAGGTTTTCATGGCTGTCGCTGCCAACAAACGTTCGGTAATGACTTTGTTTTCCGGTCCGACTGATATTTTCAGCCATCAGGTCAGAATTGTCCTAGCGGAGAAAGGTGTCAGTGTTGAAATTGAACAGGTTGAAGCTGGTAATCTTCCACAGGATCTTATCGATCTGAATCCTTACCAAAGTGTGCCGACTTTGGTCGATCGTGAGCTGACTCTGTATGATTCACGCATCATCATGGAATATCTTGATGAACGCTTCCCTCATCCTCCTTTAATGCCTGTTTATCCTGTTGCTCGTGGTAGCAGCCGTTTAATGATGCATCGCATCGAGCATGATTGGTATTCTTTAATGAACACCATCGAGAAAGGAACAGAACAACAAGCCAATGCTGCTCGTAAACAGTTGGCTGAAGAGCTACTGGCTGTATCGCCTGTATTTAAAGAGTATCCTTACTTTATGAGTGAAGAATTCAGCTTAGTAGATTGCTACCTTGCTCCGCTCCTATGGCGTTTACCTGTATTAGGCGTGGATTTAAGTGGTGCAGGCGCTAAAGACGTACAAATTTATATGCAACGTGTTTTTGAGCGCGATTCTTTTCTTGCCTCATTAACCGAAGCAGAGCGTGAGATGCGCTTACCTTCAAGAGGGTAATAAAGTATGGAGATTATGGACATGTCTCCGCGTCGTCCGCATTTATTACGTGCGCATTATGACTGGATCATTGAAAACGAATTAACACCACATTTAGTTGTTGATGTGAATATTGAAGGTGTTCAAGTTCCAATGGAATATGCGCATGATGGTCAAATTGTACTAAATATTTCATCTCGTGCAGTAGATAACTTAGAGTTAACGCCGTATCAGGTTTTATTTAGTGCAAGTTTTGGTGGCATACCTCGTAAAGTGCGAGTGCCAATGGCTGCTGTTATGGCTATTTATGCGAGAGAAAACGGCGCGGGAATGATGTTTGAGCCAGAGCCAGCTTATGAATCTGGTGCATCATTGCAATTTGCTGAAGATGAAAGTGAAGAACGTACTTTAACGCCAGTTAATGAAGGCTTATCACTCGTCACTGATGAAACAGTAGAAACTGATATATCTTCACCGGATGATGATCCTGAGCCACCTCGCCCAACAGGCCGTCCAGCATTGCGTGTTGTGAAATAAGCGATTATTTTATCAATAACAATAAAAAGCTCAGTTCAAGTAAACTGAGCTTTTTTTATGTATAAAAAAACGCCCTATATTACTATAGGGCGTTTGAATATCTCATTGAATAAACGTTATTTCAGTAGTTCTTCTAAACAACCAGTATAAAGATTAACGGCAGTCATTAATTGTTTTTCATCGAAATCAAAGCCTGCTTGGTGGTGACCTGCCGTTCTATCAGCACCAACAACGAAGTATAGTGATTTACCACCACAACGTTGCACGCGTTTTGCTAATACAGTCGCATCTTCACTTCCCCCAAACGGGCGAGTGGCAACAGCTGTTAATTCAGGATGTTTACCAACGACTTTAGTCATGACATCAATCAGTTCTTGGTCATTTGTTAGGTCAACGGCTTCACCCATAATTTCGCTTTCCATTTCTAACTGGAAGCTATGCGCTGCACCTTCAGCCATACGTACTGCATTGGCAGCCATAAAGCTGTTGATCTCTTCATTTTCACCACGAACTTCGATTTGCATTTCGGCATTAGCCGGGGTGACGTTACGGCCTTCACCGGCTTTTAATACACCGATGTTGATACGTGACATCCCTTTCCCATGGCGAGAAATCCCCAGCATTTGTGTTGCTGCATGGCAAGCACCCGCTAATGCATTACGACCAAGTTCAGGCTCTGCCCCTGCGTGAGATGGCGCACCTTTAAAACGGAAGTCATATTTTGTGGTACACAAGAAATGTGTAGGGTTAATCACGATTTCGCCACTGTTTGCAATAAAGCCTAAGTGGGCACCTAAGAAGTAATCCGCATCATCAGCGATACCACTTTCCGCCATCGCACGAGCACCACGAACACCTTCTTCTGCTGGTTGGAATAAGATTTTAACTTTACCAACGACTTTATCTTTATTCTCAACAAGCCAGTGAGCTACACCTAAACCGATAGAAATGTGTCCGTCATGGCCACATGCGTGCATTTCACCCGCGTGACAAGAAGCAAAGTTCTCAGCATGAGGGCGGTGTTTAGTTTCTGTTGCTTCGTTAACACCCACACAGTCAATATCAAAACGAAGTGCTACGGTTGGGCCTGCTTTACCACTGTCAAAGATAGCGACACAACCTGTTAGTTCTTTCATTTCATCAAGCAGAGCTTCATCAACTTTATGCTCTCTTGCAACGGCTAAACCTTTCTCAACGACTTGGCGACGACGACCAAACGCGAACTCTTGGTTGATAACATCAGGGCCAACTTTAACATCTAAACCTAAACTACGTAATTCTTTGACGATTTTTGCTGTAGTTAAAAATTCTGACCAACCAATTTCTGGGTATTGATGAAACTCACGACGCCATTTTATTAATTTTTCAAGTGTAATTGCTGACATATTCATTTCTCCACTTATAACATGAATAACGCAACAGCGATGACTGCGATAATCATGCCTGGTGCAGTACGTTTTGCGATTTCCATAGGGTTAATGTTTGCAAGGCCAGCACAAACAATCGCCGCACCTGCCAGTGGTGACATAGTACGACCTAACGCGCCAGATAATGCCGCTGCCATACCCATATCAGGGATTTCATAACCGAATTGTGCAGCATGAGGTGTTACTGTTTCGTTGAATGCGAATGCTGCTGCGTCACCAGAGCCTGTGATAATACCCATTAAGAATGGCCCTAAAGTACCACCCCAGCGAGCAAATTCAGGAGAATGAGTTAAGAAGTTGATGAACGCGTCGATTAAACCAGATGCTTTCAGACCAGCTGCGAATACTGCAGCTGCAATGATGATACCTAATACATCACCATAAGCATTACCCATACCTTTAAAGAACTCTTTTGTAATTTGAGCCGGGTTAGTTAATGTGATGAACAGGGCATAGATAGAACCGATTAACATTGCTGCAGGTACTGACAATTTGAAAGTGCTAAATGTTTCAAAGAATGGCAGAACTAACAGGATTAATGGAATAAAAGGTGCTGTTGCGTATAAATAGTTAGGGCGAATAGCTTCTGGTGTTGCTTGTGCTGATGAAGAAGACGTATCACTGGCAACAGAAGCCATTTTGAACTCTTTTTTCACTAAAGCAACAACCGCGAGTGAAACCGCAGCAATACCACCAGCCATTAAGCTGTATGGGCTATGGCGAGCGATTAAATCAACCACTTCCATATTTGCCATGTTAGCAACGAAGGCATTATGCGACATACCTGGGCTTAACATTGAACCGATAGTACCACATAACACTGCACCACCAGCGATAGCCGGGTGAATACGTGCTGCGATTAATAATGGAATGAGTGTTGCACCTACCGCAGCCGCACAACCTGCTGCTGATGGGATTGCGATATTAATAAAGTATGTTACGACAACAGTGGCTGGAATAAGGAAGAAGCCCAGACGAGTCATTACTTTTGATAAAACATGAACCAGATGCATATCGCATTTGGTATATTTCATAACATAAGCAAAACCCATACTCGAACAGATTGCTTGAATTAATGATGAAGATACCATGCGCTCGCTAAATGCGGTAAGCGCATCTAATGGGCTCAGACTTAAAATACAGAGTAATAAGCCGGCACCAATTAGCACCATTCGGGTTTCATATTTTTTTATTAGCAAATAGACAGTTACAATAATAACGGCTACTGCTATCAGTTGCATCACCATAGTGATCCCCTAGTTAATTATGACAATATTATTAATTGTGAAAACGAACCTAACATCAATAAATTATATTTTTCTGTAAAGTTATTAGGTGACTCCATTATGAAGTTGGTAGATTGACAATATTTGATTGTTATCAAATTTAATAGTCGAAATAAAATCTATTTTTTTAGACTGTGATGTTATTAACAAATGCTGTAAAACCATTCCCATGAAAAGATGACGTAAAAGTTAAATAAAAAGAGATAAAGTAAAAAATACGAAAACAAATTATATTTACTATAGGTTAAGAGTGTTATTTTGATACAAAAAGAATATTTCTTTTCATCAAAATATTATTCAATCATTTTATATTAAATGGTAATGAGAATGATTTTTTAATGAGATATCTTGATGATCATTAAATGTTATTTATGGAAATAAAATATTAAGAAAATTATCCCACTTAAATTAAATGGGATAATTAACAAGAGAAATTGTTATTTTAATTATCAAAAAAAAATGATATTTAACAGGATAAATACTGCAAAATACCTTCTGCAGCCTCTCTTCCTTCGGCTATTGCTGTTACAACAAGATCAGAGCCTCGAACAATGTCTCCTCCTGCAAATACTTTAGGATTTGTTGTTTGATTTGGTATTTCTTGATTATCTGAAATAATAATTCTGCCTGAAGATGTATATTCAATATTATTTTCATCTAACCACGGATAATGCGCAGGTTTAAAGCCAAATGCGAGGATCACAGCATCGGCAGGCAATTCATGCTCACTGCCTTCAATAGGAATTAATGTTTTATCATTTTGGGTTTTAATAACGCGAATACCGACCACTTTATTTTGATTATCGACGGTAATATCGAGAGGTTGAAGGTTAAATAAAAATTCCCCCCCTTCTTCTTTGGCATTTTTTACTTCACGTTTTGAACCCGGCATATTGCTTTCATCACGGCGATACACACACGTTACTTTATTTGCTCCTTGTCGAATGGCCGTGCGGACACAATCCATTGCGGTATCACCTCCTCCTAATATCACCACATTTTTATTTTTAAGGTCGATATAAGGTGTTTGAGGATCTTCATCATAACCCATTAAATAACGTGTATTCCCAATTAAATAAGGTAGTGCGCTATAAACACCATTAGCATTTTCATTAGGAAAATGACCACTTAAACTGTGATATGTGCCCAATCCAAGAAATACCGCGTCATATTGTGTTATTAGGGTATTTAGGGAGACATCTTTGCCTATTTCCGTATTGAGGCAAAACTCGATACCCATTTCACTAAATAATTCGCGGCGTCGGATCATCAGTGATTTTTCGAGTTTAAAAGAAGGGATCCCAAAAGTAAGTAACCCTCCAATTTCTGGATGCTTATCATAAACAACGGGTTTCACACCTTGTCGAATAAGAACATCTGCACAAGCAAGACCAGCAGGACCCGCACCAATAATTGCGACTTTTTTATCGGTCATTGTGACCTGAGAGAGGTCGGGGCGCCATCCTTGGGCTAATGCAGTGTCATTGATGTAACGTTCAAGGTTGCCGATCGTCACCGCACCAAAATCATCATTAAGTGTACAGGCGCCTTCACAAAGTCTATCTTGAGGGCACACTCGACCACAAATTTCAGGCAAACTATTCGTTTGGTGAGAAAGTTCAGCCGCTTCAATTATGCGCCCTTCATTTGCTAGCTTTAGCCAGTTAGGGATGTAATTATGAACTGGGCATTTCCATTCACAATAAGGATTGCCACACCCTAAACAGCGATCAGCTTGTGCGGAGGCTTGTTGCGGTGAAAAGGCCTCATAGATTTCAACAAATTCGATTTTGCGAATAGCTAATGGTTTTTTGGTCGGCTCAACACGATTTAAGTCGATAAACTGATACACATTCTGACTCATAATATTCTCCTATTGTGCCTGAACGCGTAATTCAGCGGATGAACGACGAGGGTGACCGAGTAACGCATTGACATCACTGGATTTTGGCTTAACTAATTTAAAGTGTTGTGACCAATATTCCCATTGTGAAAGTAATCGTTCACCTTGCTGTGATCCTGTGAGTCTGACATGTTCTGCAATCATGCCACGTAGATGTTCAGCGAGAATGGCAAAGGATGCAACAGGAAGTAGCTCAATCGATGACGTGTTGATCCGTTGGGATAACGTGAGATCTTCATCTAATAGATAAGCAAATCCTCCAGTCATTCCTGCACCAAAGTTAATCCCTGTTTTACCCAGAACGCAGACAATACCGCCAGTCATATATTCGCAACCGTTATCACCAACACCTTCAACAACAGCAATCGCGCCTGAGTTTCTCACCGCAAAACGCTCCCCAGCCAAGCCCGATGCATAAAGTTTTCCACCAGTTGCGCCATAAAGGCAGGTATTTCCCATAATGGTTGCGTGATGATTTTTAAATGCAGAACCAACCGGAGGTGAAATTACAATACGGCCTCCAGCCATGCCTTTGCCCACATAATCGTTAGCATCACCCACTAAGTTTAATTCAATGCCTTGAGCATTCCAGACACCAAAGCTTTGCCCTGCTGTACCTGTAAAATTAAGTTTTATAGGTGTTGCAGATAAACCGCTTTCACCATATTTTTTTGCGATAATTCCTGATAATGTTGCTCCCACAGAGCGGTCTGTATTGCGAATATCAAAATAGTATGTTTGGCTTTTTTGCTGTTCAATAGCATCGTTGGCTTGAGCAACAATTTGCTGATTTAGCTCACCTTTATCATAAGTATTATTATTTTCCTGACAATAAAGTGCGTGACCTGATGGCGACATTACCGTTTCTAACAATCTACCTAAAGCGAGTTTTTGCTGTTTACTCGTCACCCCGTCTAAGCAAGCAAGTAAATCAGTGCGACCGATTAAATCAGTTATTTTTCGGACGCCGAGTAGCGCCATTAATTCACGGGTTTCTTGCGCAATAAAACGGAAGTAGTTAATAACACGTTCTGGTAATCCGTGATAATGATTACGACGCAACGTTTCGTCTTGGGTTGCAACACCCATTGCACAATTATTTAAATGGCAAATACGCAGATATTTACAACCTAATGCCACCATTGGACCTGTACCAAATCCAAAACTCTCTGCGCCTAAAATCGCTGCTTTAATAATATCTAAACCCGTTTTTAATCCACCATCGATTTGTAAACGAATTTTATGGCGCAGATTGTTTGATACTAGCGCTTGTTGAGTTTCAACTAAGCCTAATTCCCATGGGCTACCGGCATATTTTACGGAAGTTAAAGGGCTTGCACCTGTTCCGCCGTCATAACCCGCAATAGTGATCAAATCAGCGTAGGCTTTAGCTACACCTGTGGCAATAGTGCCGACACCCGGTTCTGAAACTAATTTTACAGAAATCAGTGCGGTTGGATTGATCTGTTTTAAGTCGAAAATAAGCTGTGCTAAATCTTCAATAGAGTAGATATCGTGATGAGGTGGCGGTGATATTAGGGTGACACCGGGTACAGCATAACGCAGTTGCGCAATATAAGGTGTGACTTTATCGCCAGGAAGTTGTCCGCCTTCGCCGGGTTTTGCTCCTTGTGCCACTTTGATTTGTAAAACATCAGCACTCATTAAATAAGAGGGGGTCACACCAAAGCGACCAGAAGCAATTTGTTTGATCCGTGAGACTTTATTGGTGCCGTAACGTGCCGGATCTTCACCACCTTCCCCTGAATTTGAAAAACCACCTAAGGTATTCATAGCTTGTGCAAGGGCTTCATGAGCTTCTTGACTTAATGCGCCAATTGACATCGCCGCAGTATCAAAGCGTTTAAATAATTCGGTTTCAGATTCAACTTCTTCAATTGAGATTGCTGTTGTCTTGTTATTGAGTACTAACATATCGCGCAATGTTGTTATTGGGCGTTGTTGCACGAGGCTTGCATAATGCTGATAGTCTGCATATTCCCCGCTATTTACTGCTTTTTGTAAAGCTTGAACGACATCAGGATTATAGGCATGGTATTCACCTTTATGTGCATATTTCAATAGCCCGCCAGTTTCTAAAGGATAGCGGGTTAGCCAAGCTCGTTTTGATAGATTAAATAAGTCATGCTCAAAATCACTAAAGTCAGCACCATTGATCCGATTATCAACACCTGAAAAACACAAATCGACAACGTTATCGTTTAATCCGACGGCTTCAAAAAGCTGAGAACAACGATAAGAGGCAATGGTTGAAATACCCATTTTAGACATGATTTTATACAGGCCTTTATTTATACCGTTGCGATAGTTCAGCATCATTTGAGCATAAGTGCCTTGGAGGATTTTTTTATCAACACGTTGTGCTAAAGATTCATAAGCAAGGTAAGGATAAATGGCCGTCGCACCAAATCCGAGTAGGACGGCGAAATGGTGAGGATCACGGGCACTGGCTGTTTCAACAATAATATTGGCATCACAACGTAAATTATTATCTACCAACGCTTTTTGTACGGCACCGACAGCCATAGGTGCAGGAATAGGTAATCGCTCTTTAGTAATATTTCTGTCTGATAAAATTAGTAAAACAGCACCGTTGCGGACTTCCTGTTGTGCTTTTACACATAATTGATGTAAGGCTGTTTCTAGGTTAGATCCTGTTGGTTGATATGTGATATCAAGATGAATAGCTTGGTAATAAAGGCTTTCTTGATTAATAAGTTGTTGAAAATCGCTATAAAGCAAAATAGGCGATTTAAAACTGAGTCGATGAGCCTGGCCTTCAGCTTCGCAAAACACATTCATTTCACGCCCAATGCAGGTTGCTAAAGACATGACATGTGCTTCTCTTAATGGGTCTATTGGTGGATTGGTAACTTGTGCAAATTTTTGTCTAAAATAGTCGTAAATAAGGCGTGGGCGTTGAGATAATACTGCAAATGGGGTGTCATCGCCCATTGATCCAGTGGCTTCCTGTCCATTTTCTGCAAGGACATGCAAAATACTTTCAAGTTCTTCTTGGCTATAGGCAAATTGTTTTTGATAAGTTGCTAATAATGTGTCATCAAAGGCACGTTGTCCTGTAGCTTGTTGTTCTGGTAACTCTTCAAATGGCGTTAAACGTTTCACGTTACGTTCAAGCCACAATTTATAAGGATGGCGTCTTTTTAAATCTTCATCGGTTTCAGCTGAGTGTAAAATACGCCCCTGATGAGTATCAATTACCATTAATTCGCCGGGGCCAACACGTCCTTTTTCTAACACTTCATCAGCTTGATAATCCCAAATACCAATTTCAGAAGCACAGGTGATAATGTTATCCGTAGTGATAACATAGCGAGCAGGGCGTAATCCGTTTCTATCAAGAGTACAAGCCGCATAGCGACCGTCCGATAACACAATACCTGCTGGGCCATCCCAAGGCTCCATGTGCATTGAGTTAAAATCAAAAAATGCCCGCAAATCATCATCCATTTGAGGATTATTTTGCCATGCTGGTGGGACTAATAAGCGCATGGCACGAACAATATCCATACCGCCATTAAGAAATAGCTCCAGCATATTATCGAGTGAGCTTGAATCAGAGCCACTCTCATTCACAAAAGGGGCCGCGTCTTGTAAATCAGGAATAAGCGGAGTATGGAATTTATAGGCGCGAGCTTTGGCCCATTGGCGATTTCCTGTAATGGTATTAATTTCACCATTATGTGCTAAATAACGAAAAGGTTGGGCGAGTGGCCATCTTGGTGTAGTGTTGGTGGAAAAACGCTGGTGGAATAAACAAATTGAAGATTCCATGCGTAGATCAGCAAGGTCGGTAAAAAAGCGCGGTAAATCGATGGCCATACAGAGGCCTTTATAAACAGTAACTAAATTAGAAAGACTACAAATATAAAAATCACTGTCAGTAATACGTTTTTCAATTCGTCTACGGGCAACAAAAAGCCGTCTTTCAATATCACTTATTCGCCAACCTGCAGGGGCATTAACAAAGACTTGTTCAATTAAAGGAAGAGAAGAAAAGGCAATACTTCCTAAAATATCGGTATTAATAGGGACTTTACGCCAGCCGACAATGGAAAGTGTCTCGCGTTGTAGCTCTTCTTCAACGATGAGACGACATTGCGTGGCAATATTGGTGTCTTGGCTTAAGAATAGCATCCCCACAGCGTAGTTTTTTGCTAAATGCCAGCCTTTTTCTTGTGCAATTAATTGAAAAAAACGCTCTGGTTTTTGTAAGAGTAAACCGCAACCATCGCCCGTCTTACCATCAGACAGAATAGCCCCCCGATGTTGCATTCTGGCGAGACCATGAATGGCATTTCTGACAATCTTATGGCTGGCTTGCCCTTCAATATGTGCGATTAATCCAAACCCACAATTATCTTTTTCCTGAGTCTTTTGATAGAGCATTTTTTGCTTCCTACTTAGTTTGCTGGGCACCTCAAAAAAGAGCGCAAAAGGAACGTTTCGGCTCAAAGTATGTAGATAAATTTATGGGTACTCAGTCGGGTGATGTTGTGTTTGCCTAGCTTGGTGTGTTTTTTATATTGCTACGCAATGCCTTTTCAACTTATCGATAAATAAAAATCAGGTCAATGTGTGAGGATATTTGGCTAAGATAAGAGGGATAAGAAAAATTTTATTTTAAAATATTGATTAATAACTAAATTATTCTATTTTAAAATAGTGTGAGAGTGATTTTTTAATGTGAGCTATATCACTTTATTTGAGTGATTTAGCTTTATCTCATCCTTTAATGATAAAAACGAGTAGTGAGTTATTCTGATGAATGTATTAATTTTAGATTTTTATTGTTTTTATACATTTTGTATAAAAAAAGACAAATTGAATTTTTTCTAATAAGGTCTATTTATCGTTGATCTCGCTATCGTTTATATGACTTAGTTTGGCATTATTTTTATGTATGCATATATCTCGGATAGACTCGTTGAGAGAAAATAAGCAGTTAAATCAAACAAAATAATGAAAAATAACCTCTCTTAATTAGATTTCTGAATGTTCGCCACTGCGCCAATCATTTTTGGGTTATCATTCCATGGATTCAATATATTGGAGTTTTCAATGAAATTGCTCAAAGGGCTTGCCCAATACTACGTTGACTTAATGATGAGGCTGGGGCTTATCCGCTTCTCATTGTTGTTAGCTTCTGCATTAGTTGTTTTAGCGATGGTTGTTCAAATGGCGGTAACATTCTTGCTTGCAGGTGATGTTACCAGTATTGATCTTGTTCGCTCTATTTTCTTTGGGCTGATTATTACGCCTTGGGCTGTCTATTTTCTTTCTGTTGTGGTTGAACAACTGGAAGAATCACGGCGTCGCTTATCTCGTATGGTGGATAAACTCGGTGTAATGCGACAGCGTGATTTAGAGCTTAATTCTCAATTAAAAGAGAACATTGAGCAATTAAACTTGGAAATTCAAGAGCGTGAAAAAGTTGAAAAAGCACACCTTGAACTCTTAGAAAAACTTAAAAGTGAAATGAAACGTCGTGAATTGACGCAAATAGAACTTGAACAACAATCTTCACTTTTACGTTCATTCCTTGATGCCTCACCTGATTTAGTTTATTACCGTAATGAAGATAACGAATTTTCAGGATGCAACCGTGCAACGGAATTACTCACAGGAAAAAGTGAGAAGCAGCTGATTGGTTTAACACCATTAGATGTGTATGACGAAGATATTGCGATAAAAGTGATGGAAACTGATGAGAAAGTCTTTCGTCATAATGTCTCACTGACTTATGAGCAATGGCTAGTTTATCCTGATGGGCGAAAAGCGTGTTTTGAATTACGTAAAGTGCCGTTTTATGATCGCATAGGTAAGCGTCATGGTTTAATGGGCTTTGGACGTGACATTACAGAGCGTAAGCGCTATCAAGACGCGTTAGAAAACGCTAGCCGCGATAAGACTACCTTTATCTCAACAATCAGCCATGAATTGCGTACACCGCTGAATGGCATCGTTGGATTAAGCCGTATTTTATTGGATACCGAGCTTTCTCCAGAACAACTCAATTACTTAAAAACGATCCATGTGAGTGCGATTACGTTAGGTAATATTTTTAATGACGTGATTGAAATGGATAAGATTGAGCGTAGAAAAATCCAGCTAGATAATCAGCCAATCGACTTCACAGAGTTTATTTCTGATTTAGAAAATCTTTCAGGATTGTTAGTTCAGCCGAAAGGATTGAAATTCACACTCGAAGCGGAAGAAACCTTACCGCATAAAATAACCTCTGACGGAACTCGATTACGCCAGATCTTGTGGAATCTCATTGGTAATGCTGTGAAATTTACGCAAGAAGGTGAAATCAAAGTTCGCATTTGGCAAGAAGCTCCTGATAAGTTGTTCTTCGAAGTCAAAGACAGTGGCATTGGTATCCCTAAAAGTGAGCTTGAGAAGATTTTCGCAATGTACTATCAAGTCAATGATAGCCAAGGTGGACGCTCTGCAACGGGGACCGGTATTGGACTTGCCGTTTCAAAACGCCTAGCACAGCATATGGGCGGAGATATTCATGTAGAGAGTGAGTTAGGTAAGGGATCTGTCTTCACGCTCTCTATTGTCGCTCCTGCGATTGAGGAGCATCTTGATATTGAGAATGATGATGAATTCTTATTGCCAGCGTTAAATATTCTGCTTGTTGAAGATATTGAGCTTAACGTCATTGTTGCCTGCTCGGTTTTAGAAAAACTAGGTAATACCGTTGATGTGGCGATGACAGGGCAAGAAGCATTATCGATGTTTAAGCCTGATGAGTACGACTTAGTGCTATTAGATATTCAATTGCCTGATATGACAGGGTTTGATATTTCAAGGAAACTGCGCCAAGAATTCGACAGTAATGAACTTCCGCCATTGATTGCATTAACGGCCAATGTGTTAAAAGATAAAAAAGAGTACTTAGATGCGGGAATGAATGACGTGCTGAGTAAACCACTTTCTGTGGATGCGCTTACCGCAATTATCAACAAATTCTGGGGGGATGGGGCGGTTTCTGTGCCATGTAATGAGTCATCGGAATTGTTGAATAAAAATGAAGAGTTATTAGATATAGATATGCTGAATCAATACATCGAACTTGTCGGACCTCAATTAATCACTGATGGTTTAGATGTTTTTGAAAAGATGATGCCAAGTTATATGTCTGTCCTTGAATCTAACATGACTGCACGTGATCAGAAGGGCATCACTGAGGAAGGACATAAAATCAAGGGCGCTGCAGGTTCTATTGGTTTAAAACATTTACAGCAACTTGCCAAACAGATCCAATCACCTGAATTACCTGCTTGGTGGGACAATGTGCAAGAATGGGTAGATGAGCTAGGGAAGGATTGGAGAAAGGATGTGGAAAGTTTAAGAAACTGGTTGGCAGACGCTAGAAAAAAATAACCCCAACCGAAGGTTGGGGTGCGCGAATACTGCGCCAACACCAGGGAAACTTTTCTATCCGCTTTTTTTGATTCTCATTACATAGGCGAATAGGATGAAACTATTCCATACATCATACAAGCAACAAAATAGCAAAGATAAGTTTTTTTGTTACAAGAAACATTTAAATATGTGATGGCGATTGGTGTTTACACCTATAAATGGGTAACTAGTAATCTACTACAAATGGAGAAAGATATGAAATCAATTGCGGTAATTTTAAGTGGCTGTGGCGTGTTCGATGGGAGTGAAATCCATGAATCAGTGCTCACAATGCTCACTTTAAGCCAAAATAATGCTGAAGTTCATTATTTCTCACCTAATGATTTTCAACCAACTGTAATTAATCATATTACAGGTGAAGAAAAATCAGAAAAAAGAAATATGATGGAAGAATCTTCACGTATTTCTCGTGGAAAAATATCCCCTTTATCAGAAGCAAGGGCCGAAAACTTCGATGCAGTCATTATTCCTGGTGGTTTTGGTGCAGCGAAGAATTTGTGTAATTTTGCAACAAAAGGAACTGAGTGTGAAATTAACAAAGATCTCTTAAGATTTGTTCAAGCGATGCATCAACAGAAAAAACCATTAGGGTTAATATGCATTGCTCCCGTTATGTTACCAAAAATGTTAAATGCTCCAATTAAATTAACAATTGGAAATGACGTAGAAACGGCAAGTGCCATTGAAAAGATGGGCGGAGTTCATATAGATTGCCCTGTTGATGACATTGTTGTTGATGAAGAATATCGAGTAGTAACCACTCCTGCATATATGCTTGCACAATCTATCGCACAAGCGCAGATAGGTATTGATAAATTAGTTAAGAAAGTCCTTGAAATGGCATAATTGGTAGGTGAAAACAGCAGATGGTACTGGTGAGAAAGTTAAAGAAACTATTAATTATCCTAATTGCTTTATGGCTGTTAATAGTTGTGCTGTTTTCTTTTTTACCCGTACCTTTTTCTGCTGTTATGGTTCAAAGACAACTTTCTGCTTGGAGTGAGTTTGATTTCTCTTATGTGTCTCATTCCACTTGGGTGGGAGAAAAAGAGATAGCGCCCGCGATGTACTTGGCAGTTATTGCTTCTGAAGATCAAAATTTCCCCAAACATTGGGGCTTCGATTTTGATGCCATTGAGAAAGTTTTCAAAAGAAGCCATAACAGTGGAAAAACATTACGAGGTGCATCGACAATTTCGCAACAAACAGTCAAAAATCTCTTTTTATGGGATGGTCGTAGTTGGATAAGAAAAGGGTTTGAAACAGGTATGACGCCAGTTGTCGAACTTATCTGGTCAAAAAAACGTATTTTAACGGTATATCTAAATATTGTTGAGTTTGGAGATGGGATTTTCGGTGTAGAACAGGCCTCTCAACATTATTTTAGAAAGCCAGCCAAACAACTTACCCAACAAGAAGCGGCACTATTAGCCGCCGTTTTACCTAATCCACACATCTATCACGTTAATAAACCTTCAGCTTATGTTTTAAAACGGCAACAGTGGATCTTAAATCAAATGCGATTATTAGGCGGTGTCACCTTTTTAAAGAAAAATGATTTGTCATAACTTTATAAAGTTTGAAATATTTTTTTATCGGGCTCTGCAATTTTTTCTGACAGTTTTGTTATCGCAGAAGGATCATTAGCTTGACGAGACTGAATACGAAATTGTGATGGCGTGATACCGTATTTACGTTTAAACGCATCGCAAAAATAGGCGTTACTACCAAAACCACAACGATGACTGATTTGAAAGACAGAATAGTTAGAAAATGTCAGATAATTTAAGGCAATCCCCATTCGGACATCTAATAATAATTGGCAAAATGAAACCCCTTCTTTATTTAAGTGCCGACGCAGTGTTGATGGGGTGGTAAAGAGCGTTTTTGCTACATCGTCTAAATGCCATTTTCGTTGTGGATCTTGTGTGATTAAATGTGTAATTGCCTGATTTTTAGGTTCATCATAATTAAATCGGAAGATGTTTAAAATATCGACACCTTCTTGATACACCGCCATCAAAATAAAAAATAGGCACTGTTGCATAAACATGGTTTCTTGGGATGGGGAGCCGTGTGGTAATGGTAGACACTGTTTGAGTATGCTGAAGTTACTCTTTATCACTTCGGGCGTAGATAAATGATAAGCCGGAAGATGGCTTGTTAGCGGAGAGCTAGATTTAATTAAAGGCTTTAGTAAAGAAAAGACAGATTGAAGTTCTGTTTCGCATAAAACGAGCGTATGTAGCTCAATCGATTTATGCGTGAATTGGTTAACAATATCACAAGAAACCTGGCTATATTTGGGAATAATAAGTGTTAAGTGGGTTGATACATCAATAGTTTGACCATTGATGCAAATTGTCCCTTTTGCGCCACTAACCATCGCTATCATCGGGTTTTCGATGTAAAACGTTTTTAAAGACATTTGGTTAGAGGATAGAATGTGTTTGTATTCCATAATCTCCAATATACCGCAGGCAAGCTAAGTATCAATGTTGCTTAAATAAACACTGTTTACAGTGAACTCAATTGTTGTATAAACATAGAAGTCACCTCTAGAATAAATAGAGAGGTTATTCTAGTTAACAATGAGAGCCGTCATGTGAAATGCATGAGAGTGGCACAGAATATAATCCCGTTGGTGAAAGATGACAATATAGATATATGCTCATTTTTTACATTTATTTTAATCAGTGTCATTTTTTCTAAATAAATTGCTATTTATTTAAAACGCATTTTTTGTAATAAGGTGTAGAATCGCGCGTCACAGACGAAGGGGATTATCCTGTTCTTAGGGTATCACGGTTTGTCTTTTTACCCACACCCTATCCAACATTCATTAGCTTATTTTCTATTTGATTTTGAATGACTCAATCTTATGGATAGTGCTGTATGTATTCACGTATTTTCCTGATTTTTTGATAATTTTGCCAAGTTGGCAGGAGTGAGTATGTCTAACTTTTCAGGGAAAGGTTGGCTTGCTGAAATCGTTTTACGTTATGAAGTAAAGCGCGGAATGACACGTCTTACAGAAAAACGCCATATCGGCCCATTAATGGTTCAGCGACCTTTTTATCCTGAGCAAGGTATTGCACACACTTATTTACTCCATCCTCCTGGTGGTGTAGTAGGTGGTGATAATTTATTGATTAATATTGATGTTCAAACGGAAGCTCATGCATTACTTACCACGCCTGGCGCAACCAAGTTTTACCGTAGTGCTGGTGGCGTGGCTCGTCAAATTCAAACATTAAATGTCGCATCACATGGTTTTTTAGAGTGGCTTCCACAGGAAAATATCTTTTTCCCTGATGCCCAAGTACACCTAGAAACACATATTCATATTGCATCTACTGCCAAATTTATTGGGTGGGAAATTCAATGTTTTGGTCGCCCTGTTTTAAATGAGTGGTTTGAAAATGGCAATGTTAAAGGGCGTTTTAACTTTTATATTGATGAAAAGCTGACATTAACAGAATCGCTTTTTGTTAATGGTTTACAAAATAAAGCCGCTGCAATGCGTGAATTTCCTATGTTGGGTTCGCTTTATATTTATCCTGCAAGCGATGAATTAAAAAATCTTATTCAACAATGTGTTGAGGCTTTCTCAGCTTCTTACAATCATGTTATCGAATATGGTTTAACGGATGTAGACGGTATTTTAGTTTTACGGTTATTAGGCTCACAAACAGAGCCGATGATGGCGTGTTTTGCTCAAGTTTGGCAAACCGTCAGACAACACTGGTTAGGGTATTGCCCTGAGCCGCCTCGTATATGGGCGACATAATCGTTAATTTTAGGAGCAGAAATGGAATTAACACCAAGAGAAAAAGATAAATTACTGCTTTTCACTGCGGGTCTTGTTGCTGAAAGACGTTTAGCGAGAGGGCTTAAGCTTAATTATCCTGAAGCAGTAGCATTGATTAGCTGTGCCATTATGGAAGGTGCTCGTGATGGCAAAACCGTTGCTCAATTAATGAGTGAAGGGCGTACTGTTCTAACAGCAGAGCAGGTGATGGAAGGGGTGCCAGAAATGATAAAAGACATTCAAGTTGAATGTACATTTCCTGATGGCACTAAGCTTGTTTCTATTCACGATCCTATTGTGTAGGTAATAACATGATACCCGGTGAAATTAGCGTTAACCAGGCATTAGGGGATATTGAACTTAATGCAGGTAGAGAGACAAAAATAATACAGGTTGCCAATCATGGTGATAGACCCGTACAAGTGGGCTCTCATTATCATTTTTATGAGGTGAATGAGGCACTGAATTTTGAGCGAGAAAGCACATTGGGCTTTCGTTTGAATATTCCAGCAGGTATGGCGGTTCGTTTTGAACCCGGTCAAAGCCGTACCGTTGAATTAGTGGCTTTTGCCGGAAAACGTGAAATTTACGGCTTTCATGGCAAAGTGATGGGTAAATTGGAGAGTGAGAAAAAATGAAAACTATCTCACGCCAAGCTTATGCAGATATGTTTGGCCCAACAACAGGCGATCGTCTGCGATTAGCAGATACTGAGCTTTTCCTCGAAATAGAAAAAGACTTCACCACTTATGGTGAAGAGGTCAAATTTGGTGGTGGTAAAGTTATTCGTGATGGCATGGGGCAGAGTCAAGTTGTGAATGCGGCGTGTGTCGATGTCCTTATCACTAATGCCATTATTTTAGACCATTGGGGTATAGTCAAAGCGGATATCGGTATTAAGGATGGCCGTATTGTCGGTATTGGCAAAGCGGGTAATCCGGATGTGCAACCCAATGTGGATATTATTGTTGGGCCTGCTACAGAAGTAGTTGCGGGTGAAGGTAAGATTGTTACCGCAGGTGGTGTTGATACGCATATTCACTTTATCTGTCCGCAACAAGCACAAGAAGGTTTAGTGTCTGGTGTCACCACGTTTATTGGTGGTGGGACAGGGCCTGTTGCTGGAACTAATGCAACCACAGTAACCCCAGGTATTTGGAACATGCACCGCATGTTAGAAGCCGTTGATGAATTGCCTATTAATGTGGGGTTATTCGGTAAAGGCTGTGTGAGTCAACCAGAAGCCGTTCGCGAACAAATTGAAGCGGGTGCTATTGGCTTAAAAATCCATGAAGACTGGGGGGCAACACCAATGGCAATTCATAACTGCCTTAATGTTGCCGATGAAATGGATGTGCAAGTTGCTATTCACTCCGACACCTTAAATGAAGGTGGTTTTTATGAAGAAACCGTAAAAGCAATTGCAGGTCGCGTGATCCATGTTTTCCACACAGAAGGCGCTGGCGGTGGACATGCTCCGGATGTGATTAAATCGGTGGGAGAGCCCAATATTCTACCTGCCTCAACAAATCCAACGATGCCTTATACCATTAACACGGTAGATGAACATCTCGATATGTTGATGGTTTGCCATCACCTTGATCCTTCTATTCCTGAAGATGTCGCTTTTGCGGAGTCACGTATTCGTCGTGAAACTATCGCAGCAGAAGATATCTTACATGATATGGGGGCTATTTCTGTTATGTCGTCAGACTCACAGGCAATGGGGCGTGTAGGTGAAGTGATCCTTCGTACTTGGCAATGTGCGCACAAAATGAAATTACAGCGTGGCACATTAGAGGGTGATACCGCTGAAAGTGATAACCATCGTATTAAGCGTTATGTGGCGAAGTACACTATTAATCCTGCTCTAGCGCATGGTATTGCGCATGAAGTTGGCTCTGTTGAAAAAGGAAAGTTGGCTGATTTAGTTTTATGGGATCCGGCTTTCTTTGGCGTGAAACCTGCACTGATTATGAAAGGTGGCATGGTGGCTTATGCGCCAATGGGAGACATTAACGCCGCTATTCCAACACCTCAACCTGTGCACTATCGTCCAATGTATGCCTGTTTAGGAAAAGCAAAATATCAAACGTCGATGATCTTTATGTCTAAAGCGGGCATTGAAGCGCGTGTCCCTGAAAAACTCGGCTTAAAAAGCTTAATTGGTCGTGTTCAAGGTTGTCGTAGCGTGACAAAAGCATCGATGATCCACAATAGCTATGTGCCACATATCGAGCTTGATCCGCAAACCTATATTGTGAAAGCGGATGGTGTGCCATTAGTGTGTGAACCTGCGACGCAATTACCGATGGCACAACGTTATTTCCTCTTTTGATAACGGTTTATCGAGAAGATAGAGAATGAAAAGATTTACTCAAATTATAGATAAAGAGAAAGCGCTTGAAATGGCAACATCGGAAAAGCACGTCCTTACGTTGTGTTTAACGATGGATGAAAGAACCAAAAGTCGCTTAAAAGTCACTTTAAGTGATGGACAAGAAGCTGGGCTCTTTTTACCCCGTGGCACAGTGCTAAAAGAGGGCGATGTTTTACGATCAGAAGATAATATGCTAGTCACCATTGAAGCAGCTAAAGAACAAGTTTCCACGGTGTATAGCGAAGATCCACTGTTACTAGCACGAGTTTGTTACCACTTAGGCAATCGCCATGTCCCATTACAAATTGAAACTGGTTGGTGTCGTTATTTTCACGATCATGTTTTAGATGATATGGCGAGAGGTTTAGGGGCAAGTGTTGTTGTCGGCTTGGAAAAATATCAACCAGAGCCGGGCGCTTATGGTGGATCGTCTAGTGGTGGCCATCATCACCATCATCATGATCATGACGATCAGCACCACCACTAATTATTTGAATAAGGGAGCCTATTGATGCTTGCAGATCTGCGCTTATATCAATTAGTCAGTCCTTCTTTACCCGTAGGATCGTTTACATATTCTCAAGGGTTAGAGTGGGCAATTGAAAAGGGGTGGGTTTGTTCTCCTGAAACATTAACGGATTGGCTAAGTACCCAAATGATAGGCACTTTAGCAACGTTAGAACTCCCTATATTACGGCGACTACAAGAAAGTTTGGCACAAGCTAAAATGAGTGAAGTGAAGTATTGGTGTGATTTTATTATCGCAAGTCGTGAAACGAAAGAGTTGCGACAAGAAGAGCGCCAACGTGGTATCGCTTTCGCTCGCCTACTGCCTCAATTAGAGATTGAGTTAGATGAAAACTTACAAGCGTGTGTAAAACAGACACAGCTTATGGCATTTGCGTTAGCAGCGGTGAAATGGAATATTTCAGCTGAAAAGTTATGTTGTGCTTACGCTTGGGGGTGGCTTGAAAATACAGTGATGTCAGGTGTAAAACTTATTCCATTGGGACAAAGTGCGGGACAGAAAATATTATTTACATTAGCAGCGCAGATCCCTGCGATTGTTGAGCAATCCGCACTCTGGCCAACGGAGGATATTGGGAGTTTTACACCAGCGCAAATCATCGCCAGTAGTCGTCATGAAACACAATACACTCGACTTTTTCGTTCATGAGAAACCTATATGCAAGAATATAATCAACCACTGCGTATCGGTGTTGGTGGCCCTGTTGGATCAGGAAAAACGGCACTGTTAGAAGTTCTTTGTAAAGCAATGCGAGATACTTATGAAATCGCGGTTGTCACTAATGATATTTATACCCAAGAAGATGCCAAAATCTTAACACGTGCTGAAGCATTAGATGCCGATCGTATTATTGGTGTAGAAACAGGAGGATGTCCTCATACCGCCATTCGTGAAGATGCATCGATGAATCTTGCCGCTGTTGAAGAATTGGCAATGCGTCACAAAAATCTTGATATTGTTTTTGTAGAAAGTGGTGGCGATAATTTGAGTGCAACGTTTAGTCCAGAACTGGCGGATTTAACCATTTATGTGATTGATGTAGCTGAAGGGGAAAAAATCCCACGTAAAGGTGGTCCTGGTATTACACATTCGGATTTATTAGTAATTAATAAAATCGATCTGGCACCTTATGTTGGCGCATCATTAGAAGTAATGGAAGCGGATACGGCTAGAATGCGTCCTGTGAAACCTTATGTTTTCACCAACTTAAAAGAAAAAGTAGGCTTGAAAACTATTATCGATTTTATTATTGATAAAGGGATGTTAAGACGCTAACGACATGTTTTAATGCAGCCCGATTTAGTTAAGCGAGACACTGTCAGTATCGGCCGTTATTCACAAGGGCCGATACTGACAGGATAATACAGAAACAATATCAAAATGTGGGGTTAATTAAGGTAAGTAAATGCGGTTGTTACTTTCACAACCCCTTTGGTTTCACTGGCGATTTTCGCAACAGCCGCGCCTTCTTGGCGGGTTAAAATGCCAAATAAGAACACTTCACCATTTTCAGTGATCACTTTGACTGAAGACGATTTGACTGAATCACTGCCTAAAATTTGAGAGCGAACTTTAGTTGTTAACCAGGTATCTGAGGAGGCTGTGCCTAATGTCACTGGTTCGCCTTGGCGGACTTCGTTATAGACGTTATTTACACCTTCAACTTTACTTGCGACTTGTTTTGCCGTATTAGCCACAGACATATCAGGACTTTGACCTGTTAATAATATATTGCCTTGATAAGCTGTAGCCACAATACGTGAATTACTTTTCTTGATCTGTTCGTTTTTATTTAGAGCACCAGAAACACGGGCTTCCAATGTACCATCATCAACTTGTTGCCCTAATGAGCGAGGATCGGTTGCGGTTTTGCCTGCAACTGCAGCCGTGCCGACAACAGCGGCACCGATACAGCCTTGTAGTAACAGTGCAGAGCACAGCACTGCGGTGATAGGAAGCAATTTCATAGTAACTCCTTAGTCATCCTGATGTGGGAATAATGTATTATCAATTAAATCACAGAGACAATTGACTGTTAGCATCTGAACTTCCTGTATTCTGACGGTGCGTTGAGAAGGAATGCGAATTTCAACGTCTTGCGGGCCTAATAACCCAGCAAGTTCTCCGCCATCATAGCCTGTTAATGCAACAATGGTCATATCTCGTGTGACTGCGGCTTCAACGGCTTTAATAATGCTTCGACTGTTACCGTGTGTCGAAATAGCAAGTAGTACATCACCAGCTTGTCCTAATGCGCGTACTTGTTTAGCGTAGATCTCATCATGTTGCTGATTCCCCATAATGGCAGTCATCACCACGCTATCTGTATTTAACGATAATGCAGGCAAGCTTGGGCGTTCTGTTTCAAAACGATGGATCATGCTTGCGGCAAATCGTTGTGCTGTTGCTGCCGAGCTACCGTTTCCACAGCTTAATATTTTATGGCCGTTTAACAATGATTGAACCATCATCATGGCGGCTCTGGAAATGGCATCAGGTAATGCTTCTGCTGCTGCAATTTGAGTTTGAATACTCTCTGTAAAGCAGACTTTGATTCTATCAAGCACGTTAAGACCTATATAATCTAATTTAACGAATAAATTCCGTATAATCGAGAATGTTTTTTAACCATATTAACTGGCGTTGATTAAATGCACAAACATCAAAGCGACAGTCTGATGTCTCGATACTTTCTTGGCGCTGTGCTAACCAACACTTTGCTGTACGCCATAAGCGACGACGTTTAGGGTAGGTAATGGAGCTTATCGCATCACCTAATAAGGTGTTGTATCTAAAACGAACCTCAACAAATACCCATGTCCTGTTGTCCTGCATAATAAGATCAATTTCTCCGCAGGGATATCGGACATTGCGTGCAATGAATCTTAATCCTTGTTGGCGTAAGTATTTTAGCGCTTTTTGCTCATAGTACAGCCCTAAAAAGTAAGGGCTTTTAGAAAAATCATCCATGATTTTCTTCCTTTATAATTCATAAAACAAACCGCCATAAAGGCGGTTTGTTTTTATAATAACAGCATGCATCTATTACTGTGTAACAGGTTCAATTTTACCTTGTTTAAATTGCATCCAAGGAAGTTGTCTATAAACAGTACAGTTATCTTCAACACGTAATGAGCCTGAAATACCATTAAAACGCAGGGTACCTTTTGTTAGATCATTGTAATTGTTTGCTAATGACCATGCATCAATTCCCATAGCATAAAGGCGCATTAATGAGTAATCGTTCGCAAATTTACTTGACGCTTTTTGCATTAACGGCAAATTAGCACCCGCCATCAATGGAATATCACTAAATTGAATACCGTCCATTTCCATACGGAAATCAGGTCCTGTTCCACCTTGATTGCTACGTGAACTGACATAGATCGGCGGGCGTTTTTTCGTACTGATCGCCATATCGATCATAGGTTTAATTAAGGTTAATTCATCACTAGTGGCAATGATATAAACCGAATCAATCGAACCACCAGCAGATGGAATAGATTGAGTGTCTAATGGTAAAGGTGCATTTTCTGTTGGTAACACAGGTGTTCCTGTCATACGAATACCCACACCACGATTAATCGATGCTTTTAAGCTTTCAACAGAACTGAAGGTTTGTTGTAAAACAGTCCCCCCACCTGTGCGTTGCCATTCATCAGCAAAAGTTTGTGCCATTCTTTGACCAAATTTATTATCTGGAACAATAATTAATGGGGTCGATTTTTGTTGCTGACGTAAATGCTGTGCAGCATTACGGGTTTCATCTTCAGGTGAAAGTGAGAAGAAACAGACGGTTGTTGCAGAAGGGATCGCATCTAACTCATTTAATGCTAATACTGGCAAGCCACTTTGAAGTTCAATGGTTTTCATGACTTCAGGTTTTAACAGTGGACCGACAATTAAGTTAGCGCCATCTTGTTGTACTTTTTTCAGTAAGATATCAAGAGGTTGGCTATTGGTATCATAAACGATCACTTGACGTGCATTTTGAGCAACAGGATCTAAACGTAGAGTGGGATCACCTGAAAATGCAACGCTCTCTTTTTCTTTATCTTGAGTCGCTTCAGTCTTTTCAGTTGGTTCTTGTGCGGTATCTGTTATTGGTGTTTCAGTATTGCTGATACCTAATTCTTCTAAAATGGAAGCAAGACTGTCATCATTTTTAGGTGCTTCTGGTTCGGGTATTGCTTGGGGTTGTGGTAAACCACTTTGCGCATCAAGAAAACCTTGGCGAATAGCTTCACCGAACACTTTAGCCTGCCCTGTTAAAGGTAATAATAAGGCAATTTGACTACTTGCACTGACAGAAGGCTGTGAAAGGCGTAATAATGATACAGGAAGCGTTAACGCGGCTGGGTTACGAGGATAGCGAGTTTGCCATTCTCTAATGGCCATTGATAACTTATCAGCATCATCTTTGTTGTATTCATATGTGTTGAGTAAGTCTAACCAACCTTGCAGAGTATTTTCATCTGCTTTGATAACCACACTACGGCGTTGTTCAGGTGTGAGTTTGGTCAGTGTGAGCCATGTATCATCAATATTTTTCTGATGTAGCTCAGGATCGGTAATTAATGTTTCTAGTCCAATATAGGCTCTAATAACATCTAAAGATGCTTGCCCTTGAGCATCATCAATTACTTTTTGAAATTGTTTCATCTCCATTTCTGCTTTTGCAGCGGGAGTGAGAGGTGGTTCTTGTTGCCCCGTCAGGGTACAACCTGACATAATCAGCGCAGAGAGTATCGCAGTATAGGATAAACCTGTTTTAAAACGCACAAAAATTGAGGAAAGCATACTGTACCCAGTGATGTTTTATAATTATGCTCAATTTTAAATCGGTCATTCGGAATAAACAATGAATCAACCTAATCGAGCAGCGGTAACGACATCCACACTGTACATAGTACCCACACCTATTGGTAATCTGGGCGATATCACCCAGCGGGCACTTGATGTGCTGTCTCATGTCGATTTAATTGCTGCAGAAGATACCCGTCATACAGGGCTTCTATTACAGCACTTTGCCATTAACGCACGTTTGTATGCGTTACATGATCATAATGAACAGCAAAAAGCAGATCAATTAATTAGCAAATTACAACAGGGGCTAAGTATCGCATTAGTCTCTGATGCAGGTACACCATTAATTAACGATCCTGGCTATCATTTAGTCAATCAATGTCGTAAAAATGGCATAAATGTAGTGCCACTGCCTGGCGCTTGTGCTGCTATTACGGCACTTTCTGCTGCAGGGCTTCCTTCTGATCGTTTTTGTTATGAAGGTTTTTTACCAGCAAAAACAAAAAGTCGCCAAGATTGCCTACGTGAATTGTCAGAAGAACCTCGTACATTGATTTTTTATGAATCAACACATCGGTTGTTAGATAGTTTAGCTGATATGGTGACAGTTTGGGGTGAAAATCGCTATGTAGTATTAGCGAGAGAGCTCACAAAAACGTGGGAAACTATTCAAGGTATGCCAGTAGGTGAATTACTCAAATGGGTACTTGAAGATGAAAACCGCCGTAAAGGTGAGATGGTTCTCATTGTTGAGGGATATGAAAAACCGGTCGATAATGATTTTCCCCCTGAGGTATTACGAACACTCGCGATTTTACAAAAAGAATTACCGCTGAAAAAAGCAGCCGCAGTGACAGCTGAAATTTATGGCGTGAAGAAAAATGCACTTTATAAACACGTTATTGAGCAAAATGGTGAAGCTCAAGACGAGTAAAGTGATTTTTTAGCTTCTTTTGCTATACATTTTCTATCAGAATCCCTATAATCCGCACCCTGAGTTGACTAGACAACCGCTGCTTTATCGTTGTCCCTTCGGGGAGACGGATAGAGGGGAGGAAAGTCCGGGCTCCACAGGGCAGGGTGCCAGATAACGTCTGGGAGGCGCGAGCCTACGACAAGTGCAGCAGAGAGTAAACCGCCGATGGCCTGTTTACAGGATCAGGTAAGGGTGAAAGGGTGCGGTAAGAGCGCACCGCGCAACTGGTAACAGTTTGTGGCATGGTAAACTCCACCCGGAGCAAGACCAAATAGGGGTTCTTATGGTGCGGCCCGCATTGAACCCGGGTAGGTTGCTGGAGCCAGCGCGCAAGTTCTGGCCTAGATGAATGGTTGTCCACGACAGAACCCGGCTTAACGGTCAACTCACCTCATAAAAAACCCTCGATTCACATTGTGTGTCGAGGGTTTTCTGCTTTTAAGCCCATCTAAATTAATTATCATGAGATAATATCAATAAATAAACCACGAAATTCAGCCGAGCTTTTCAATGTAATACTATGGCTATCTTGAATAAAAGCGCCATCGCCACACTGGATTTGTCCATTTTCTTGTGTTGATGTTTGCAAATAGGTGCCGCCTTTTATGGATTGCAAAAAGCCTTTCTGTCCTTTTATTGGCAGTGTAATTTCATCGCCTGCTTGCAAATGAATATGATAAAGCCAAATAGTTTGCCTTAACATTAATGAACCATCATCACCCGTAGGCGAAGCTAATAATTGATATTTTAAATTTTCATCTAATATCAATTTTTGTGAAGCTAAACTTTCTTGTTGTGGACAAGCATTTAGCCACAACTGGATACGGGTTAATGGCGTGTCTGGACTGCTATTTTTCTCAATATAAGTTTCTGTATTATGGGGTGAAATAAGTAAGCACTCATTTTCTTTTGCTGTGACTGTCCGTCCCATATTATCAAGGTATGTCGCTTCTCCTTGAAGAATAAGATTAACCACATCAACATGAGGATAAGTCTTTGCTTTAAATTCTGAATTTGGTGCAAGCACTTCTTGGTTAAGAACTCTTAGCGTGCCATAGTCTAAAAAATGAGGGTCAAAATAGTGGCCAAAGGAAAATGTGTAGCGAGCTTGTAGCCATCCATAATCCGCTTTACCACACTGTTGTGCTGTTCTGTATTTTATCATAGCGGTATTTTTCGAGTAGATTATCAATATATTTATCATAGAGGTATGGACTGTCTATTGTTAGCAAGTTAATCTGGTGCCTATAATCAAATTATTTGATAGAGATAAGTATAATGAGTAAAGACAAAGCCATTACATTGGAATCTTTACGAGTCATGGATGCCATTGATCGTAGAGGGAGTTTTGCAGCAGCTGCTGATGAACTAAATCGAGTTCCATCGGCACTCAGTTATACCATGCAAAAATTAGAAGAAGATTTAGACGTTGTCCTTTTTGACCGTTCTGGACATCGAACTAAATTTACCAATGTCGGTAGAATGTTGCTTGATAGAGGGCGCATACTGCTTGAGGCGGCTGATAAATTAACGTCAGATGCAGAAGCCTTAGCAAGAGGTTGGGAGCCACATATCACCATCGTTTGTGAAGCGCTTACACCGGCTTCTCGACTCTTTCCTTTAGTTGATAAATTAGCTGAAAAATCTAATACGCAACTTTCGTTAGTCACTGAAGTCTTAGCAGGGGCATGGGAAAGCTTAGAAAGCGGTAAATGTGATATTGTGATTTCACCCGATATGCATTTTCGCACTTCATCTGAAATCAACTTTCGCCCTTTATACAATACCACCAGTGTTTACGTTGCCAGTCCAGATCACCCTATCCATAACGAGCCTGAACCATTAGCAGAAGAAACTCGCTTAAAATATCGGGGTATTGCAATTGCAGATACCGCAAGAGAACGCCCTGTTTTAACGGTCTTATTATTAGATAAACAACGTCGTTTAACGGTCAGTTCTATTGAAGATAAGCGCCGAGCGTTAATTGCAGGTTTAGGTGTGGCGACAATGCCGATTGATTTAATTGAAGATGATATTAAAGAAGGGCGATTACGTGTTGTTGGCCCAGAATATCATCATGAAAATAATATTATTATGGCATGGCGAAGAGACAGCATGGGTGAAGCTAAATCGTGGTGTTTACGTGAAATACCTAAACTCTTTGCGAGCGATAAAAAATAGTTTTTGTACTTAAGTATTTTTATATTTTAGATATCGATAAAAATAGAGATGCGAATATTAGGCGGAAGTCTCCGCCTAATTAAAAATAGATCACTCCGCTGCCATTAAGACACAACCCTTTAAACAACCGCATTGCACTTTATGCCCTTCTAACGCGACGGGAATATTGTTTATTTTCATCATGGTATCTCCCTCAATAATTTTGCCTTTTTGCTGACAAGCAGGGCAATAGACTTCATCGCCTAAACAGGCAATTTCATGTGTTTGTTTTGCTAATAAAGAACCGCTTAATACGGTTCCTTTAGTATCAGTTGTATCATTTTTTAAAATGATTTTTCTTCCTTGAATTGTGCTACGCATGTTTAACGTTCTCTTTATTATTAATTAATTCCCTGAGATTATTCCAAACTGCCAAGGAATTAGTTCTGGAAAATCTAATTTTCCATACCACTTTGGCCGTAATATATCTTGAAAACAACCTAACTCATCAATATATTGAGCTATTATACAGAGATAAGTAATAGCACTTTTATTTATAGACAAAGGTTGAATATTTTTAATAGCATTATTAATAAATAGTTTTTTTTCCTTTTGCGATTCTTTAAATCGACAAAGAGGATCTTTAAAAACAAACTTATCAATCTCTTTTTCTAATGTTGATTGTCCAGTACTGATATAAAAGTAACTGTTTTTAACATCCTTAATAAAATAATCAGTATTTTCTTTTACTATTAAATCTTTTTTAAGTCTGATTTTTTCTTGTAACCAAGATTGACTTTCTTTATTTCTATAAGTGATAACATTGTTCATGTTTATTTCTAATTTTTTATGAAAAAAAGATTTTTTATAAAACTGACCAAAATAAATCATTAATATAGTTTGAAAAACGCATAAATATTGGCTTGTACGATGTTGTTTATCAAAATAGTGATAATTGTTTTTCAAAATTTCCAATAGTGCTTTTTGTTTAATATTATAATAATCCAACACTAATTTATGCTCATCTTCAAGGAATTCTATTGCTTCCATATAAAATTACTGAAGAATGTTGTCCTTAATTATCTGTTTGCTTTTTGCTGTCAGTATCATTTTAGAACAAAAACCTTAGTTTAATTTTAATCAAGACTAAAATAATGTATGAATGACTTTTAGCTCTGGGGTTATTTTAATTAAATCATCTATAATTTAATGATAAATTTCAGGCATAGTCTCTAACCAACCCACCATATCAGGACGATGATCATCGATAGCCATCGGTGTTTTTAATAATGGATGATCGATTATGGGGGTACTTAAGCCATGACGAGCACGAAAATTTTTCACGGCTTGATATTCAAAAGGCCAAGCAATGAGTATTTCCATATCAACTTCATAACCTGTTGCACTTTGCTCATTTTCATTATTTCGAAATAATGCTGACCACTGAATATGCTTATCGCATAATTCTATTAACCATGGGATTAAAATTTCATCATTTTCACAATAAAGAGCTTCTTGGCAGAAGCGCTGATAGAAAGGATCAATCGGAATACCTGCACTTTCCCAATCAATAGTTTCCTTTTTTTCACTGGCTAACATTTCAATCGCTAGTACGCCTAATTTTTGAGGGCGCGTATACATGGGGAGCGAGTTTGCCATTTTACCTGATTGAATATTTTCTATTATTTTATCGTAACAAATTTCACTGAACTTAAAATAATTACAAGCAAAATTCATTAATAAGATTTCACCTTGTTCTGCAAGATTTAAAAAAATTCTTTTTCTATTAAAACAATTAAAATAATCCAAAATAAAATATATATTTTTATGATAAAAAAATCGCTCAAAAGAATATGGTACTTTATTTGTATTTTTATATATTTGATATATATCTATATAATAGAAATAGCACCGGACTCAATTTTTAAAATTGACATATATCTTATATATTTATCCTTGCGAGAATTATTATCATTTTGAATTTCCAAAACATTATCAATAATATCTTCATTAATTAACTTTTCAATATCAGAGACATCTCTAATTTTTTATTAACTACTTCTTTTTCAATGTATTTTAAAGCTTTATTGAGTCTAGTCATTTTTAAGATTCTCTATTATATAAAATTGATTATATTTATTGTTATTAGAAATATTAAATTTATTATCTATACCTACTGTTAATTTAAATCCAACCAAATTTTTCTCTTCGCAGGATTCAAGTATATTTAATAAAATTTTCCTTTCTTTTTTTCCTAAACTATATTCATTACTTCCTTGATAAAAAGATTCCTTAGCTAATAATGAATGTTTATTTATATTTTCAAAATAACTTTTTTGTATTTCACTAGCTTTTCCTCCTGTGGGCGTTGTGTTAGCACCAAATTTATCTTTCATCACTGTTTTTATTTCAAAAGTCACCCAATCTGGCGGAGGTGGAGTCGGCTCTATCTTACAAATCAAATCTATTCCTTGTCCTTTTTTATTTTGCAATGCTATCATTTTTTCAGGATCAAAGCTTTTACCATATAAAGGGTTTAATATATCTGTATTGCCATTTTTAATCCTAGATTCTTTGTTAGCAAGTGGTGCTTTTCCACTTCTTGTTTTTAAAAATAACTTATCAAATAAGGTTCCCTTTTTAATTTCATTAATAACGTGGCTTTCACCCACATACCCAACAAAGTGAGCCAACTTTAATGATGTGACGCCATCATAAAAAAGATTGGACTGTAATATCTTATTAAGATCATGATGTGATTTTAAATTAATCTCTATGTGTCCAGTCACTCGATGCGTACTTCCCTTGGGTTTACCTTGGATACGTAAAATACATGAGCCATCCGCTTTGGGACCAAAACAAGTGACAATTGTATCATCAAAATGCGTTTGAAATGTTTTTCCTACCATTTTAAATTGAGTAATATTAACATCACCTAATTTTTTATTTCATCTTTATTTGTGACGCTGACATTAATAGAGTGAGTCTCATCATATTTGATAGGTCTTGGCTTATTAGCCATAAATATAATCCTTTATATTTTTATTTATTAATATCCATAATTTGAGGTTCCCCCGTAATTGAACTTACAGAAATCGCAGTTCCTAAACTCGTGCTTATTCCACTTGTTATTACTTGGGTTTTAACTTTCTTACCAAAACACATAAACATATTCATGGCATGATAGGTTGTGACAAAACCTTTAGTCTCACCTGTTTTCGAATCAAGATATTTCATTGAGTTTAATAAAACATTATATCCTTTATCATTGTTATACCCCCATAAGGCAGAGGTATCTTCTATTAACTCATTTGTTGTATAGATTATATTAAATCCTTCCGCAATTAATGGTAAAGCTCTAGCACCATTTTTAGCTAGCGTTAATACACCACCAATACCTGTTAATAAAAAGGCTATATCAACAACAATTGACTTTCCTAATTCTATTTTTTCTTTAACTTCTTGTTCTTTAATTTCAGAAATAATAAAAGAGACTAAATCACTGGCTAATTCATCGTAATCCTTTTCAGTTACCTTATCTTTTTTTCCTTTTCCTAACTCTAACCCTTGTATTATTAATTTAGGGGTAATTGTAATCGTTCGTTTTTTACTTTTATAATCAACATGAGATAACATAACATTTTTATAGCCAAGCAACATTTTGATTTCATCTTGTTGATCTATTGCACCATCAATACTGTCGAAGTCTTGTATTCCATGAACTTGAGTTCTTGTTAATTGAAAATCAATTTTATAATGATATTTATTATATTTCGATTTCATTCCTTTATAGGTTAATCCGGCATCTTCTGGCCTTTCATTTGCAGGTATAAATGCAAGCATGAAATTAAGAAAATCTTCAGTATTTTCGCCACCATCAGGATCAAAATGATTACGAATAGCTTCTTGTAATTTATCGTGACCTTTAATTTCTTCTGCTATTAACCGTATTTTAGGATCGAAGGAATCATCTTGGCTAACTTGGTCAACATAGGCCATTAAAGCATCAAGTGGGATACCTGTCGGCATAGTTTCATGCGCTAATTCTCCTGGAAATTGTTCACTTTCTACTTCTTCCCAATCTTCATCAAAAGGGCTACGAGAAAACTTATCTAATGCGTCAATAATGTTTTTATCGTCAGATAAAAAAACACCTTCTTTAATGTTATTTTCGCATGGCTGTGTTTCTATATTATTATTCACAGCTTCATCTTTAAATTTATCATCTAATGCCATTACATATCCTTATTGTAATATTAAAATTTGGTTGGCTTTGATATCATCCGCTAAAATAAATAGGATATTATCCATAAATTGGATATAGTCCTTAACCGGTAGGTAAGGTAATAATTTTTTTACTGTTAAGGGATCATAATATCTAAACATTAACCAGCTATTTGTTTCCTCATCAAAAACCTGATTAAACTTACGTAATTGATGTGATAATTCTTTTAAAGGAAATCGTGAAAATAAATAGATCCCGATGGGGTTTTCAATGCTATTATCAAATAGCCAATTGGTGAAAGGATGCTCTAAGTTTAACTTAACTAAATAAGGAGCATAGTAAGAATAATTTTCAGCACTCTTTCCATTCCAAAGGCAACAGTATTCTGTTTCAAATATATCAAGTAAAATAGCAATATCTGGTCGTTTTATTGCATCAATAATAGTCCAAACATGGCTATCAATAACTTCACTTCCTTTTATAATATGTTTATCGCCATAACGAGAAAAAGGAATGCCATTAAATAAATACGATGTTATTTTTTTTAATTTATTTTCTTTATCAATATTTAATTCATAAAAAATAGAAGCTAAACGAGATACTTTACTCATTATCTTTTGCTTCCTTTTTTATTTTTGCACAAACTTCACAAAAAGGGACACCTTCTTCTGTTGCAGCTGTTAATGCATTTATTTGATCAACACCTCCGCCATCAATATTAACCGATGAAGCATTAATTTTTAGTTGTTTGGCCTTTATTGTGATCCCTATATCGTCAATAATAATACTTCCACCAGAACCCGCTAATGTCAGTTTTTTCTCAGCATGAATAATATAAAGTGGTGATTGTGATAATAATTTAGTTTTAATTTCCTCATGCATATTGCCTTCAACTATTATTTTTTTCTGACCACCAATTTGAATAAGTTGATCAGCAAAAATAATTGATTTCTTACTACTATTAATAACTTCTGTTTTATTTCGATCGATTTGAATTTCTTGATCTTGAGAAATATGAATAACAGAATTACGACCTATTTTTTCGTAATGATCTCTACCTACTTCTGTTCTTTTATCATTACCAATCTTTTCTTGTTGATCGACACCCACCTTTTTCTGACGACTATGATTAATGGTATGAAATTCATCATTTAATACATGAGTGCGGTGATCCCTCTGCGCCACCGTTATCCGCAGAGGGTTGTACACCATGATGTGAAACGCTGATCACTTGCCAACGTGAATTCATACGTGCACTTGGATGATGGGTTAAGGTAAACACTTTGCCCGGCATTAACGCAAAACAGTTGGTACTTGCCGAGCCTGTTTGACGATAATTTTGAGATTGCTCATAACGCAATTGATTCAATGGCTGAGCTTCTGCCTCTTCTTGAAAACGGCCATAGCTTTCAAAAACAGGATGTTGCTGATGAACGTCACCCGTTGTGTTTTGCGATAACGGATAAGAAGGTCGTATTGGGTTATAGTCTTTATCAATACGCACATCACTGCATAAACGTTCGGTATAGCGCCATGTGGTAGCGGTGGTATCCGTAATATCCGTTTCCGCTTGTGGGTTATACGTCAGCGTGATCCCCGCCGTCATACCTAAATGATTGTCGCTATAAAACAGTTTTGGCCCTTCTTCAAACCAAAAGTTGATCCCTTCTTCAAACGCTAAACGACACCAGAAAGCATAAGCAGATTCACGCTTTTGCGTGATATAGCGACGAGTTTGATGCAGTTCGGGTTGATAGAACTGGTTGTCATATTTGATATGCGCTTCATCTAGCAATTGCTGAAGAATTTGAGGCACCGTTTTATGTTGGAATATACGGCTGTCTTGATTAAGCGTCATCACCCACATTTCAGGGCGAATAACAAATTGATACCACGTTTTAACGCCGTCGGTGTTGCCTTGTTCGGCACTCGCCAGTAAGCCTTGAACCGTGCGGATTGTTTTACCGTCACGACTGACGGTTAATGATGAAGCCACACCTAATTGGTTGGCAAAATCAATATCACGCTGCTCACTCACCGCGTGTATTGAAAGCGTGAAAAGCGCTGATAATCCTTCGTTTAAATCAAACTGAGTGACTTGAAAAGTGCTTTTAGGTAAATCGCCAATTTGGCAAGTAAACACTAACCCCGTATGAAGTAACCCCTTTCCTAGGGTTTCAAGTAATTCGCTGTATTTTTTAATGCGGGCTTGTTGTTCAGAGAATGTCATCCCTATTTTGAAAGAGGGTGATGATGTCGGATCATCTAATACCAAACGGGGTTTAGGGGTATTGTTAGCGTCATTCGTTGACATAAAAGCTCCCATTTAAATGTGACAAACACGCAATAAAAAAGACAAAAAATGCAGAGAACAATGGGCCCATGACAGAGCCCATAAATAAAGTGTGAAGAATTAACCTTCGAGTGGCGCACGCCAGTCGTCAGAGCCAGATGTGCCTGCAACGGTGTGTTCCCAATCAATTTTGCGATAAGAAAGAGACACTTCGATCAGTTGAGTGAAGTCAGACTTAGTCGGATCTTGGCAGTGTGGCATTTGGCAATCGATATTGACGATAGTGGCATCAGTTAATGTGGTGGTGAAGAAATGCTCTTGCTTCCCTTCAACCGAGGTGCGATACCATTTTAATGTGATTTTTGGCAACATTTCGCCCGAGGCTAATGCGTTATACAGCAGAGGAACCGCTTTGTTTAACGCCACCGTAAAACGGAAAGGTTTATGTGCACGTTGACCTGAAGGCTGACCTGATTGTGGATCAGTGGGCACAGTCACTACATGAGAGAATGCTTGCACCAGCATTTCATCTTCGTGGCCTTGAACATAAATATTTCCTACTGATTCAGCCGTAAATGCACCCGCAGTAATATTACCTTGGGTTTTTCCTTCAATGGAGATATAGCAGGGAGTTGGCATGGCAAGTCCTTAATTAACTATTAGTTATTGTTTCTCAACAAAACTATTATTGTTGATGTCCTTTTCAAAAAATCAGCCAGTGTGCACCGCGATTTGATTAGAGTAGCTTAAGTAATTTTAAGGGGAAGTAAAGGGAGTGACGGAAAAGAAGGACGTTGTATCCTCGTAGGATAAGTGACTTAGCGTAAAATAATTGTTCACACGTTATTTACTGCTTTCGTTTCTTAAAATAAGTGTATTTACTTATATCATTCTCTTTCGTAAATATCCGAAATCTCGCTAAAGCCAGTCAGTTCTAATGTACATGGATTTTTAATATGTAACAAAATGTGTATTTTTTTCAAATTGTAATAGCGTTGATTTGTAAGGAAAAAATAGTCCTATTTTCAAAATAATACGCAAACTACGATTTTTATTCTCAAAGGACAAAAAATGCGCACCTAAAATTTAGTGTATCGCAGAAGATCCCTTTAAATAGAGGCAAAAATATCACCCATAGAGTGATTGTTAGATAATTAAAAAATCTTTATCAACAAACAAAAAAGATCCCCTAAGGGATCTTTTTTGTTTCTAAACTTGTTATTACCAGTTTTTATTGAAAATACGATCTAAACTCCATTTACCAGGGCCTGTCACAACGAGTAATAAATATCCGCCTGCAATTGTCATGTTTTTCATAAACATTAATTGGTTCATGCCTTCAGCAAAATTACTGTGGAACAGTAACGCGGTTAAGAGAGTAAAGATCGCAGTAAAGATTGCTGTGGTGCGGGTTAAGAAACCAAATAAGATTGCTAATCCACCACCTAATTCTAATAAAATAGTCAGTGGTAATAAGAAACCGGGAACGCCCATTGCTTGCATATATTGCTGTGTACCTTCGTAACCACCAATTTTTCCATAGCCTGCGCTGATAAATAAAATTGGCATTAAAATACGGGCAATTAATAATGCAATGTCTTCAAATTTTTTCATGATGTTTATTCCTAATCAAACTCTATTATCTGCAATTTATATCTGTTTATATTTGTATTTTCGTTGGTTAATTTTCTTTTTTCAGAATTAATAACCACGGCTACAGTGTGAGAGATACAATAATGGGAAATTGAAAAAGAGGATATTAAGAAGAATTAACATTCATAGACAAAAAAATTGATGTTTAATCTGAGGTTTTTTTGAATGACTTCTGTATTGCTCTAATTAAGCCAAATGCACCGATAGCGCGTTGCCCTAACCGTATGATTTTTTTAGGGTGTTTAATACTATAAAGCGACATAAAACTGGCGCCTACTAAAAGGGCCGGTTTTAAAGAGACTAAAATGCGCCATGCTTTATCATAAGGCTCTGTTACATCAAGCCAAATTTGTGTACTTTGCCCTAAATCAGAGCGCTGTTGCTGAATTTTATTCAACAACAGCTTTTTACGTCTTGAGAGGATCGCCTGTTTATTTTGTCTGTTCATCATGATATTGCTCCAAAAGACGTTTATCTAATTCTAATTGCTGACGAGTATCGCCTAACAGGGTAGAATTTCGCACTTTTCTTAATGTCATGATGGCGCCAATAAGCGCACAGATAAGTAAAACAGCCGTTGTGATAGCTAAAGCATAAATTCGATATTCAGGAGAAATAGCCCAAAAAACCAGTATAAGTAAGCTCATTAAACCAAATGCAGTGAGTAACAAGGTGACCCCAGTCATGAGAATAAGCTGGATCAACGTTGTTTTTTCTTCTTCTAGTTCAATGGCAATTAATCGTAGGCGAGTTTCAATCATGCCTATAACGATTGCACCAATTCTACTGAGAGAATTCAGAACCCCGGAAGCGGGGCCCTGTGGTCTTTGCGTGTCACTCATTATCAATTATCGTTTGGCAAGTAGAACACCAAGAACAACACCGACAGCAGCACCGATACCAATACCTGTCCATGGATTTTCACGAACGTAGTTATCTGCTTTTCCTGCCATTTCTTTAGTGTTATCAACAATTTCTCGGCCTGCATCGCTGAGTTTTGCTCGAGAACCTTTTATGGCAGATTCTGCTTTGGCTCGTAGGCTTTGGAGCTCTTCTTTGGATTTATCTGCAGAGGAGTTCAGCACTTCTTCTAGAGTATCAGCAAGAGATTTCAATTCACTACGCAGATCTTCGTTTGAACGTTGATGAGACATAAGTAACTCCTTTAATAGAGATAGAATGTGATACTTATAACAATAGACTAATTTGACAGCTTAATGAAATTAAATAATGACTTGATGGTAAAAAAAAGAGATAAATCTTAATTAAGTAGGGGGATTAAAAGAATGAAACAGGGATTAAGGAGTGAGCATTTGAAGAAAAAAGGCCTGTTTAATAAGATGAAACAGGCCTTTTTTTACTGTGTAATGACAGTCAGAAAATCTTGATATTATTTGATAGGGATTAAGCCTTTGCTTTTTTTTTCTTTTTAATTACAACCCAGATACTACCAATTAAACCGATTACTAATAGGCAAACAGGTAATAGCATCAGGAAGTTCATTAAATGGTGTTCATATTGACGAAATAGTGGGCTATTACCTAATACATAACCCAATGTGGTCAGTATACCAACCCATAAAAGTCCACTTAGCCAATTGAAAATTTGAAAGCGAGTATTATTCAAGCCAGCAAGGCCTGCAATCGTTGGCAACAATGTTCTGACGAAAGCTAAAAAGCGACCGATAAGTAATGCGGCTAAGCCATGACGATGAAAAAGCCCATGTGCACGTTGGTGGTAATGTTCTGGTAGATGCGATAGCCAACTACGTACTAACTTTGTATTACCAAGCCATCGTCCTTGAAGATAGCCCAACCAACAGCCTAGGCTCGCACCTGCGGTTAAAATAAGTAAGGTTAATGGAAAGTCCATTGTGTCTTTAGCAATTAACACACCCACTAAAATTAATAAGCTATCTCCTGGTAAGAAAGCCGCGGGTAATACTCCGTTTTCTAGGAATAGTATGGTGAATAACAAAATGTAGATAATCCATATTAATGAGGGATTAGCTAAGGTTTCGTAATCTTGATGCCATAGCGCCAAGAAGAGCTCTCTTACGATTTCCATATAAAAGGCTTCCTAAAACTGAGTCATTTGGGGGTAAATATAAATTCAATAAGTGTTGTAATAAATTTACCCGTTTTCCACTTCATAGGGTCTATTTTTCATTGTTTAAAACAGCAACACTCTAACAAAATCAGGAAAAACTAGACAGAAAATTTTTCAACTCTATTACGATACAACTTACCCATAGATATGGGATCTTGAAAAATAGACATTTAATCTCTTTTTGAGTTCAGAGTAGGTGATTTTTTAAAAGAAAACCTTAAGAGAAAAGATATTAAAAAGAGAAATATCACATTTTATTTTTATCAAAAAAGATAAATTTTCAATATCAATTGAAAGAAAATAAAAGGTTATCTTATTTAAATCATTCATCTTTTTTGTTTATTATTTATACAAATTGTGCTTGGAGAGAGTGCGTGATTGTTAGTGATTATGTTAATAAAAAAACTATCAGTTGATTAAGATAACAAAAAAGAAGAGAAGAAAAATAAAAAACAAGGTATTTGGGTAAGTATAACTTACTGATAATAATAATTTCTTTCATTTTTGGTTGGTATACTAAAAAGAACAAAATCCTATTATGATCACAGATATGTTATTTATTTGTTAACAATGATGATTAATGCTGTATATTTTGCATAATCAGCTTTTCAGCGCGATTCAATTCCTTATACTGGCATTGCAAACACTCAAAAATGCCTTTTTTAAATATTATTTTAAGTAATGGAATAGCTATGGATAAACAACAATCCAGAGTCTTCAGCCTGTTCTTTAGGGGAAGCCTCGTCAAACAAATACTCATTGGTTTAGTTGCAGGGATCTTACTCGCTTGGTTAGCACCAGAAGTTGCCAAGATGATGAGCTTGTTAGGTACTCTGTTTATTAGTGCGCTGAAAGCCGTGGCGCCAGTGTTAGTCTGGGTTCTGGTAATGGCTTCGATTGCAAATCATCGCCAAGGGCAAAAATCGAATATTCGCCCTGTATTAATTTTATATCTATTAGCAACGTTCTTTGCTTCTTTAACGGCAGTTTTTGCAAGTTTTATGTTCCCATCTGTTTTAACACTAGTGGTCAACGAATCGCAATTAACTCCACCTGAAAATATCGCGGAGGTACTCAAAGGGGTGTTAATTAATGTGGTTGCTAACCCTGTTGATGCACTTATCAATGGTAACTATATGGGGATCTTAGCATGGTCTATTGGTTTAGGTTTGGCATTACGCCATGCAAGTGATACTACAAAAGCATTAACGCAAGATTTAGCTGACGCTGTAACAAATGTTGTACGTGTTGTTATTCGTCTAGCGCCTATTGGTATTTTTGGGTTGGTATCATCAACGATAGCAACAACAGGTTTTGAAGTTTTAGCCGGTTATTTACATGTTCTGGTGGTGTTGATTGGCAGTATGCTATTTGTTGCTTTAGTCGTGAATCCACTGATTGTATTTTGGAAAATCCGCAGTAACCCATATCCATTAGTATGGGCATGTTTGCGTGAAAGTGGCGTCACCGCCTTCTTTACACGTAGCTCAGCGGCAAATATTCCTGTGAATATGGCGATGTGCCGTCGCATGAATTTAAACGAAGATACTTATTCTGTTTCAATTCCATTAGGTGCGACAATCAATATGGGCGGAGCCGCAATCACCATTACTATTTTGACATTAGCCGCGGTAAATACATTGGGTATGTCTGTTGATGTGCCTACGGCATTGTTATTAAGTCTTGTTGCTGCTGTTTGTGCTTGTGGTGCATCAGGTGTTGCAGGGGGATCTTTACTGTTAATTCCATTGGCTTGTAGCATGTTTGGTATTAGCAATGATATCGCGATGCAAGTGGTTGCTGTGGGTGTGATGATTGGTGTATTACAAGATTCAGCAGAAACAGCACTTAACTCATCAACCGATGTTCTTTTTACGGCAACCGTCTGTATTGCTGAAGATAACCGTATTTCAGATAATCCATTAACTGAAAAAAATAATGGGTAAAATGGGTAAGTAGTAAGACAGGAAGAGTAGTAAAAAATAATAATTAATAATAAAAAAAGAACCCCACATTTTTATGTGGGGTTTCTTTTTACTCAGACATTGAAAAAGATATTAAATATCGAGCGCTAATTCTGTTCCTTGCCTAATAGCACGTTTTGCATCTAATGCACTGGCATCTTTGGCACCACCAATAAGATGAACTTTTTTATTGTCACTTTCTAAAGGAGCAAGTAATGGATGGTAAGCGCGTTGCCCTGTACACAAGATAATATTATCTGCGGGAATAAGTTGTTGTTTTCCCTCTTGTTCAATATAAAGCCCTTCAGAGGTGATTTTTTGATAAGCACAATGAGTTAAGAAGTTAACACCTTTATTTTCAAGTGTTAAACGATGTATCCACCCCGTTGTTTTACCTAAATTTAGCCCTATTTTGCCTGCTTTACGTTGTGTCATAATAATTTGTTTATTATCATCTTTTTTGGGGGTTGCAGGTTTTATACCACCACGATAAGAAAGTGTCGGATCAATACCCCATTCTTTATTAAAAGCACACGGGCTTAGGCTACTGCATTGGCCTTTTTGCGTAAGATAAAGGCCGGTATCAAAACCAATACCTCCGCTACCAATGATCACCACATTTTTACCTACAGCTTGATGGTGCTTTAACACATCAAGGTAAGTTTTAACAATCTCATTCTCTTGGCCGGTAATGTTAGGGCTGTGTGGAGTTACACCACTGGCTAAAATAACTTCATCAAAGTTTACCAGGTGATGAGGAGTGGCTTCGGTATTATTTTTAACAATCACCCCAGTGAGTTGTAGTTGTCGTTTAAAGTAGCGCAAGGTTTCTTGAAATTCTTCTTTGCCAGGAATTTGTCTGGCAATATTGAGTTGCCCACCAATCGCATCTTCTTTTTCAAAAAGTGTGACATGGTGACCTCGTTTTGCCGCTGTTATAGCAAAAGATAATCCGGCAGGCCCTGCACCGACAACAGCTAACTTTTTAGGTTGTTGAGTTGGGATAATTAAGAGCTCGGTTTCTCGACAAGCAAAAGGATTGACTAAGCAAGTGGCTGGTTGGCCTGAAAATATTTCATCAAGGCAGGCTTGATTACAGGCAATACAGGTATTTATCTCATCTTCACGCCCTTGTTGGGCTTTAAGGACAAATTCTGGATCTGCGAGGAAAGGGCGTGCCATTGAAACCATATCGGCACAGCCTTCAGCCAAAATAGCTTCTGCCGTTTGTGGGGTGTTAATACGGTTTGAGGTGATGAGAGGAATATTCACTTTTCCCATTAGTTCACGTGTTACATTGGCAAATTGACCTCTTGGCACCATGGTAGCAATTGTTGGGATACGTGCCTCGTGCCAGCCGATCCCCGTATTGATCATGGTTGCACCCGCTTTTTCAATGGCGTTGGCTAGATAGAGTACCTCTGATGCATCTGAACCATCTTTAATTAAATCCAACATAGAAAGGCGGTAAATAATAATAAATTTTTCACCCACCGCTTTTTTTATACCTTTAAGAATACGTAAGGGGAAACGACAACGATTTTCAATATTTCCCCCCCATTGATCGTCTCGCTGGTTGGTATGATTAACTAAAAACTGATTAATTAAATAGCCTTCAGAACCCATAATTTCAACACCGTCATAACCTGCTTTTTGAGCTAATTGCGCACAACGAATGTAATCATCAATAGTTTGTTCTATTTGTTCATGACTCATTGCTCTCGGCATAAACGGGGTGATCGGGGATTGAATTGCACTTGGTGCAACTAAATCAGGTTGATAGCTATAGCGACCAGTATGCAATATCTGTAATGCAATTTTACCACCTTGCTGATGAACAGCATCAGTCACCAATTGATGTGGTGCAAGCTGGCATTCAGACATCAATGTTGCTGCGTGGGGTAATAATACACCCTGCTTATTAGGTGATATTCCACCTGTAACAATGAGTGCAACACCAGCCGCCGCCCTTTGTGCATAAAACTGTGCAAGTTTTGGAGCATCTTTAGGATCTTCTTCGAGTCCGGTATGCATAGAGCCCATTAAAATACGGTTTTTAAGTACAGTAAAGCCTAAATCAAGGGGCGAAAATAAGTGAGAATAATGTGCCATCAGATACCCTTTTTATACTGGTCAGATGAGATATCTATAGCATAACGAGAAGTGAGAGGTTAAGAGTTCATTATGTTAATAAGTTGTGATCTTAATCATGGAAAAGGTGATTAGGGTGTTATAAATCGATAATAATCTAAGTAATCGATTAATGAGAACAAATAATGATAATAAAAACTACACTCATTCATAATTATTCATCATATAATGGTTAATACCTATTAATACGTATTAAAAACACACATCATTATTTTGAATTTGGAGACGTTATGATTAATAAATTTAATCAACTTGTTGACTGTTCTGACTTGGGTAAGCTTGTACTACGTGTTTCTCTTGGTGTTTTAATGTTGTTGCATGGTCTTCATAAAATGGAACCAGGTGGATTAGCAGGTATTCAGGGAATGTTAGCTAACTTTAATCTACCTGCTTTTATTGCTTATGGTACGCTGGTTGGTGAAGTTGTTGCGCCTATTTTATTGATTATTGGTCTATTTACACGAGTATCTGCTTTGGTTTTAGCAGGTACCATGTTTGTTGCTGTACTCATGGTTCATTCTGGTGATTTGTTTGCATTAAACCCTAAAACAGGGGGATGGGCACCAGAAAGTGCTGGTTTCTATCTATTTGCTGCGATTGCAGTGATGTTTTTAGGTAGTGGCCGTTTTGCTGTTAAAAAAGATTAATAAATTTTATAGTCAGTATTCTTGAATGTGTTTATGGTGACTTGATTAAATTTGATGAATAAGCGCCCAGTTTAATAACAAACTGGGCGTTTTATTTTTCACTCTTCAAGGCTTATTTTTTATTGGGTGGTGTTAATTTAAAGACTTTTTCATTTTCTCCTAACCATTGGCGGGCGACTTGGTTGATATCATTCACTCTTAATGTTTTTATAATGGCTGGATTGGTGAGTAAACGCTGATATTGTTTGTCATCGGTTGCGACTTGTGCAAGGGCCTCTGTCCAATAACTTGCACTGTCATTGACCTGTGAATTTTCAGTTAGCCAGATATTTTTAGCCTCTTGTAACTCTTTCTCTGTAATACCTGATCGCTTAACTTCGTTGACGACTTTACGAGCTAAAGTGATAAGTTCATCAGCACGTTCTGGTGATGCGGTAAAATTTAAACGACCTGCGTAGTAACTTGTCGGTAATTTTGTGAGTATTTCAGAAAAACCCAGTGAGTAAATTCCACCTGCTTGTTCGCGTAAGTTAAGTCTTAAGCGTTGACTAACGACGGTATCTAGTAAATTCAGTGCCAGCACCTGTTGTTGTGACCATTGAGCAGGCGCTGCATATTGAATACTTACCATACTCTTATCACTGCTTGCGATAGGATATGTTTTGCTAAAGGAAGTCAGCTTTGGATTAATGGCTGGATCTGCCCAGAATAGACGTTGTTCAGAGCGTGTTGGCAGGCTGGCAACCCAGCGCTCAATCAGCGGTTTTATCTGATTAATATTGACAGAGCCACTGATAACTAATGTCATATCAGCAGGTTGCCCTAAAATCATTTGGTTGGTTTGTTTTAATTGTTGAGCTGTAAACTGTTTCCAAGCTCCTTGAGGCGAAACGATTAGACGCTCACCATTTTGATAACTTTCTTTATTGATATTATCTAAGAATGTGCGTTCAACAGGTGTTTTTGAAATACCTAATGCCATGGCTTGCTTCTGTTGCTCTAACTTCTCACCATTAAACTGTGGAGAAGTTATTTTTAGATGCATTAATGTGAGTAAGGTTTCTAATTCGTCAATCGGGGCTTCGCCACGGAAACCATGGAATAACAGTTCACTGTAAGGACGTAAACTAATTTGGTGTTGTTTGGTAAATAACGCTAATTCACGTGCATTATAATGACCGTATCCACTTACTTCAGGTAATTTTAATGCCCACTGCACCATACCTAAGCTTTGATTCGTTTCAAGTGATGAGCCTCCTGGAATACGCAGAGAAACCTGAATATTATCTTTAAGATAATTGTCATTTTTTACAATCACTTTTACGTTATTGCTCAGTGTCCATTCTTGTGTTTTTTCAATCGGCAATGATTGTGTTGAAATAATTGAACCTGTGAGTTCAGGTTTAATATCTAACACAACAGCTTGCGTTTTTAACGTAAATGCCCCTAGGTTTGATTGTCTAATTTCTTGCCAGCGTTGTGCGACTTTGGTTGCATTAAACAAATTAGCATCACTATCAGGGCCAATGACGGCAACTCGTGGTGATGATTGTTTTAGGTATTGAGCAAAATAAGCTGATAATGTTTCAGGTGTGACTTTATTGATTAATTGATAACTTAAATTTAGCGCCTGTTTTTTAGTTTGAATTGGCATCTCCAATTCAATTGCCGTTGTGATTTGGTTGGCTAAATAATTGTGCTCATAATGCTCTTCACCCGTGGCTTGTTGGCTTAGACGTTTTAGCATTGCGTTACGGGCATTATCTAACTCTTCTTGAGTTACTGGAACAGAGGCTAGGCGTTGAACTTCTGTAAATAAGATATCTAATGCACCTTGATAATCATTGCCTTTAGGGTGCGCAATCATCAATTGTTGTGAACGACGAGAGTTCAGCATTGCGCCTTGCGTATTCGCACTAATAGAGGTAATTAAGCCATTATCAACGATAGTAGAGAAGCGTTGATTTAAAATTGATAACCATAATGAATCCATTAAATCTTCATATTGGCCCTGGCGACTGTTTAAAGGGGCGGGCAAAGTACGTTGCAAGGTGAACTGTAAGATACGTGAACCTTGCTCTTTGTCGAAAATCGTTTTAACCAGTAGATCTTTATGGTCAATAAAATTGTGCCAAGATGGTGAGTCAATGCCTTTATTCTCGCTATTTTTAGCATTAAATAGTTGTTTAATATCCGCAATAGCGTCACCTTGATTAAAGTTACCGACCAGCACTAATGTCATTCTTTCTGGTTGATACCAAGTATCATAATAGCGTTTGGCATCTTTGACATCGCCGTGCTTAACGATTTCCAAATCACCAATAGGATCACGTTCCAAATAACGACTACCGTAATAACGCAATTCTTCTAACTGACGGTTAATACGAAAACCGATACCTTGGCGTAAACGCCACTCTTCAACAATAACAGGGCGCTCTTTATCAAATTCAATAGGGTCAAATGTCATTTCAAATGCCCAGTCTGATAAGATCCTTAACCCTGTTTTAATCTGGATCGGGTTTGCATTCGGCAATGACAGTTTATAGGTCGTCGCATTTAAGCTTGTCGCGGCATTAACATGACTACCTAATTTCATGCCTAGGCTTTCAAGCTGTTTAAAGCCCGTAGTTCCCGGAAAATGAGTTGTCCCTTTAAATGCCATATGTTCAGTAAAGTGTGAAAAACCAAGCTGTTTTTCATCTTCTTGAACAGAACCACTTTTTACCAAAAGACGCATTTCAACACCTGTTTGTGGGCGTTGCAGTAAGTAGACCTCTAAACCATTATCTAGGGTAAAATGGCGAATATCAGGACGCAGCAATAGCGTGCTTTTGTCATTTTGATTCGAGGTGCTTGTCGCACAACCTAAAAGTGAAAGACTGACTGAAATAATCAGTAATTTACGATACATATTCGGTAACTCCAGCAGGTTGAGAGGAGGACTCGGTAGGGGCTTTGAGTGAAATCACATTATCTGCAATCACATGTGTAAAGCGTTGGTGGCTCACTAAGGCAATACCTGTAGTTGGCAGATGTTGTTTTAGCAACTGCAACATATTCAATGCATTTTGTTCATCAAGTGCAGAGGTGGTTTCATCTAATAAAATAAGATCAGGTTTATTGAGCAATAAACGGGCAAAAATAAGACGTTGTTGCTCACCGCCTGATAGACGTGTTGTCCAATCCGTTTCCAGTGAAAGTTGGTTTTTTATTTTGTCTAAGCCCACCAAATGAAGTACTTCTTCATACTCTTTAGTGGAGAATTGATTAGGCTGACAAGGATAAGCGAGCAAACTGTCTAAACGAGCAAAAGGCAGATACATACGTTGTGGGATCCAACACACATTTGGTGAACGTTGAATTTCCCCTTTGAAATAAGGCCAATGCCCACTTAATGCTCTAAGCAGTGTTGATTTACCTAAACCAGAGCAACCTTCAATAACGGTTAACTCACCTGCTTTTACAGAGAAGTTAATATCTTGGATTAACAGGCTGTCATCTTGCATAAACAGAGAAAGGTTGGCTTTCAATTTAGTCTGTTTATCATTTAAATCGGTGATTTCTGGCTCATGATCATGCTCTAAAAGTACCACGAAGTTATAAAGACGAGTCACCGTTGCCTGCCATGCGGCAATCTCTTTATAAGAGAAAATAAACCAGCTTAATGCACCTGCAACACTAGAGAATGCTTGTCTTAATTGCATTAATCCCCCTAGCATTAATTCGCCAGCAAGGAATTTAGGTAAGGCAAAAATAATCGGTGCCATTGCAGTCGCTTGTTGATAGCCCACAGTAAAGAATGCAAGATTTCTTTCGTAGCGAATGAGGTTGTTCCAGTTACGAATAACCCCTAAAAAACGACCCATTAATTCATTACGATCGCTCATTTCACCCCTCTGACCTGCAATTGCATCACCATGTTGTTTACGGGTGATGAGAGCAGTACGGTAATCAGCCTCTTTGCGCTGTTTATCCATATTAATCTTACGCAAGGGGGAGCCAATAAACTGCGTAATGGTGATCCCGATAATGGTATAGATAATGCAAGCCCAAAACATATACCCAGGAATAGTCCACTCACTCTTCCCTAATGTGAAAGAAATGGCACCAGACAATGACCAAAGAATGGTAGCAAAAGAGATAAGTGTGAGTAACGAGTGTAAGAACGTGACCGTTAAGCGCATTGTTGATTCAATTAGTAAACGAATATCTTCTGCAATACGCTGATCCGGGTTATCAGGCTCTTGAGACGTCAGTCTTAACATGTAGTGTTTACTGTTTTTTGATAACCAGCGACCGAGGACTTGTTCAGTCATGCCTTCTCGCCAGCGAATAACCATTTTTTGGCGTAAGAAATCACCCATTACCACGACAGTCATTAATCCCGCAATAATAACGACAAATTGTTGAAGAAGTGTGTAGAGCGCTTGTCCATCAAGTTGCTGTAATGCGTTATAGAAACTGCCATTCCATTCATTCATTTTGACGTTAAACCAGACGGATGACAGGGTTAAGGTCAAAGAGACAATCAATAGACACCAGCAGTAAAGGGCTGCACGCTGCCCCCAAAAAGGTGAAACTAAATAGAAAAATTGTTTTATTGTTTTCATTGCTTATTGGTCATATTTTTTATTGTGTATCGACTTGGTTGCTCACATTAACTTCAACTTCGGCAATTTATTAATAGTCGTAGCTGACTTGTAACCAGAACTGACGACCTGGTTCATACGATTTGTATTCTTTATCTTTGTAAGTAAAGTGATCAGCAACGTTTCGAGTATTTAATACGTTGTTAACTTCAATTGACATACCAACACCATGAGCAAACTCAGGTTGCCAGCTTAGTTTGGTATCCCAAGTAAAGCGGCTACTGTAGTTCTGTTTTTTATAGGCATAAATATAACCCGCTTCAGGTGTTTTAATTGGGTTGCCGTTATTGGTTTTTTCTGCTTGAGAGCGCCAGCTATTCCATTGTAATTGGTTAAACCAAGTCACATTCCATTCATCCCAAACACTCGTAAGATCTGCTGTGATTTTTAATGGAGAGTTGAAGTTACCAGAGGGTAAGTCTTTGGCATCAATGATTTTTCCGTCATATAGCACTTTGTTTCGGTTAACGTTTTGAGTATTTGGACTAAAGTCAGCATAACCTGAATCTTTAGGGGTATTGGTTTTGCTTTGTTGCCAACTTATTGAAGCATTAAAAATATGATCAGCTTGTGCTAATTCCCAAGGCTGGCTATTTTTCACCGATAAAGTCACAGTATCGTGTGAACTACGACCCTTGTTATTGAATGCACGAATATTCATTTTTTCGTAATTAGTGCTACCTGGATATTTTGTATCACTACGCACTTCATCACGACCATTACGATGAACGTATTGTAAACGCCAAGTGGTTGAGGCGATTTCTTGTTGCAAGCCTAATGTGAATTCGTCGTTGTAAGGCGTTTTTAAAGAATCTAGACCGTCAAAGTCTGTACGGTTATTCCAATTGGCATTAGGTGATTCGCAATTGAAGTAACAGTGTTGCAAGCCTGCATTTTGTGCCCCATACAATGCATAAGTTAACATGGAGCGGCCGTAGTAACGGTTTACACCACCGATTAAGAGCGTATTGCCTGTGCCCCAAATATCATAAGTACCACTTAAACGAGGTGAAATATTGTTTCTTTGAACAAAATCATCTCTATCTAAACGAATACCAGGACGCAGTGTTAAGCGTTTATATTGAATATTATCATCAAGATAGATTGCATAGTTTGTATAGGTTGCACTATGGCTTCCTGATCGGAAGCGTGTTGTATTTGAACGTCCGCCACTCCACTCGTTTGTATCGGGATTAGTTATTCCTGTATAGAAATAACTATAAAAATCTTTATCTCTGATATAAGAGCCTTTAGTTCGAGCAACTTCAAAACCCGTTGTGGGCTGGTGTATGGTTGAGCCTAAGTCGAACGCGTTAAAGCGCATTATCGCTTTAGTGCTTACGGTTTCTTGATTACTCTTTAGATCACCCTGACCCCCACTGTTATAACTTGTTGGTGTTGACCAACCAGTAATTGCATCATCTAAACGAATAAAGTAATTTTGATCATTCGTTCGTTTATCTTCTAGTTTTTGATAACCCGTTGTTAATTCTAATGTACCGAGATCTAATTTATGTTTATAAAGCGCAGTGAAACTTAAACCATTATGCTCATTATCATAGCCTGAGTTATAGACTGAACCTGAGAATAAATAGCTTTTATAACGCGCGATATTACTTGATAAATCAAGAGATTGGGTCTCTGAAATATCCCAAGAATATTTAATAAAATAGTTATCTGAAGTACGAGTTTGGTCGCGATAACCTGCGTTTTGTTCAACTTGTTCTAATTGATAGTCAGGTGTGTGAATAAAACCACCCGCACTACTCATCATCATCGGAATGGTTGATTCACGGCGAGAAGCAGAGAATATTAAACCTGTATGCTCAGTTAACCCTGTTTCAAACCAACCACCAAAGTTTTGTTTGTCGTATTTTTTCTGGAAACGGGCAGGATTACTAAAATCATTATTGGCTGTATCAAAATTTAGTTTTGGATCAGTAAAAATATTATTCCAACTTGAGCGCGTTGTGCGGTAATAAGCATTAGCATGAGTTTCACCAGACCAGCGACGACTTTGCACATCAACGGTGCCTCCTGTAAACCCGCCAAATTCAACAGGAATATTGTTATCGTAAACCGTGACGCTATCAATTAAACGACTATCAAGGTACATCCCTTGTTCATCACTGGTCACTCGAGTATTGGTTTCACCATTACCTGAATTAGCCGGATCAAAGTCATTGTTAAAACTGACACCATCAAGTTTATAAGAGTTTTGATAACTGCTAGAACCATGAATAGAAATACGTGAAGGTTTAATTTCACCCTGATTCATTGACGTGCTGTCATTATTGGAGAATTGAACTGCGGGGTTACTTTTTAGTAAGTCAGTGATGTTGCCATCACCGGTATTACGCTGTTTTATCTCTTCTGACGTGAGGTATTGAGGTGCTGAAACAACATCGGTAGCAGGATGATAAGTACTACCGACACCCGTGACTTTTACTTCAGGAATAATAATCGCGTTAGTCGTTACGAGAGGGCGAATAACAAATCCACTTCCTTGTGGAATAATGTCTAACCCACTACCTATTAAAACTTTTTGTAATGCAGTTTGAGTGTCAAATTGACCAGAAAGTGCTGGAGCACGTAGATTTTTGACCGAATTTGCATCAAATAAAATTTGGACTTGTCCTTGTTTTGCAATAGTGCTCAATGAGTCAGCCAAAGACTGTTCTGGTAAGGCCACAGAAATGGTAGATGCATAAGCACAAGGTACAGCAATAGTGGTACTTATAAGTAACGCTAGCAGAGACCTCTTAAGGGTCTCTTTTTTGTTATTCATTTTCATTTCACCAATCCCATTCACTAACTTAATAATTGTTGTTACTAAAGAAGAGGTGGAAATGAGAATTATCCTCACATGCAAAAAAGAATATTTTTCATATTTATTTTTACTTATTGATAATTAACGCATTATTTTTATCGGTGAAAACGACATTAACCGGCAATATAAGTGGGATTGCAGTAATAAAGCCTTTTGCATCGCTAATATTGGCAACACCAGAGACTTTCATTTTGGCAATATCGGGTGAGGCAATTTGAATATTAATATCAAGGTAAGGTTTGAGTTTAGTTATCACTTCATTCAATGGTTGTTCAAAGAAATGCAGTTGACCAAAACGCCAACTTCCTACGGCATCAATATTAACCGAAGAGATAACAAAACTATCGTTGTCTAATTTGCTGGTGGCCTGAGAACCGGCATACAAAAAAGCTGGAGAAGATTTAGGAGTTGCTTTTACTTCAACGATCCCTTCATGTACTGCAACATTAATTTGGTTGTTATTATAGCGATTGACTTCGAATTCAGTACCAACAACTTTGATTAATCGTGAGTCTGCTTGTACATAGAATGGACGATAAGGATTTGATTTTACTTTGAAATAAGCTTGACCTTTATCTAGCCATAATCGTCTTTCTTCTTGTACATAAGCGACTCTGACTTGTGTATTTCTGTCTAAGTAGACTTGAGAGCCATCAGCTAAAGTCATTTCTTTTGGTAAGTCGCTGGTTGCAAGCGTCATATTATCCATTAGTAATGCGGGTAAATGACTATAAGGGAGATATAAAACAGTGAGTAGGCAAAAAGTTGCGGTAGTGTGGATGACGGGGCGCCAAAGAGAACGTTTTTTCTTTTCAACAGTAGTTATTGTTGGTCGTGATAATGCATCACATTGACGCCAAATACCCGCAATATCTTGATACGCTTGCTGATTGACATCATTTTCTATCCAGTCTTTAAATTCTTGGCGTTGTTTGGGGGTCATCCTTTGGCTGTGTTGTCGGGTGAACCAAAGGGCTGCTTGCTCGTCAATAGAATCATTGAGTAATTCATCATCAGCTCCTAAGAAAAGAGGAGCGGTTTCCTCATTTGTATGAGGTTTAGTTTCCGGTATGTTTTTTTCCGGCTTACTCATCATTCGTGCATTTCTCCTGTCCTGCATCGACGTATCTTTTGCAATGTAATAGCGCAGCTGCAATATGTTTTTCCACCATACTGATTGAGATTTCCATTTGTTCTGCAATTTCGCTTTGTGATAAACCATCAAAACGATAAAGAATAAACGCTTCTCGTCGGCGTGGGGGCAATGTTGCAATTGCTTCACTAAGTAGATCTAAACGTTGTTGATGCTCTAGGACATACCCAGGATCGAGCTCAGTTGTATAATTTTGAGCAACATCATCTAATTGATAATCATCCTGATAGATATCTTTTTGCTTTTGATTTTTTCTCCAATGGTCAATCAAAACATGGTTCGCTATTTTAAACAGAAAAGCACGCTGTTGTTGCACCGGTGTTTGTTCTTTTCTGTTTAACCATAGTGTAAACACATCTTGAGACAAATCATCCGCATCATGGTAATTCCCCGTACGTTTGTGGAAAAAACGCACAAGTTGTCCATAGGTTGATTGATAGGCACAACTAATTTTTTGTGCCAATGATTTATCGCTAGCCATATTCTCTGGTGTCTAAAAAAGAGTGAAATAATAAGCTCTTACTGCTTCTCAAGCGAACAAGTTATAATAATTATCAAGCTAATTTTTTATTGTATTATTAATAATAAGCAATATCATTTGTGTTTGTATTATGCCTATAATTCATCAGAAAGAAAATCAGAGGCAAGAATTATGAGTAGTATGTCGGCGACTTTTCAACGCCGTTGGTCGTTTTCTCTTGGTGGATTAACTGCCAGTATTTTATTTCATACAACGCTAGTCGTTATCGCCATTGGCTGGATAACCTCTAAAGATGAACGTCATGGCGTTTTACCTCCCGCAATGACAATGGATCTTGGTATCTATCAATTAGCTCAGACAGAAACAAAAGATGTTCCTGTTGGGCCTGAAAAAGTGATGTCTGTTCCTGAGCCCGCAGAAACAGAACCTGAGCCAATTAAAGAAGTATTGGATTTACCAAAAATGCCGGTGGTTGAACAAGGAACTTATGAACATATTCCCGAAAAGCCAAAAGTAAAGCCAGTGGTTAAGCCAAAACCCGTTGCAGTAAAAGTCCCTGATGATCTCCCTATCTCAGAAGCCCCCTCTGAAGTAACGAGTGCACCGATTTCTGGGACGAGTACAGCCAGTAGTGCGCAATTTAATAGTTTCTCATCTTCTTCCGTAAGTGGGCAAATGGGGTGGGAAAGTTTGGTACATAGTCATATTGAGATGTATAAACGCTATCCAAGAACAGCGATACGTTTTAAAGCGACAGGTGTGACACAGGTTTCTATTGTGTTAAATGCCAAAGGTGAATTATTAGAGGCCAAAGTGGAAACATCATCAGGTAATCGCATTCTTGATCGAGAAGCGTTAAATACTATTAAACGGGCTTCGCCATTTCCTGCACCAGAAAGTTATCGTTTAGACAATGGGAGTATTTCATTTACAGCGCCTTTAAGCTTTGATTATAGGCAAGAGAGTTAATTAATACTGATTTACAAGTATTTATTAAATAAAAGAGAATAAAAGAATTATTTAAATATAATCTAAATACAAAAAAGCAGAGAATAATCTCTGCTTTTTTGTTATCGCATAGAGTCAATAAATTCGATTATTTACTCATACGTTTGTACTTCATGCGACGAGGCTGAATAGCATCGTTACCTAATGTACGTTTTTTGTACTCTTCATATTCAGTAAAGTTACCTTCGAAGAATTCCACTTTACCTTCATCTTGGTAATCGATGATATGTGTGGCAATACGGTCAAGGAACCAACGGTCATGGGAAATAACCATGGCGCAACCAGGGAACTCTAACAGCGCATTTTCTAATGCACGTAAGGTTTCAACGTCGAGGTCGTTGGTTGGTTCATCGAGCAGTAACATGTTACCGCCAACTTGTAGCAGTTTAGCAAGGTGTAAACGACCACGTTCACCACCAGAAAGTTCGCCAACACGTTTACCTTGGTCAACGCCTTTAAAGTTAAAGCGGCCAACATAAGCACGACTTGGAATTTCAAAGTTACCAATACGCATAATGTCTTGGCCACCTGAGACTTCTTCCCAAACAGTTTTACTATCATCCATGCTGTCGCGGAACTGATCAACAGATGCTAACTTAACAGTATCACCTAGCACTAAAGTACCTGAGTCTGGTTGTTCTTGACCTGAGATCATACGAAATAGCGTTGATTTACCCGCACCGTTAGGGCCGATAATACCAACAATAGCACCTTTAGGGATAGAGAAGCTGAGATCATCAATCAGAACACGATCACCATAAGATTTTGTTAGATTATTAATTTCTAACACTTTATCCCCTAAACGTGGCCCAGGTGGAATAAAGAGTTCACTGGTTTCATTACGTTTTTGATAATCAACGCTATTCAGTTCTTCAAAGCGAGCCAGACGTGCTTTGCCTTTTGCTTGACGACCTTTAGGATTTTGACGGATCCACTCAAGCTCTTTTTGAATTGATTTATGGCGAGCAGCTTCTGTTGCGGCTTCTTGCTCTAGACGCGCATCTTTTTGCTCTAACCATGAAGAGTAGTTTCCTTCCCATGGAATACCTTCACCACGGTCAAGTTCTAAGATCCAACCCGCGACGTTATCAAGGAAGTAACGGTCGTGCGTGATTGCAACAACAGTACCTTCATAATCGTGTAAGAAGCGTTCTAACCAAGCCACCGATTCAGCATCTAAGTGGTTAGTTGGTTCATCTAATAACAGCATATCTGGTTTTTCTAACAGAAGACGGCAGATAGCAACACGACGGCGTTCACCTCCTGAAAGTTTCTCAATTTTTGCGTCCCATTCAGGTAAACGCAACGCTTCTGCTGCACGCTCTAGTTGATTTTCAAGGTTATGGCCATCATGAGATTGGATAATTGCTTCTAATTGACCTTGTTCTTTAGCTAATTTATCGAAATCAGCATCAGGATCAGCATAAGCAGCATAAACTTCATCGAGGCGGTTTAATGCGTTTTTCAGTTCGCTAACGGCTTCTTCAACGGCTTCACGTACTGTATGTTCGGGGTTTAATTTTGGTTCTTGTGGTAAATAACCAATTTTGATACCAGGTTGTGGGCGTGCTTCACCTTCAATATCGGTATCGATACCCGCCATAATGCGAAGTAATGTTGATTTACCGGCACCATTTAGACCCAGTACACCAATTTTCGCACCCGGGAAGAAGCTGAGTGAAATGTTTTTAAGGATATGTCGTTTGGGTGGGACAATTTTCCCGACACGCAACATACTATAAACGTATTGAGCCACTATAATTACCCTTTGATTATAAAAGAGATTTTCTCTGAGGCGCCGTTTTTCGCGATAAAAACAAATTTTTTGTAATTAAGTCGCGTTTTTAAGGCACCTAAATGAACAATAGCAAAGTCAATGCCAGTAATTTGCCAAAGACCCGAAAAAGATGAAAGTCGCCAGTATACCCGATTTATAAAAGAAAACCTTAGTCAAAAGCGAGGTTTTTATCTACCTTTCGTGCTTCCTCTGAAAGTAATGAAAATTTCTCTTAAAGATGGGAACTTACATTGTTAATGATTATCATATTAGCTAATGTATTCAGTATTTGGTGGTTTATTCGAGGTGGGAGATATTACGTGGTTAAGCAAAAGTGGTCATTAGCAGTCGCAATAGGAGCTTTGTGTTTTTCAACATGGGCACAAGCAGATTCATTAAGTGAACAACGTGTTCGCTACCAAGAGATTAAGGCTGCATGGGATCTTAAAAAAACAGATGAAGTAGAAAAATTACTCCCGACATTAGAAAACTATCCACTTTACCCTTATCTGGAATATCGCCAAATTACCGATAATCTTGATGTTATTGCACCGGCTGTGGTGACTGAGTTTGTGGCCAAATACCCAACATTACCACCAGCAAAAGCACTTCCTTCGCTATTTGTAAATGAATTGGCTAAGCGTCAAGAGTGGCAAAATCTACTGACCTTTAGTCCTAATCCACCAAATCCTAAAGCGGCTAGATGTAACTATTATTATGCTAAGTGGGCAACCGGTGATATTCAAACGGCATGGATAGGGGCTAAAGAAGCATGGCTAAATGGCACATCAATGCCATCAAGTTGTGATCCTCTTTTTGATGAATGGGAAAAAGCTAATCAATTAACACCAGAACTAGTATTAGAACGGATTAACTTAGCAATTAAAAATGGTAATACAGGGCTTGCGGCATATTTAGCAAGACGTCTTCCAGAAAATTATCAAACGATGAGTGATGCGTTGGTTGAATTACAAGACTTTCCAAACTTAGTGGGGCGTTATGCAACCGTGCTTTCACCGACTGATTTCTCTCGTTCCATCATACAATCTGCATTTTCACGTTGGGCGAGAAAAGATGCAGATGCAGCTCGAGCTCAACTGGATAATATTGCGCATGCACAAAAAATGACGGCAAGTGAACGTCAGTTAATGCGTGATACCGTGGCATGGCAATATATGCCTTATGCGACACCTGAGCAGGTAAAATGGCGCGATAGTGTGATCCAAGATACTGCATCTGATACCTTGCGTGAACGTCGTGTACGTTTAGCATTAAGCCAAAATCAACCTGCTGAATTGTCATTGTGGTTAGAAAGGCTCTCTCCTGAAAGTAAAAATAAGGAAGAGTGGCGTTATTGGCGTGCAATGGTGTTGCAATCACAAGGTAAAAATAGTGAAGCACAAGCGATTTTAGAAGCACTAACACAAAATCGTGGCTTTTACCCAATGGTTGCTGCTTCTAAGCTCGGTAAGCCTTATGTAATGGTGATAGATAAAGCACCGAGTGTTTCATCAAGCATCCCTAATCAGCCAGAAGTACAACGTGTTCGTGAATTAATGTATTGGCAAATGGACAACTTGGCGCGCTCAGAGTGGGCAAACTACGTTGTCTCACAACCAGCACAAATGCAATCTCAATTAGCACGTTATGCATTTGAACAAAAATGGGCTGATTTAGCAGTACAAGCCACTATTACAGGAAAAATGTGGGATCATTTAGAAGAGCGTTTTCCACTTGCTTGGAAAAATGAGTTTGAGCAATACACAAAAGATAAATCTATAGATCGTAATTATGCGATGGCAATTGCTCGCCAAGAAAGTGCATGGAACCCACAAGCACGCTCTTCAGCTGGTGCAACAGGGTTAATGCAGGTAATGCCAAAAACTGCTGAGTTTACAGTAAAACAAGCGGGTATTACCGGCTATGTCAGTAGCGCGCAGTTAACAAACCCGGTGAAAAATATTGAGATTGGTACTGCTTATCTGGATTCTGTCTATCAAAGGTTTAACCAAAACCGTATTTTAGCTAGTGCTGCATATAATGCAGGCCCCGCGCGTGTTGATCGTTGGTTATCTGATGCAAATGGCCAATTAGATGCTATTGCGTTTGTAGAAAGTATTCCTTTTGCAGAAACCCGTGGTTATGTAAAAAATGTACTCTCTTTTGCTGTTTTTTATAGTTATTTTGCGGGCGAACAGCAACCGATATTAACTGAGAATGAATGGAATAGCCGTTATTAAGGGATAAAACAGCGATTTATCGTGAGAGCCTCTTTGTCCATTAGCAAAGTATGATATAGTTTGTACTAGTTAATGAGTGTGGCAAAAAGAGGCTTCCACGATGCAAGATCCTGCATTATCACCTGAAGAGAATGAGCACTGGCTAAGATTTGTTGAGTTATTACAACATGCATTTGAGCAAGATGTGCAATTTCCTATTTTACAGCTTTTAATGACACCTGATGAACGTAGTGCTTTAGCGACACGAGTACGCATTGTGCAAGAGTTAATGCGGGGAGACTTAAGTCAGCGTGAGCTAAAAGAAGAGTTAGGCGTTGGTATTGCTACTATCACTAGAGGCTCTAATAGTTTAAAAACTGCGCCACATGAAGTGAAGTTATGGCTTGAAAAAGAGCTAATGACAAAAAAATAGTTGCATTATGACTATGTAAATTAGAATAATAAAAAGCCATTTAATCACATGATTAAATGGCTTTTTGCTTTCTTTTTATCTAAAAAAACCGATCAGGTTAGTTGTTAATCTTCTTTTTGATTGAGTTCTTTATAGATAGCATGAGTTACAGGCACTAATGCCAGAACTAATGCTTGCTGATAAACAGACGTACGACTGAGTAGGCCATCGGTAAAATAACCAATTGCACCACCGCGCTGTTTAATGTTATCAATTTTGGTTAAGAAGGCCATTTCATCACCAAGCTCTCTGCCTTCACGGATCCCTTTTAAGATCTGTTCTGGTAGCATAAGACTTGCAGAGCGTGATTCACCTCGAATTTGTCCATGCTCGACAACAATCCAAGCAAAAGTCATATCATCTTCAATACCGGCTTCAACACCAACCCAAAAATCTGCTTCTGGACGAACTTGTCGGGCTGCCATCACGCGTTGACGTGCGCCAGTTCTCGTTTCTGTATTTCCGATAGGTTGTTGTGGAACACGGCTATCGACATTAATATCTTCAATATCAAAGGTATCTTTACCGAACACTTGCTCAAAAGCGAGTTTTATCGCGTTGATTTTTGCTGGATTCGTAGTGGCTGCAATGACATGATACATAATGAATTAATCATCCTTTGAAAAATTAGAGCAGTATAACGGAAAAAATGTATGTTACAGGTCTATCTTGTTCGCCACGGTGAAACTGAATGGAACGTGGCGAGACGTATTCAAGGGCAATCTGATAGCCCACTGACAGCAAATGGTGTGCGTCAAGCACAGCAAGTTGCTGAAAAAGTAAAATCAGCAGGCATTACCCATATTATCTCAAGCGATCTTGGCCGTACTCGTCAAACGGCAGAAATCATTGCACAAGCTTGTGGCTGTGAAGTAATCACTGACTCACGTTTACGTGAACTCAATATGGGCGTTCTTGAACAGCGAGAGATCGCAACATTAAAGACACAAGAAGAGGCTTGGCGCAAGAGTTTGATTGATGGTACACCTGATGGGCGAATTCCCCAAGGAGAATCAATGGCAGAATTAGCGACCCGAATGAAGGCTGCGTTAAATCAATGTCTTGATTTACCCCAAAATAGCCGTCCACTTTTAGTGAGCCATGGTATTGCATTAGGGTGTTTATTGAGTACAGTTTTGGGATTACCTGCATATGCAGAACGTCGTTTAAGACTGCGTAATTGTTCAATATCACGTGTCGATTATCAAAATAGTCCTTGGCTTGCCAATGGTTGGGTGATTGAAACGGCAGGTGATGTAAGTCATCTTACTGATACTGCATTAGATGAAGTTCAACGTTAAAAAATAAAAGCTCTCTTTGAAATGATTATCAAGAGAGCTTTTTCTTATGCGGTTACATCTTCACGTTTAATGGGGATGTAATATTCAAAGCGTTCGATATGATCTTGTGGTTCAGTTACCATCTCATTACTGTAACGCACATTTTTAAGATAGTATTTTTCGACGTCATAACCTTTACGGCGAGTTAGCCCCATAGTGGGTAAACAAACACCATAAATCAGGAATAAAAACTCCTGCATTGCACCTCGTTTCGCCTCACCTTCGAAATCAAAGCGAATATAATCGCCACCGGCTAATGAGACCTCATTGGCTGCATCATCCTCAATAAATGTTGCATAGTCAGGTTCAACTGCAGTGGTGTAAAGTACACGTTGTTCATCTTCATGTTCATCACTATGTTGTGCATGATGAAGACCATAAACTTGGTGAGGAACCGCATTTATTTTGCTCATATAGTAACGCCAAAATGTTTGGCGCATATCAGAACAGGCATCAGCCCATTGTTCAAGTGTATGGCTACATGTTTGCTCAATACCAATGAGTTTTTTCTCAGATAACTGCACAAATTCCCATTTAGGTAAATGTTGAGGATCTAAGGTAATTGGTGGGCAAATTCCTACCGCACACCATTCATCAGTGCGACGATAAAGAGCTGGAGTTCTATTAAATTGCTTTTTAAAAGCACGGGTAAACGTTTGTTGGGAATCAAAACGATATTGCAAAGCAATGTCTAAAATAGGGCGGCTCGTTAAACGTAATGCAACGGCAGCGCGAGATAGACGCCTTGAACGAATATAAGAACCAATCGCTTGTCCTGTAACTTCTTTAAACATGCGTTGTAGATGCCACTTGGAGTAGCCTGCTTTGGTTGCGACATTATCGAGGGATAATGGCTTATCGAGGTTACTATCAAGCCAAGCGAGCAAATCACGTATGATGTTGGTTTGATCCATACATCTCCCTTAGTCATATTCGTTTATTTATTGTTGTAGATGGTAAATAGGCTAAACACCTATAACAAGTTATATTGTTAGGTAATCGTAAAATATAGTCTTTTTCGGTGATAGATGTACACAAATTCTTCTATCAGTTAGCAAAAGATTGTTTTATTCTAGGTTTAATTATTTTCTCATCTTTTCAATGGAACAAAGTAAATATGTTAAATTTCAAAAAGATGCTAGCTGTGTCTATCTTACTCCCTTTTTCTTTGATGGCAAAAGCGGAAGAAATTGGCTATGTCGATACTGTGTTTAAGTTTTTTGGTGCTAACCATAAAATTGTGATTGAAGCGTTTGATGATCCTGAAGTTAAAAATGTGACTTGCTATTTAAGCCGAGCAAAAACGGGAGGGATCTCAGGAAGTTTAGGTCTTGCTGAGGATACGGCAGATGCGGCAATTTCTTGCCAGCAAGTGGGGCCTATTGAGTTAAGTGAAAAGGTGATAAAAGGAAAAAATCGAGGTGATGTTGTTTTCCAAAAAAGAACGTCTTTAGTCTTTAAAAAGCTTCAAGTTGTCCGTTTTTACGATAAAGAGCGTCATGCGCTGATTTACCTAACCTATTCCGATAAAGTCATTGATGGATCGCCAAAAAACGCGATTAGTGCAGTGCCTATTATGCCGTGGAAAGAGTGATTTTGAATTATTAGATAACTCAATGGTTAATAAAATTAATCTGAATAAGGTTTAAAATTTTTTTTAACAAGTCGCTCTATTTTTTTTCAAAATAGTTGCTGAGATCAATTTTCACCTTTTGTGATTTTATTAAGACGATTTTAGATAAAAGAAAACCCCCGAATAAAAATCGGGGGTTTTTTTATAAATTAACTATTTGATATAGAATCAAATTACTCGTCTAAATCACCACAGAAACGATAACCTTCACCATGGATTGTGGCAATGATTTCAGGAGTATCTGGTGTAGATTCGAAATGCTTACGAATACGACGAATTGTAACGTCGACAGTACGATCATGCGGTTTCAATTCACGACCTGTCATTTTCTTCAGTAATTCTGCTCGAGTTTGGATTTTTCCAGGATTCTCGCAGAAATGTAGCATCGCACGAAATTCACTGCGTGGTAATTTGTATTGTTCACCAGCAGGACTGATCAGTGAGCGACTATTAATATCAAGCTCCCAACCATTGAATTTATAGCTCTCGACTAAACGGCGTTCTTCTGTGCCATTAACTAAATTCATGGTACGTGACAACAAGTTACGAGCACGAATCGTTAATTCACGAGGATTAAAAGGTTTAGTTATGTAATCATCAGCACCAATTTCAAGGCCTAAGATTTTATCAACTTCATTATCACGACCCGTTAGGAACATTAATGCAACACTTGCCTGTTCTCGTAATTCACGAGCCAGTAACAGCCCATTTTTACCAGGAAGGTTAATGTCCATAATGACCAGATTAATATCGTGATCAGAGAGAACATTGTGCATTTCGTTGCCATCAGTGGCTTCGTGTACGATATACCCTTCAGCTTCGAATATGCTTTTCAGGGTATTACGAGTAACTACTTCGTCTTCAACAATCAGAATGTGCGGGGTTTGCATATTTGCTACCTAAAATTACCAAAAATAGAAAAAGGAAATCTGTGTTTAACTTCTGTGTGTGCACTTGTGTGGTTATTCATTTTTGTTATTAGCACGCAAAAACTAGACCCAGATTGAAATTCGATAAATAACCATCACGTTATTACAAAAAAATTACGATTTTAATCGACAATGAACGCTAAAATCAGAATGCAAAACGCCCATAGTCTATTAACAGCAATATAACACCAGTTGTATTAAATACCATCTAAAAAGCTAACTTTTGTTGACACATATCAAAATCAAGATAACAGCTTAACCCTGATTTCAATAGTTAACTATATAATTTGATTTATGTAATGTAAAAGAAAAATATATGTTAAATATAGTGGGGATTATTTTTTTTACCAGTTTTGTTACACAAATTAAAGGAGCCTAAAATACCTTATTCCTTATAAAAGTACAAATCCCCAAATAACACCAAAATAGTAGCTTTATTTTCTTTATTTATCCCTTTGTGATAGCAATATCTATACTACAATAGGAGTAACGATCGAATATATTTCATTTAGGTGAAATTTATTTTTTGAGTAAAAAAAAGAAAAAAATTGACATCTCTCTCGCTTTGCTTTAACCAGTATATAGTCAAACTAAATTTGAGACAGACAGGATAGTTATGCGTAGTTACAGCCCAGTTAAAATGACAATTATTACCACCACCACCGGAATTTTATATTGCGGGACGGGCTGTCGCATATAAAAAACGAAAATCGAAAAAGCCCGCATTGAGAAATGCGGGTTTTTTTTTGGGTGAAAAATCAGGAGAGTTGTATGCGAGTGTTAAAATTTGGAGGAACTTCAGTTGCCAATGCCGAGCGTGTGCTGAATGTTGCTGATATCGCTGAGAAAAAAAGAGAGCAAGGACAAGTCGCTCTTGTATTATCAGCACCAGCTAAAATAACAAATTATTTGGTTGCAATGATTGAAAAAACGGCAGAAGGCGAAGATCCCCTCACTCAAGTACGAGAAGCCGAACAAATTTTTGCCAATTTATTACAAGGTTTAAGAGAAAAACAGCCTGGTTTCGATTATGAACGTTTAAAAGATAAAGTTGAGCGTGAATTTGCTGAAATTAAACATATCCTTCATGGAATTTCGTTATTAGGACAATGTCCTGATAGCATCAATGCGGCAATGATTTGTCGTGGTGAAAAGCTCTCGATCGCCATTATGGAATCGGTTTTACAAGCTCGTGGCTATAATGTCACTGTTATTGATCCTGTAAAAAACTTACTCGCACAAGGTCACTATCTAGAATCTACCGTTGATATCCCTGAATCGACTCGTCGCATTTTGGAACTTAATATCGCGAAAGACGATATGATTTTAATGGCAGGTTTTACCGCCGGTAATGAAAAAGGTGAACTGGTTGTATTAGGTCGCAATGGTTCAGACTACTCAGCTGCAGTATTAGCAGCCTGTTTACGTGCTAAATGCTGTGAAATTTGGACTGATGTTGACGGTGTTTATACTTGTGATCCACGTTTAGTGCCTGATGCACGTTTGTTAAAAGGCATGTCATATCAAGAGGCAATGGAACTGTCTTACTTTGGTGCCAAGGTACTTCATCCTCGTACAATTGCGCCTATTGCCCAATTCCAAATACCTTGTTTAATTAAAAATACGGGCAATCCAGATGCGCCGGGTACCTTGATTGGTGATGGTCAAAAAGATGAGAGCACACCTGTTAAAGGAATAACTAACCTTAATAATATGGCAATGATCAACGTATCTGGGCCTGGAATGAAAGGAATGGTAGGAATGGCGGCTCGCGTGTTCTCGGTAATGTCGAGAGCGGGGATTTCAGTTGTTCTAATCACACAGTCTTCTTCTGAATACAGCATTAGTTTTTGTGTGCCACAAAAAGAGCTGATAAGAGCGCAAAAAGCATTATCAGATGAATTCTATTTAGAATTAAAAGATGGCGTACTTGATCCATTAGATATTATGGAAAATGTAGCGATTATCTCTGTGGTGGGTGATGGTATGCGTACCCTGAAAGGGATTTCAGCACGATTCTTCTCTGCATTAACACGTGGCAATATCAATATTGTTGCTATTGCTCAAGGGTCCTCTGAACGTTCTATTTCTGCGGTTATTGCTAATGATTCAGCAACCAATGCGGTACGTTTATGCCATCAAATGTTATTCAATACAAATCAAATTGTTGAAGTTTTTGTGATTGGTGTGGGGGGAGTAGGTAATGCATTAATCGAACAAATTCATCGTCAACAGGCATGGTTGAAAAATAAGCACATTGATCTTCGTGTATGTGGTATTGCTAATTCGCGCGCGATGTTAACGAATATGCAGGGTATTGATTTAGATAATTGGCAACAAGCATTAAAAGAAGCCAAAGCGCCTTTTAGCTTTAGTCAACTTATTCGTTTAGAAAAAGAGTACCACTTCTTAAATCCAGTGATTGTTGATTGCACATCAAATGAGGAAATTGCGCAACAGTATGCAAATTTCTTACAAAATGGCTTTAATGTGGTTACACCAAACAAAAAAGCGAATACGCTGTCGATGGATTATTACTATCAAATCCGAAAAGCCGCGGAAGCTTCACGTCGCAAATTTTTGTATGACACTAACGTGGGTGCCGGTTTACCAGTTATTGAAAACTTACAAAACTTGCTTAATGCAGGTGATGAACTAGTTCAATTTAATGGTATTCTCTCCGGCTCGCTCTCTTACATTTTTGGCCAGTTAGATGAAGGTAAGAGCTTGTCAGAAGCAACACTTTCAGCGAAAGAAAAAGGCTTTACAGAACCGGATCCTCGAGATGATCTTTCTGGTATGGATGTCGCACGTAAATTACTGATTTTAGCTCGTGAAGCGGGTTATAAATTAGAGTTAAGTGATATCGATGTAGAGCCTGTATTACCGGCTTCATTTGACAGCACGGGTGATGTTGCTAATTTCTTAAGCCGTTTACCTCAAGTTGATGTTGAGTTTGATGCTAAAGTCGAAGAAGCGCAGAAAGAAGGTAAAGTATTACGTTATGTTGGTATTATTAATGAGGGGCAGTGCCAAGTTAAAATGATGGCTGTTGATGCTAATGATCCTCTGTTTAAAGTAAAAAATGGTGAAAATGCTTTAGCCTTTTACACTCGCTACTATCAGCCAATCCCATTAGTGCTACGTGGGTATGGTGCGGGTAATGATGTTACTGCTGCTGGAGTGTTTGCAGATGTATTACGTACCTTATCATGGAAATTGGGAGTTTAAGCGTGGTTAAAGTTTACGCACCGGCATCAATAGGTAACGTGAGCGTCGGATTTGATGTTCTCGGCGCCGCAGTTTCACCTATTGATGGGCAATTACTTGGCGACTGTGTCGCAATTGAAGCAGCATCATCATTTACACTGGAAAGTAAAGGGCATTTTGTTAGCAAATTGCCTGCTGATCCTAAACAAAATATTGTGTATCAATGTTGGCAATTATTCTGTGAAAAACTAGGCAAAGAACTTCCAGTTGCAATGACACTTGAGAAGAATATGCCAATTGGTTCAGGTTTAGGATCAAGTGCTTGTTCTGTTGTTGCCGCATTAGTTGCACTTAACGAATTTGCTAAAAAACCCTTCAACGAAAGACAATTATTATTAATGATGGGTGAATTAGAAGGGCGTATTTCGGGGAGTGTACATTTTGATAATGTTGCGCCTTGTTATTTAGGTGGATTACAACTCATTCTTGAGCAAAATGATATTATTTGCCAATCAGTGCCTGCATTTGATGACTGGTACTGGGTAATGGCCTACCCAGGAATTAAAGTCTCTACGGCACAAGCTAGAGCGATTTTGCCAAAACAGTATTCAAAAGAAGATATTATTAATCATGGCCGTTATTTATCTGGATTTATTCATGCTTGCCATACACAGCAATCCGAGCTGGCAGCCAATTTAATGAAAGATGTGATAGCAGAGCCTTATCGTACTCAATTGCTTCCGGGATTTGAAAAGGCCAGAGAAGCTTCTCAAAAAAAAGGGGCATTGGCTTGTGGCATTTCCGGCTCAGGTCCTACTCTTTTTACCATCACCGATTCATTAGAAATTGCACAAGATATGGCCGAATGGTTAAAACAACACTATGTACAAAACAGTGAAGGTTTTGTGCATATCTGCCGTTTAGATACGCGTGGCGCAAGACAGATAGGGTAAGTCATGAAATTATACAATTTAAAAGATAATCAAGAGCAAGTGAGCTTTGCTCAAGCAGTAAAGCAAGGTTTAGGTAAACACCAAGGCCTCTTTTTCCCACAGGACTTACCATCGTTTTCTAAAGATGAAATTGATGAATTATTAGCGCTTGATTTTGCAACGCGCAGTAGCCGTATTTTAACGGCATTTATAGGTGATGAAATTCCAGCTGATGTATTAGCAAAACGAATTAAAACTGCATTTGCATTTCCTGCCCCAGTGATTCAGGTTGAAGATGACATTAGCTGTTTAGAGCTTTTCCATGGCCCCACACTGGCATTTAAAGACTTTGGTGGCCGCTTTATGGCGCAAATGTTGTCAGAAGTAGCAGGCAATCAACCGGTTACTATTTTAACTGCAACATCCGGTGATACGGGGGCTGCTGTTGCTCATGCATTTTACAAATTAGAAAATGTACAAGTGGTTATTCTTTATCCTGAAGGCAAAATTAGCCCATTACAGGAAAAACTGTTCTGTACATTAGGTGAAAATATTCACACTGTTGCAATTAAGGATGACTTCGATGCTTGCCAAACATTAGTAAAACAAGCTTTTGATGATGAGTTTTTAAAGAAAACAATGTATTTGAATTCAGCAAACTCTATCAATATTAGTCGATTACTTGCTCAAATTTGTTATTACTTTGAAGCGGTTGCTCAAATTCCTACTGAAAAGCATGAACAGCTCGTGATTTCTGTACCAAGTGGTAACTTTGGTGATTTAACGGCAGGTTTGTTAGCAAAATCTTTAGGTTTACCTGTTAAGCGTTTTATTGCGGCAACAAACGTGAATGATACAGTTCCTCGTTATTTAGATAATGGAAAATGGGAACCCCATCGTACTGTTGCAACATTGTCTAATGCAATGGATGTTAGTCAACCTAATAACTGGCCTCGTATTGAAGAATTGTACCGTCGTAAAGGGTGGGATCTTTCTGATCTTTCTCATGGTGCTGTCACGGATAAAACAACCGAAGAAACTGTACGGGAATTAGCAAAAAAAGGTTATATTTCAGAACCTCATGCGGCAGTTGCTTACCGTTTACTGCGCGATGAACTTCAAGAGGGAGAATACGGACTATTTTTAGGTACTGCACATCCAGCAAAATTCAAAGAAAGTGTAGAACGTATTTTAGGTGGTGAGTTGCCACTTCCTAGAGAGCTAGCAGAACGTGCGGATAAAGAATTGTTATCACACTTCTTACCCGCCGATTTTGCTCAATTACGTGCATTCCTACTTGAAAGAGCACCTAAGTAATAATTACTTTAAATAATTAAATTTATATTTAATTAAATAGCCCAATAAAGTATTGGGCTATTTTTTTATTAAAAATAAGAAAATAAGCATTTAAAATAAATAAAAATTAATTTATATAGTTTATTTCTAATAGCTTAATTTTATAAAATAAGGAAATTAAATATGAATGGATTCAAAAAAATTGCATTTAATGATGATATAAATAAAATTGTATTAAAAATAGAATGTCATATAAAAGAAAATAATAAAGAGTTATTCTTTTCTCTTAATTCAGTAAAAAGAGTTTTAATTGAAAACTATATATCCATTTTTATTTCTCAAAATGAGTATGCGGCAAATGAATTTATAGAAAATATAAATAATAATTTTTTACTCTATAATAAAAATGAATTTACTAAAGGTCTTGATTTTATTAAAAAAGAAATTAATTCAAGTATAGAAAATTTGTTTTTTAATAGTGCAAAATTAGCAGGGAGAGAACCTAATAAAATACAAAAAGAAAAACTAAATTTATTAATGCGCCATAATTTATCTGGTGATTATTACCTTACGTTAGAAAATGGAAAATTATTTATACAAATAGATAATGAAAGTCATAATTTTAGTATTATTGATTTTGATGGGAATGTTGAGTTCTTTTATGATAAAAATAACCTCATTAATAAAATTAATGAGGTTATAAAAAATAAAGATAATAATAGTTTCTTACATTATCGATTTTATAATAAGAGAGAATATATTGGTTATTTTAATCTAACTCAAAGTTGGAAAGTAAGTAATAAAGATATTATTAGAGAAATTATCAATGATATTAAAATAAAAAAACAGATAACTATTAATAAAGATATCAGCATCGAACTTAATGAGAGTTATTCTTATAAAAATATCTTTATTATTAGGGATAAACTAAATAAGACAGAAAAGGTACTGCATATTTATGTCGATGATATAGAAGAAGCATTTACAATTGCAAAATCTAAATATGCTCAGATAACAGACAGTGGAGAACATTTACTTTATAAAGTTGGTACAGGTTGGTTTATTACTAAAATGAAAAATAATAGTATAAAAATTTTTTCACAATATATTGATCTATTAAAACCACTAGAAAGAGTAATGAGTCGAGTTAATCTAATTACTTCCACAGAAACTAATTATGATTTTAGTCATATTCATACTCTTGCTGGGTTATGTTATGGCCTGAGTTTGAATTATTTAGTTGAAGTTAGAAATAATGGTCTAGAAGGAGGAAACAAATATTTATTCTGGTTAAAAGAAAATATACGTTCTTATCAAGATAAAATTGAAGTCATAGCTGATAAATTTGATTCTATTATATTTAGTGGTATACAAGAATATGAAATATTAAATCTAATCAAAGAAATTAAGAATATTATATTGTCTCAACATTTTCAAATGGAGAGATTAAGTGAAAAAGCACAATATTTTATTTTTGACTCATTAAATTCGACTGAATTTAGCAAAATATTAGAGGATAGAGGACTAAAAAAATCACATATAAAAAAAATAGTGTTTGATAAAGATAAAATAAATGAACACTTAGAATATGTTATGAAAAATTATGATGATTATTATGCTATTATTGCTTTTAAAGATCATGCGATTGCTATTTCGTACAAAAAATATTCTGAAAGTAATCATAAATTTTCCTTGTTTGATTCTAATAGTGAATTACTAGAGCATTCTAGTATTTCATCTATAAATGAAGTTTTGGCGAGTAAAATGGATTTTTATGGATCTCATGAAGTTGATAATAAAAAATATATTATTTTTGATGAATATAAAAGAAGAGAAACTTCAAATTACCGAAGTGCATGGGACTATAATAATATAGAGATAAATAAGGGAGTTGCTGAAAATATAAAGAAGATAGGTTTTGCATTACCTTTCAATGATAATATTGTTGGGCGTGTTATTCATTATAGTGAACAAGTGGGGCTTGTTGTCGAGCTTAAAATAGAGAGTAAAATAGTAGAAGTCATTGTGAAAAATTCAAATGTTGATGACGGTGTTTATTTAATAAAAAATCATCTTGAGCAAATAATAGAAAATAGTGAAGCAAGTAAGATTATTTTAAATAAATATGATAATGACGATTTTGATATCGAAGAAGTTGAATTTGGTTCTTTTCAAGACATAAGGAAAGGTAAGGGATATATAGAGTTTAGTGATACATACTATCCTGAATTAATTAAGATTAATAGCTACCTATTAAAAGGGAATAAAATAGTTTTATTAAATGAGATAATTTCTTTAATAAATGGGTTAAATGGGAATATATATTTTGATAAACTAGTTTCAAGCTTTTCTCTTATTAATAAAATTGGTATTTTTAATCAGAATAATAAAAATATCTCACTTAAAAGTATATTGAGTAAAGTAAAAGATAAACTAGAGAATAAATTATTTTATGATGAGTTTATTTATGGAAAAAATAATTTGATAGCACTAGCTGAAAAAAATAGTTTAGTTGCTGCAAAACTTTATCAATTAATGCTTAATGAAATTAATGAAGGTACAAGGGGTATTAGTAACTTTATTTATGATAATATCATTGAAAGCCCTTATTTATTATCGGATAAAAATAGAAATATGGGCGTTTATGGATATGATTATACTATTGAATTTAAAGAAAACTACCAATATTTAAATGAGATAATTAAAGGAATAGATATTCCTGAATTAAAAAATACATTATTGATAGAAGATCACAACAAACTACATCTAAAAGATAATTATAAAAATCTATTAGAGTATAAAAACAACAAATATGTAAATAAGTTACTTGATTTAATTAAGAATGAAATAGATTTAAAAAGAAATAATAGGTTAGGATCTTATCATGATTTATTTTTTGATTTTTTTATAAACCAGCAATTTAATAATAAAATGATTATTCATGAAATAGGTCAGTTAGAAAATTATTTTCTTAATCATTATAGAGAAAAAAATTATGGATACCATCTAAAGGATTTCTATATTCATGAAGATAATCCATATGTTCTTTTAGAAAAATCATTATGGCAAAATAAAAATAAAATAGATTGTAGCTATTTATTATTTGATGATGATGATGAAAATTTTAAATTCTTATTTTCTGAAAATTCGACTCTGACGGGTAAAATAATAGACAATATTATTGTTGATAATATAGATTATTGTTATCAAGATGATATTATAATATACTTTTATAATGGAGTTAAAAGTGAAGAGTTAGCACTCTACTTAGATAATAAGCCAGAAATAAGTCAGTTTTTAGATTATTGCTTAAAAAATAGAATACGTGTTACTGTAACAGGAAATCAAAAGCAAAATCTTTTTAATCAATCGTTTATTAGACAAAAAAATGAGGTTGAATCCTTATATAATATTATTATAGAAAATCAGTTTTTTAATGAAAGAACAATAATTTTTGCTAAAAAAGAGAAGTTGTTAAGTTATCAATACGGTGATTTTTTTATTGAAGGCATTGCTCAACGATTAAATATGCCTATTTATAAAATTAGTAATAATACGATATCGCTCTCAAAAGAGCATGTTATTATTAAGCCCGTTACGGAAAGAAATTATATTGATAAGCCGTTGTTAACGAATGTAACATTGTCTAATTTTATTACGCCTGAAGCGGAATATAAAGATATTACATCTATTTCATCAGAGGAAAAATTAAAAATAGAAAATAAACATTTAACTAAAGATGTTTATCAATTTGTTTCTGAGTTATATCCTAGTTATCGTGATAATATTGAATTTAAAAAAGGCTATCGAAAAGATATTAAAACCTTAATATATGATTATTCAGATAATATAACTATAGCAGATATTTTTAACTATATTCAAATAAATCGTTATGATCTTACAATTGAAGAAATTGGAACGTTAATTAAGAAAGTAGATATTATTAATAATGAACAGCATAGAGAGGTATTAAGAGATCTAAGTGATAAAATTATTAATAATAATATTTCTATACATGATGCCTATTTAATATATCCAGAATCGTTATCAGCTATTTTTAGAGTCGCTGATGAAAATATGATCAAAAGTCAGTTTATACAAGTAATATATGATCCATTAATTAATAGAGAATTTAATAAATATTTAATGGGTGAAATTTCTTTTGACCATGTATTTTTAAATCACCAATATGAAGCTGATAATTCAACATTAACTGAAAAAGCAAATAGAGCAATTGAACTGATTCATGCAATATATGACAATCCAAGTTTAATAAAAAATTTAAGTTTATTATCAGAAAAATTACTTTCTTCATTTTTTGATGAAAAGAGAAAGGGTATTTTATATAGAGTATTATTAGATGGAATTTCTACATTTGAAAACTATAAATATTTAATTACTAAGCTTCAATGTATGATTTATACAGATAGTGATAAAAACGTATTTGAGGGATTGTCGCCTGCCAAAGCAATTGACAAGATAAGTCATTTAAATATTTTAGATTATCTAAATAATAGTAATAATATTTTATCTAATAAAAATAAAGAAATAGTAAAAATAAATAATCTTTCTTTTGATAAAATGCTATTAATTCATCTAGGAGCAAAAATAGATGGTAAAAAAATAGATTTAATTTCATTAAGTACTATCGATAAATGGGAAGAAAAATTAACATTTGATCCATCTTGTTTTAATGATTATTTTTTGTCACTTTCTGGAACTGAAGAAGATAAGAAAGTCATTTCTATTTTAAAGTTTCTATTAAATAATAAAAAAGATAAAATTAAATATCTTCTTTCTAGCGATACAAATAGAATTGATTATCTAGTAGCCTCTGAAAGATTGTCTGAAATTATTAATCTAGATAATAAAAAATATGATCATAATGATTGGGATACTTTGAGGCAGTTCTCATTAAATATTCCTCGCCATATGCGAATAATTAGTAAAATTGGTTACTCAAATATTACTTTTAGCACGTGGCAATCTATTAATGCTACATTTATGCTTGCTGAACAGCTTAATAATCCACTATTAGTAGCAAAAGAACGTAAAGAAATTATTCATAATCTTGCTATTATGTGGTCTGAAATGGCTTACAATGGTCTTTCTGAAATAATTGAAATAGCTTTGGCTAAAGGATTATTAAAATATCGTCATAATCCATTAGAATATATCAATAAAATAAGTACTAGAGTTGGTGTCGGTCTTAATATGCTTTCTATTGGATTTGATATTTATAATGTTTACGATAATTTTAGTCGAATTTCAGATGCGCCTAATGAAAAACAACGTATTGATTATATTGTCAATGGCTCTTTGGCTGTAGTATCTGGATTGGTAACATTGGGGGTTTCTATTGCTATGCTCGCAGGCTCTACTATTGCAGGCCCCATTGGTATTGTTGCTGGTGCTGTTATTGCTTTAGCAACCTCAATTTATACAGCAGTAAGACTAATTGAAGAATCAAAAACAAAAGTGCATTTTACGCCATTTGAAGAACTCAATAATGGCTTTTATGCATTTTTGATGGGAGATCTTATTCCGGATAAAAAAAATGAAATTATTTATTTGGAAACGGAAGCGCAATTAGAATTAATGATTGATAAAAATGCGATTAATTATCTTGATGAAATAAAAAAACAATCTGATTCTGCTCGTTATTTTTATACTAATGAAAAACAAATATATCAAGAATATTATTATTATAAAGTTATTCCTAATTTAATGGGAAAAACATTAGATTCAATTTTAAATCCGCTTGGTGAGTATGTTGCTCAGCGAATATCATTAAACATGAGCCAAAAAGAAGCAGAGAAAATAGCTGCACTCTCTTATCATTTTCGTTTGGAAAAAACAGAATATAAATATTATATTCCTAAAGAAGCTATAGCTACAAATGAAATACTTATTTTTGATATGGATTTTTATATTAATGAATTGAAGCGTTATTCTATAGATATTATTTCTGATAATGATTCACCTATTTTTGATGATATCGTTGAGAGTGACTTTTTTAGAAAAATAAAAACAACACGAGAAAATAGTATTCTTCTACTGGGTGAAGAAAGGATTGCTGAAAATTTAATAAAAGTTAACCAATATAAAAAATATTATAAATCAGATTGGAGTGAATACGACGCTTTCTATTTTAATACTTATAATGGTGATGATATTATTGCTGCCCCTTCAAATACTCAAAATAACTTCGATATTTATAATGGAACGAAAAGAATAAGTGGAGGAAATAAAAGTGATATATTCAATTTATTTACTTCAGATTCACCTCTTTATGCCAGTCGTTTTTATGGACGAGAGGGATGTGACACACTTCGTATTATTAAAACAACAAATAAATATACTGGTTATGAAGTGAGTTTATTAGATAATTATGTTAAATTTAAAAAATCAGCAGAAGAAACAAATAGCCAAAATTTTCATTCTAAGCTTTTTCTCTATCAAGAGAACGGGCGCCTTTACTCTAAGCAATTAGTTGATTCTATGCCTAACATCGTATTACAAACTCAAAAAGTTATTGCTTACTTAGACAGTATTGAAAATGTCATAGGAAGTGAAATAGGCAATGACACTATTTATGGTAATCAAGAAGATAATTATTTAGATGGAGGTGGTGGTACTGATTTATTATATGGGTTAGAAGGAAATGATACTTTAGTATTACAGGAGGGATATGCTGAAGGTGGCGAAGGAAATGATAGTTATATTATTTTAAGATCATCGTTAGAAAAAAATTACAATGTTCAGTTTGAAACTATTATTAATGAAAAAAGTGAATTGCAATCTAGTATTGTAAGGTTAAATTATAATTTTGATGAAATATACTCTATTCGACGTTATGGGAAAGATATTGTTTTTTATATTAAAGTTAATGATGGAAATAGAAATAATGAGACTATTTTTCATTTAATAACACTAAAAAATGTTTATAATGAAAAGGAAAATAATTTATTAGCTCATCGATATACTTTAACTACAATGGATGGTTTTATCTTGACAGCGAATGAAAATAAAACCATTGAAAATAATATATTATATAAATTTAGTTATATAGATAAATATAGTAATAATAAAGAAGAGCTTCAATCTTTATATATAGATGATGAAACTCATTCCTTGCTAATTTCATACCCTAATAAGACTAAAAAAATTAATTTATTGCCACAATTACAATATAGTGGATTTTCTTCAGGTGAAAATTTACAATTTACTATTCTGGGAAATAATCAAGATAATCAATATGTTGGTATTACAAAGAATTCGTTTATTACGTTAAGTGCAGGCAATGATAGTTATCAAATTAGAACATTTTTAGTTTCGGATAAAAATGACACTATCAGTCTTTCATTTTCTAAACAGATAGACATATTATCTCAGCACGATACTAGTAATTTCTTTTTATCCGATATTAGTGGTTTTGATTTGATATTTAGTGACGGTATTTTATCACATCGTTATCATCCAGACTCACACTTAAAACTGTTTTTTGAGCCGTCGAGTATTAACGCTATTTTTGGATCGGGTATGAATCTTCGTTTTATTGATAAAGATAATATTATTTTTACTCTTCCAACCAAAGAAAGTATGCAACGTTTGCTTATACCTATTACTGATTTAAATTTAGCGATGAATACAGAAGATAATGTACTGATGATCCCTGAATCACTAGCCTTAAATAAAGAGGCATTATCTGCCTATTCTCTTTATCCTTTTGACTCTCAATTAATGCCTATTCCCGTCACCTTGCAAGAGGAGCAAAGTCAAGCGATAGACTTATTGTCAGTTCTCTATCTTATGGATGGGAATGATATCGTTGTTAATCATAATAAAAATAGTTCTGTCATAGATGCGGGGGCAGGAGATGATCATATTGTAGTGAATCATGGACATCATATTTTAATTGCAAGAGAAGGTAATGATAATCTCAGTGCTGGGAGCGGGAATGATTTATTAATCTCTGAGTTTGGTAATGACTATTTAAGTGGTGGGGCTGGCAATAATGTTTATATTGTGAAAAAACGTCATGGTGAAGTTATTGTTTATGATGAGGGAAATCACAGTCACCTTTTTATTTCCGGATTATCTGAACATGAGAGACTTACTGCTTTTCAAGTAGGGGATGATATGCAGTATAAAACTCAGGATAATCAGTTTGTTTTAACTGTAAAAAAGAAGCCAAATGAGATTAATCGATCCGTAACGGTTATTGAAAAGCAAAGTATACTGTCTGAGGCGTCTCTTGCGGTTATTATTCAAGAAATGGCTCAATTTAATGAGCAACAACTGACAATAATGCAAGGCAGTGAATTTGTTCCATCACCTACATGGTCACCTTTACCGTTAGTAACAAAACATTTGTGATCCTTAATATAAAAAACAGCACTTATTTTAGTGCTGCTTTTATTGTTGATAACTAAAGATAAATATTTTTATTTGACGAGTGATTCAGCGCGTTTAAATACTAAGGTGTTGCCTTCTGATGCGGCTGCATTAAACTGATAACCCTCTAAATCAAATTCTTTAAGTTGTGTTTTATTAGTGAGCTTTTCTTGAATAATAAAACGGCTCATTAATCCGCGAGCTTTTTTAGCATAAAAGCTAATAACTTTAAATTTGCCATTTTTTTCATCAAGAAAAACGGGTTTAATAATCTCTGCATTGAGTTTTTGTGGGTTAACTGATTTAAAATATTCATCAGACGCTAAATTAATTAAAATGTTATCACCTTGTTCTTCAAGAGCTTTATTTAGCGTTTCTGTAATGGTGTTTCCCCAAAACTGGTATAAATCCCTACCTTTTTTATTTTTTAGTTTTACTCCCATTTCAAGGCGATAAGGTTGCATTAAATCAAGAGGCCGCAATACACCATATAAACCTGAAAGTATGCGCAAATGTTGTTGAGCAAATTGAAAATTATCTTCAGAAAAAAGCTCAGCTTGCATTCCCGTATAAACATCACCTTTAAATGCTAAAATGGCTTGGCGTGCATTTTCTGGTGTGAAATTAGGTTGCCACTCACCGAAACGAGCTGCATTTAATCCGGCGAGTTTATCGCTTATTTTCATCAAGCTTGCAATATCACTTGAAGATAACTTTCGACACTCTTCGATAAGTTGCTGGGAATATTTTAGCAATTCAGGTTGGGTGAAATGCGTTGTTGCTAAAGGCGATTCGAAGTCCAGTGTTTTCGCTGGTGAAATAGTAATTAGCATAATTCCCTCAATTGGCTATTTTAATATTGATCGAATATAACAAATTCTGTCGATAATAGGCTAAATTATAGTGATAGGAAAAAACAATGGTTTCTCTTATTTGAGGTAAAAACCGATAATTTAAACGATTCAGCTTGCGGTATTCTTCTGTTTTTTTCCGTTTTTGTTTCGCGAAAACGTTTGGCATTCAAATAATTGCTTTGTATGAATTTAAGCGTCTTGTAGTGTGAGCAGTCCATGTTATTATCAATAGATATCCGCAGGTGACTGCAAACAGATTTACCTAGTAGATGAGATAAACAAAATGACCAACAAATTGACTTCTTTGCGTAAACTGACAACCGTTGTTGCTGACACTGGCGACATTGCAGCAATGAAACTGTATCAGCCTCAAGACGCAACTACCAACCCATCTTTAATTTTAAATGCAGCTCAAATTCCTGAATATCGTAAATTAATTGATGAAGCGATTGAATGGGCTCGCTCACAAAGCAATTCACGTGAACAACAAATCGTTGATGCTTGTGACAAGCTGGCAGTAAATATTGGCTTAGAAATTTTAAAACTGATCCCTGGCCGTATCTCGACAGAAGTGGATGCACGTCTGTCTTATGATACTCAAGCATGTATCGAAAAAGCGCGTCATTTAATGAAGCTGTATAACGATGCAGGTATTAGTAACGACCGTATTCTTATCAAATTAGCATCTACTTGGCAGGGAATTCGTGCCGCAGAGCAATTAGAAAAAGAAGGTATCAACTGTAATCTGACTTTACTGTTCTCTTTCGCTCAAGCGCGTGCATGTGCTGAAGCAGGTGTTTACCTGATTTCTCCATTTGTTGGTCGTATCATGGATTGGTATAAAGCCAATACAGATAAAAAAGAATTTGCCCCTGCTGAAGATCCGGGTGTGATTTCTGTTACTGAAATCTATAACTATTACAAACAACACGGTTATAACACAGTAGTTATGGGCGCAAGCTTCCGTAATATAGGTGAGATTTTAGAATTAGCCGGTTGTGACCGCTTAACTATCGCGCCAGCACTGCTAAAAGAATTATCAGAAGCTGAAGGCGAAGTTGAACATAAATTATCTTATAAAGGTGAAGTGAAAGCACGTCCAGAGGCTATCACTGAAGCTCAATTCTATTGGGAACATAATGCAGACCCAATGGCAGTAGATAAATTATCTGATGGTATTCGTAAATTTGCTGTCGATCAGGAAAAATTAGAGAAAATGATTGCGGATTTATTATAATTCGTCGTTAAATTCTTATAAAAATCTTAAATACCCATCTTTTATAGGTGGGTATTTTCATTTTTTTCTTCTCAAAATAACATTTAAGAAAATTTTAAGATTAAATTGATTGGAATATATTATTTATCCAGTAATAATTATAAAAATATATTATTAAAATACTCTATTTATTATTGGTGAATTATGAAAAAGATTGTCTTGGCAACGGTACTTGCATCGTTATTTCTTAGTGGCGCTACAATGGCAGAGAGTAAAACCGCGTTCTCTTTACCTGCAATTGAAAAAAGTGCTGAAAGTGGAAACTCAGCATCTCAATATCAATTGGGCGTAAAATATGAGAATGGTGAAGGTGTTGAACAAGATGCACAAAAAGCGTTGGAATGGTATACCAAAGCTGCTGAACAAGGCCATGCTGAAGCACAGTTAAACTTAGCGCTTATGTATGATATGAGCGATGAGATTGAGCGTGATGCAGAAAAAGCGGTTTACTGGTATAACAAAGCTGCGGTTCAAGGCGTTTCTTTAGCACAATATAACCTAGCTGTTTCTTATGATGATGGTGATGGTGTAGAGCAAGATCATGAGAAAGCAGTATATTGGTACACTAAAGCCGGTGAGCAAGGTGATAGTGATGCACAATACAACCTCGGTATCTCTTATGATGAAGGTATTGGTGTAGCACAAGATCATGAAAAAGCGGTTGTTTGGTATACAAAAGCAGCAGAACAAGGCCACTCTGATGCACAATACAATCTTGCTGTCTCTTATGATGATGGTGAAGGAGTTGAACGTAACGGCACTAAAGCTGTTTTTTGGTACACCAAGGCTGCAAACCAAGGTAATCGTGACGCACAAAATAACTTAGGTGTGATGTACGATGAAGGCGATGGTGTGGCTAAAGATGCACGTAAAGCTGTTGAGTGGTACAGAAAATCAGCTATTCAAGGTAATGGTCTTGCGCAAAATAACCTTGCGTTAAATTATTACTATGGCAAAGGCGTTAAACGTGATCTGAAAGAAGCTTATGCATGGTTCTCTGTTGCCGTTGAAAATGGTGATGGTGATGAAGCGATGCTAAAACGCACCGCTCGTGCATTAAATGCAGCACAATTAGCTGAAGCAAAAAGTTTAGCTGCGTCTTATATTGCTAAATATATTGATGAGTAATATTAATTAGTATTATTCAAGATTAAAGAGGGGGAGCTTATGCTCCCTTTTTCTATATTTAGCTAACGATAAATAAATATAGATCTTTATCATTTTTTATTATCCATTCTCAATAATCAAATATTAAACATCAGTAATATATTGAGATTGTTTTTAATTCTCTTGTGTTCTCATGGTAATATCTGCGCGTAAGTTAGATGGTCATTGATTAATTGAGGTTGATATGAATGAATTACGCATAGGGTTAGTTTCTGTTTCTGATCGCGCATCAAGTGGGGTTTATGAAGATAAAGGTCTACCCGCTTTAGAGGCTTGGCTAAAAGCTGCGTTAACAACGCCTTTTCATATCGAATCTCGGTTGATCCCGGATGAGCAATTAATGATTGAGCAAACACTTTGTGAACTTGTTGATGAATCGGGTTGCCATTTAGTCCTTACAACCGGTGGAACGGGCCCTGCTCGCCGTGATGTTACGCCTGATGCGACTTTGGCTATTGCAGATAGAGAGATGCCTGGTTTTGGCGAACAAATGCGTCAAATTAGTCTGAAATTTGTACCAACAGCGATTTTGTCTCGGCAAGTTGGTGTTATACGTAACCAAGCATTAATTTTAAACTTACCTGGACAACCTAAAGCGATTGCAGAAACGCTGGAAGGGTTAAAAGACAGTGACGGTAAAGTCATTGTGAGTGGCATTTTTGCAAGCGTGCCTTATTGTATCCAATTGTTAGATGGTCCTTACATTGAAACAAACGAAAATATTGTTACCGCATTTAGACCAAAATCAGCCCGTCGTTCTACTTCTGCCTAAATAATTTAAGAGGTTATTCTAACTGTTTGTTTGTATGAGTGGATAGAATTCATACTATATTCAAGTAGTACAAAAATAACCTCATTTCTATTTAATCCCTTTTTCCTAGTGCTTTTTTTTTAAAAAATACTTTGTTATCAATGTATTGTGGTTCTATTTTGAGTCTAATCTTCAGTCAATTGTATTAATTCGTTATGATATTATTTATTTTTGAAGTAATGTATTGATAAATAAACCGTTTTTGTTTATTGAGGCTTGTTTAACCTATTTTTTTCGCATTTTTTGCATTTTTTTTCATGATTCCCCTTGATGAATGTATTTATGACCCCATCTTCTTTTCAACTGCAATTACCACTCTTGAGTTGCGTTGATTTTATATCCGCTTTGAGATGATGTTGTAATAAGTCTATTAATTTGTGACTTGAAAAATGAATATTCATCCTCATATAGATTGGTAGTCAAATTGATAAAGAATTCTCTTTGGAGGCGTTTAAATGGGTAAAATTATTGGTATTGACCTGGGTACAACTAACTCTTGTGTTGCTGTAATGGATGGCAAAAATGCCCGGGTTATTGAAAACGCTGAAGGTGACCGCACAACACCTTCAATCGTTGCATATGCACAAGATGGTGAAATCTTAGTTGGTCAACCAGCAAAACGTCAGGCTGTGACTAACCCACAAAATACTTTATTTGCCATCAAACGTTTAATTGGTCGTCGCTTCGAAGATAGTGAAGTTCAGCGTGACGTTGCTATCATGCCTTACAAAATTGTAAAAGCTGATAACGGTGATGCGTGGATTGAAGCACGTAACGATAAAATGGCTCCACCACAAGTATCTGCTGAAGTCCTGAAGAAAATGAAGAAAACAGCAGAAGACTATTTAGGTGAAACAATTACAGAAGCCGTTATTACTGTTCCTGCTTACTTTAACGATGCTCAACGTCAAGCAACTAAAGATGCGGGGCGTATCGCCGGTCTTGAAGTTAAACGTATTATCAACGAACCAACTGCGGCAGCTCTGGCTTACGGCTTAGATCGTGAAGTAGGCAACCGCACTATCGCTGTTTACGACTTAGGTGGTGGTACATTCGATATCTCTATCATTGAAATTGATGAAGTAGATGGCGAAAAAACCTATGAAGTTCTGTCAACTAATGGTGATACTCATTTAGGTGGTGAAGACTTCGATAGCCGTTTAATCAACTACTTAGTTGATGAATTTAAAAAAGAACAAGGCATTGATCTGCGTAACGATCCATTAGCAATGCAACGTCTGAAAGAATCTGCTGAAAAAGCGAAAATTGAATTATCTTCAGCACAACAAACAGATGTTAACTTGCCGTATGTTACTGCTGATGCAACAGGCCCTAAACACTTAAATATCAAAGTAACTCGTGCAAAACTAGAATCTTTAGTTGAAGATTTAGTGAAACGCTCAATGGAGCCAGTACGTGTTGCTTTAGAAGATGCAGGCTTGAAAGTTAGCGAAATTAACGACGTTATCCTGGTTGGTGGTCAAACTCGTATGCCAATGGTTCAAAAAACCGTTGCTGATTTCTTTGGTAAAGAGCCACGTAAGGATGTTAACCCAGATGAAGCGGTTGCAATGGGGGCGGCTGTTCAAGGTGGTGTATTAGCCGGTGATGTTAAAGACGTTCTGTTACTTGACGTAACTCCACTGTCTTTAGGTATCGAAACAATGGGGGGAGTAATGACTTCTCTGATTGCGAAAAATACCACAATCCCAACTAAACATAGCCAAGTGTTCTCTACCGCAGAAGATAATCAATCTGCAGTAACTATTCATGTATTACAAGGTGAACGTAAACGTGCGAGCGATAACAAATCGCTGGGTCAGTTTAACTTAGATGGTATTCAAGCAGCACCACGCGGTATGCCACAAATTGAAGTAACTTTTGATATTGATGCTGATGGTATTTTGCATGTATCAGCTAAAGATAAAAACAGTGGACGTGAGCAAAACATCACCATTAAAGCTTCTTCTGGTTTAAATGAAGAAGAAATCCAAAAAATGGTACGTGATGCAGAAGCGAACGCAGAAGCTGACCGTAAGTTTGAAGAATTAGTGCAAACTCGTAACCAAGCTGACCAATTAGTTCACGGTACTCGTAAACAAATTGAAGAAGCTGGTGATAAATTACCAGCGAACGATAAAGAAGCTATCGAAAAAGCGGTAAGCGAGTTAGAAATAGCTTCTAAAGGCGAAGATAAAGACGCTATCGAAGCAAAAATTAAAGCATTAGTTGAAGCTTCTGAAAAGCTGTTAGAAATTGCACAACAACAAGCACAAGCGGGTGCTGCAGGTAATGCTGCTGACGCAGAGGCGAGTGCGAAGAAAGATGATGATGTTGTCGATGCAGAGTTTGAAGAAGTTGACGGTAAAGACAAGAAATAATGCCCTTAACGGGCCACGGTAACTCACCTGTGAATAGTTACTGATACCGAACACGGGCGTCGAGGAAACTCAACGCCCGTGTGCTTATGTCAAGGGTAATCTAGAATGGCGAAAAGAGATTTTTACGAAGTACTCGGTTTAAGTAAAAGTGCCGACGAAAAAGAAATTAAACGTGCATATAAGCGTTTAGCAATGAAATATCACCCAGACCGTAATCAGGGTGATAAAGAGTCAGAATCAAAATTTAAAGAAATCAAAGAAGCCTACGAAATTTTAAGTGATGCACAGAAACGTGCTGCTTACGATCAATATGGCCATGCAGCCTTTGAGCAAGGCGGGTTTGGTGGCCAAGGTGGTGGTGGTTTCGGTGGTGGCGCTGACTTTGGTGATATTTTCGGTGATGTTTTTGGTGATATTTTTGGTGGTGGTCGCCGTCAACAACGTGCATCACGAGGGTCTGACTTACAATACAACATGGACTTAACGCTTGAAGAAGCTGTTCGTGGTATTACCAAAGAAATTCGTATACCTACACTAGAAACATGTGACAAATGCCATGGTAGCGGTGCTAAAGAAGGTACATCAGCTGAAACATGCTCTACCTGTCATGGTGCGGGTCAGGTTCATTTACGTCAAGGCTTCTTCACTGTACAACAAGCATGTCCAACGTGTCATGGTCGAGGTAAAGTGATTAAAGAGCCTTGCTCTAAATGTCATGGTGATGGTCGTGTCGAGCGTTATAAAACCCTGTCTGTTAAAATTCCAGCTGGCGTTGATACGGGTGATCGCATTCGCTTAAGTGGTGAAGGTGAAGCAGGTGAAAATGGTGCACCAGCAGGCGATTTATATGTACAGGTTCATGTTCGCCAACATCATATTTTTGAGCGTGATGGCAATAACCTGTATTGTGAAGTTCCGATTAACTTTGCGATTGCGGCTTTGGGAGGCGAAATTGAAGTTCCTACACTGGATGGCCGTGTAAAACTTAAAATCCCAGCAGAAACTCAAACGGGCAAAATGTTCCGTATGAAAGGTAAAGGCGTCAAGTCAGTACGTAGTAGCACTGTCGGTGATTTGATGTGCCGTGTTGTTGTTGAAACACCGGTTAAACTCAATGAGAAACAAAAAGAGTTAATGGAACAACTTGGTGAATCATTTGGTGGTAAAAGTGGTGAGAAAAATACACCGCGCTCTAAAAGCTTCCTAGATGGTGTGAAAAAATTCTTTGATGATTTAACCAAATAATTTTTATTCCCCCTTTCAAAAAGGCCTGATGACAGTATTTATCATCGGGCCTTTTTATTTTAATATGGCTCAATATTATCCCATCTTGATGGCGACAATCCCCGTTAAAATGACTAAGCACGCTAAGAGTTGTTTACGGTTAAATTGCTCTTTTAGCAAATAAACAGATAAGACCATGGCAAATAGTACACTGGTTTCTCTTAATGCCGCGACAAGCACAATAGAGGCATGACTCATTGCCCAAATTACAATGCCATAACTGACTAATTGCATGACACCACCTAAAAACGCGGGCTTCCAATAATCTTTTATTTTGGTTTTTAAGTACTGGCGATAACGAAGCCATGCCAGTAAATACATCGCAATACCATTTAAAAAGAAGAGCCACAAAATATAAGCAAAAGGTGTTTCACCCACACGGGATCCATTACCATCAGATAGAGTATAACTTGCGGTAAATAATGCAGTAAGGAGCGCAAAAAAGAGCGCATCTTTACGCAAATTCAGTGTTGCTATTTTTCGGCTACGTGAAATAAGGATAATACCTAAAATAATCAATAGAATACCGATTAATCCAGTAATGGGGAGTGTTTCATGAAAAAGAAAAAAACCAAGAACTGCGGTCATTAATGGTGCACTACCACGAGAAATTGGGTAGATCTGGTTAAAGTCTGCCAAGGTATAACATCGGCTTAAAGAGAGTGTGTAACCAATATGAAATAGGACGGAAAGAATAAGCCATTTCCATGCACCTATATCAGGTAATCCAACCAAAAACAGCGCGGGGATTGTTACAATACCTGAAAAAAAGGTCAGTAACGAGATCCCTAGAAATCGATCACTGCCGACTTTGACTAATGCATTCCAACATGCATGGAAGACAGCGGCAAATAGTACGGCAACAAAAATGGTAATCGACATATTGATAGAAGCCTTAGTACAAAAGCGAAAATTATTTTTATAAAACCATAGCACAATGGTTAAATAGTGAAATATATAACATTTTCTTTTTTCTTATAATCTTAGGATGCTGTAAATAAAAAAGAGAGAAAGGGTATTGTTTGGCGTGGTTGAAAATTAGTCTATTTGCTCTATTTTATCAGTTGGGAGTATTTATTCAATTAGATGCCTATTTTTACTTATTTGTTAAAATATTAGCTATTTATCAATAGATTAAATTTAATTAATTTAATTATTTTTTATTTTCTCTATTGGGAAATAATATTGATTAATTTCGACTACCTATCTTGTTTCTCTTAATATTTCCTATTTAATTCGAATAATCCGAGCTGTTATCCATAAATAAACTGTTTTTTACGAATTCATGGTTAGCATATTATTAACAAGATTAGTAATCTTGAGGTTAATATTATGACGGCAATTATTAGACAATTTTTGAGATTAGAGGCATCAGGCGGTATTCTTCTGATTATTGCTGCTATTATCGCATTGATTATGGCGAATACACCTCTAAGTGCTTTGTATAATGAGTTTTTATCTATTCCTATCATGATCAAGTTTGGTGCATTCGAACTTGATAAGCCACTCTTGCTTTGGGTAAATGATGCCTTAATGGCTATTTTCTTTTTAGTGGTTGGATTAGAAGTTAAACGCGAGTTAAAAGAAGGTTCTTTAGCTCAACGTGATAGAGCTATTTTTCCTGCAATTGCTGCTGTGGGAGGGATGTTAGCGCCTGCATTAGTTTATCTCATGTTCAATCATACAGATGCTGTTGGGCAACAAGGTTGGGCTATTCCGGCGGCAACGGATATTGCATTTGCATTGGGCGTTATGGCGCTATTAGGTAAACGTGTCCCTGTTGAGTTAAAAGTTTTCTTATTAGCTTTGGCGATTATCGATGACCTAGGCGTTATTGTGATTATTGCACTCTTTTATTCAAAGAGTATTGCATTGATGCCGTTGGCTTTGGCTGGGGTGATTGTTATTACTCTAGGCCTAATGAATTGGCGTAAAGTTGGTAATACCGCAGCTTATTTGGTTCTTGGATTTATTTTGTGGGTGTGTATTTTAAAATCAGGCATTCATGCCACCATTGCGGGTGTCATCGTCGGGTTCCTTATCCCATTAAGAAATAATGAAGGTGATTCACCTTCTGAGGAATTAGAGCATGTGCTACACCCTTGGGTTGCTTATTTAATTTTGCCACTGTTTGCATTTAGTAATGCAGGGGTATCCTTAAATGGAGTGACATTGGATGGTATGTTATCAGCATTACCATTAGGTATCGCATTAGGCCTATTTTTAGGTAAGCCGATCGGAATTTTCCTCTTTAGTTGGGTTTCGGTAAAACTAGGCATTGCAAAATTACCAGATGCGATTAATCTTAAACAAATATTTGCAGTATCTGTGCTCTGTGGTATCGGTTTTACTATGTCTATCTTTATCGCAGGATTAGCTTTTGATGGTGCAGATGAAGCTTATAATACCTACTCTAAGCTTGGTATTTTAGTAGGTTCAACGATAGCTGCTATTGTGGGATATTTGTTGCTTCGTTCTGTTTTACCGAAGTTAAAAACGAAGTCAATATAAGGAAATTTATTACGGATTTGAGTTTCTCAACACAATAAATACCGAGCAATATATTTAAACCTACGGTGCAATACAGTGTATTGTGCCGTAGGTGTTTTTATGAGGATTGGATGCAAGGAAAGCCAATCGCAAACTAATGCGTTATTACATAGTCTGTGTCTAGATCACAGAAGTTGAAAGGAAGATAACTATGCGGGTGTCACATCTCAATTTTAACCATCTTTATTATTTTTGGCATGTGTGTAAAGAAGGCTCTGTTGTAGGTGCAGCAGAAGCCCTGTATCTGACACCTCAGACAATTACAGGGCAGATTAAAGCATTAGAAGAAAGATTAGGTGGTAAGTTGTTTAAACGCCAAGGAAGGGGACTGGTTCCTTCAGAATTGGGGCAACTTATTTTCCGTTATGCTGATAAAATGTTTATGCTAAGTCAAGAAATGCTGGATATCGTCAACTATAGTCGTGAATCGAGCTTATTATTTGATGTCGGTGTCGCAGATGCATTATCTAAACAACTAGTTAGCCGCATATTGGAAACAGCTGTGATTGATCATGAGCAAATCCACCTGCGCTGTTTTGAATCAACGCATGAATTATTATTAGAACAATTAAGTCAGCATAAACTGGATATGATTTTATCAGATTGCCCGGTCGATTCTTCTCAGCAAGAAGGTTTATTTTCTGTAAAACTCGGTGAATGTAATATGAGCTTTTTTTGCAGTCACCCACTTCCTGAAAAACCATTTCCTGAATGCTTAGAAGAGCGAAAACTACTCATTCCAGGTCGTCGATATATGTTAGGTCGCCATTTATTAACGTGGATACGCAATAAAAATCTGCAAGTGGAAATATTGGGAGAGTTTGATGATGCGGCATTAATGAAAGCATTTGGATTAAATTATAATGCTATTTTTGTTGCACCTTCACTGTATACCGATGAAACTTTCGCTCATAGTAATATCGAAGAGATTGGGATGCTCGACACTGTAAAAGAAGAGTACTACGCGATTTTTGCAGAACGAATGATCCAACATCCAGCGGTTCAACGTGTTTGTAATACTGATTTTTCGGCACTTTTTAATGGAGATAAAAAGAGTGTTGTAAGCCCATAAGTGGGTTGCAGTTCAAAGGGAGAAAATAAAAAACCGGCTTAAGCCGGTTTTTTATAACACAAGAAAGCAATATTACATTGCTTTGATTTGTGCTTGCAGATTAGCTTTATGACGTGCAGCTTTATTCTTATGAATTAAGCCTTTAGTTGCCTGACGGTCAACAATTGGTTGCATGTCATTAAATGCTTTTTGTGCTGCTTCTTTATCACCTGAAGCAACTGCTACGTATACTTTTTTAATGTAAGTACGCATCATAGAACGACGGCTTGCGTTGTGCTGACGACGCTTTTCAGACTGAACCGCACGTTTCTTAGCTGATTTGATATTAGCCAAGTTCCAACTCCCAAATATATTCTAGCGAGGACAAATACAAAGGTGAAGGAATATGCCTTTTCAACCTAAGTTTGTCAATGGATTTATACAAAATTAGCGTCGTTGTACGCGACACTTGTTTCGTTGTGATGGCGCAAGATTTTATCAGTTAAGACGGGTAGAATACAGTCCTTTGAGTGAAAAAATCATCAAAATCGTGTATATGAGTAATAAATAATAGATTCTAATAGGATCTACGATTGATTTTATGCGATTTTATAACCAAGAAGTGAGTGATAGTCCATTTTTGTTTGATGTGAGTAGTCACATTTAAGAATAACAGTGAATCGACTCGTTGAGATATTACTCATCAATAAACATTGATATATTGGGTTACTCTCAAGCCTTTGACAAGGTATAATCCAATAATTTCCACGGTATTGAGCCAGTTATGGAGCTAATTCGCGGTATACAGAATATTAGAGCGCTACATCATGGTTGCGTTCTGACGATTGGGAATTTTGATGGTGTCCATCGAGGCCATCAGGCATTATTGAAACATTTGAAGCAAGAAGCTTCACAACGAGGGTTACCCACGGTTGTGATGACATTTGAGCCTCAGCCACTTGAGTTCTTTTTACCAGAAAAGGCGCCAGCACGTCTGACTCGTTTGCGAGACAAGATAAAGTATTTGGCTGAATGTGGTATTGACTACCTTTTGTGTGTCAAATTTGATAAACAGTTTGCTGCACAAACACCTGAAGAGTTTGTTTCATCCCTGCTGGTCAATAAATTAGGGGTGAAGTTTCTTGCTATTGGTGATGACTTTCGCTTTGGCAAACATCGTGAAGGTGATTTCCACTTTTTGCAACAAGCGGGCGTTCGGTATGGATTTGACGTCGCGAATACAGAAAGTTATTGCGATAAAGGATTACGTATCAGTAGCACCGCGGTACGAGAAGCGTTACTCAATGATGATTTAGTGCTTGCTGAATCACTTCTTGGACACCCTTACAGTGTTTGTGGACGAGTTGTTCATGGTAATGAATTGGGTAGAACTATTGGTTTTCCGACAGCCAATATTCCAATGAAGCGCTTGGTTGCACCAGTGAAAGGTGTTTATGCCGTTGATGTCTATTTATCAGATAATCAATTGCCTTTGCCTGGTGTGGCAAATATCGGAAGTCGCCCAACTGTAAAAGGGAAGGGCGTACAATTAGAAGTTCATTTAATCGACGTTAATATGGATTTATATGGACGTTGTATTGATGTTGTGTTACGAAAGAAATTACGTAATGAACAGCGATTTGCATCATTGGATGCATTGAAGCAGCAAATCGCAGATGATGTGGCTACTGCTAGGGATTTTTTATCACAGCGGTCGGAGTCATAAACTAGCGGAAAATTGGAACTGAGAATCGAATGAGTGACTATAAAAATACCCTGAACTTACCAGAAACAGGGTTCCCTATGCGCGGGGATTTAGCAAAGCGCGAACCAGAGATGTTATCACGTTGGTACAAAGAAGGTTTGTATCAAGCTATTCGTCAGGCTAAAAGTGGTAAAAAAACATTTATTTTGCATGATGGCCCTCCATACGCCAACGGCAATATTCATATTGGTCACTCAGTAAACAAAATTCTCAAAGATATTATTATTAAATCCAAAGGGCTGTCAGGCTTTGACTCTCCGTACATTCCAGGATGGGATTGTCACGGATTACCTATCGAACTAAAAGTTGAACAAATCGTAGGTAAACCAGGAGAAAAAATATCGGCAGCACAATTCCGCGAGGAATGTCGTAAATACGCTTACGAGCAAATCGAAGCACAGAAAAAAGATTTTATTCGTTTAGGTGTTCTAGGGGATTGGGAAAAACCTTATCTTACAATGGATTATAAAACCGAAGCGAATACTATCCGTGCATTAGCGCGTATTATCGCAAATGGTCACTTGTTAAAAGGGGCGAAACCTGTTCACTGGTGTACGGCGTGTGGTTCATCACTGGCAGAAGCCGAAGTTGAATATTACGACAAAACATCCCCTTCTATCGATGTGCGTTTCACCGCCGTAGATTCAAAAGCCGTTGCTGCTAAATTTGGTTCAGCAACAGATAAACCAATTTCTTTGGTTATCTGGACAACAACGCCTTGGACATTACCTGCTAACCGCGCTATCGCATTAAATGCAGAGTTTAATTATGCCTTAGTCTCTTTTAATGATGAATGCGTGATTTTGGCGGCTGATCTTGTTGAAGGCGTAATGAAGCGTATTGGCGTAACTGGCTGGGCTGTTTTAGGTGAATGTAAAGGTACAGATCTAGAACTGTTGCGCTTTAATCATCCATTTATGGGCTTTGATGTACCTGCTATTTTAGGTGATCACGTTACTTTAGAAGCGGGTACTGGTGCGGTACATACTGCACCAGGCCATGGTCCTGATGACTTCGTGGTTGGCCAAAAATACGGTTTAGAAGTTGCAAACCCAGTTGGGCCAAATGGTTGTTATTTACCTGGCACTTATCCAACATTAGATGGCGTTTTTGTTTTTAAAGCAAATGATGTCATTGTTGAATTGCTAAAAGAAAAAGGCGCTCTGTTACATCATGAAGCGTTGCAGCACAGTTATCCTTGCTGTTGGAGACATAAAACTCCAGTTATTTTCCGTGCAACACCACAATGGTTTATTGGTATGGATAAAAACGGGTTACGTCAACAGTCATTAAAAGAGATCAAAGGTGTTAAATGGATCCCTGATTGGGGCCAAGCACGTATTGAATCAATGGTTGAGAACCGTCCAGACTGGTGTATTTCTCGTCAACGGACTTGGGGGACGCCAATGTCTCTGTTTGTCCACAAAGAGACTCAAGAGCCACATCCACGTACTTTAGAGTTGATGGAAGAAGTTGCAAAACGTGTTGAAGTGAGTGGGATTCAAGCATGGTGGGATTTAGATATCCGCGAAGTGCTGGGTGATGAAGCTGACGATTACATGAAAACACCAGACACACTGGATGTTTGGTTTGATTCAGGATCAACACACTCAACTGTTGTCGATGATCGCCCTGAATTCCATGGTAATTCTGCTGACATGTATTTAGAAGGCTCTGACCAGCATCGTGGCTGGTTTATGTCTTCACTGATGATATCAACCGCAATTAAAGGCAAAGCGCCTTACCGTGAAGTGTTAACACACGGTTTTACCGTAGATGGACAAGGCCGTAAAATGTCCAAATCTATTGGTAATACTGTTAGTCCACAAGATGTGATGGATAAATTAGGTGCTGATATCTTACGTTTATGGGTTGCATCAACAGATTATACGGGTGAAATTGCCGTTTCAGATGAAATCTTAAAACGTGCGGCGGATACTTATCGTCGTATTCGTAATACTGCACGTTTCTTCTTAGCGAACTTAAACGGTTTTGATCCTGCAAAACACCAAGTTAAGCCAGAAGAGATGGTGACACTTGATCGATGGGCTGTAGGTCGTGCGAAAGCAGCACAAGCGGATATCCTAAAACATTATGAAAATTACGATTTCCATAATGTTATTCAGCGCTTAATGCAGTTCTGTTCAGTGGAAATGGGCTCTTTCTACTTAGATATCATCAAAGACAGACAATACACCGCGAAAAGCGATAGCGTTGCGCGTCGTAGTTGCCAAACAGCATTATTCCACATCATTGAAGCATTAGTCCGTTGGATGGCGCCAGTTATGTCATTCACTGCTGATGAGATCTGGAATGAACTGCCAGGTGAACGTGCAAAATACGTTTTAACTGAAGAGTGGTATACCGATTTATTTGGTTTAGATGCATCCGAAACCTTAAATGATGATTACTGGGCTGAATTACTGGCCGTTCGTGGTGAAGTCAATAAGGTATTAGAGCAAGCGCGTACAGATAAACAACTGCGTGGCTCTTTAGAAGCATCCGTCACACTGTATGCAGATAAAGAATTGGCAGATAAATTAAATGCATTAGGTAATGAACTGCGTTTTGTTTTATTAACATCTCAAGCGACAGTCGCAGATATTAATGATGCACCAGCAACAGCATTAGTGTCTGATATGGCGGGTTTAAAAATCGCCTTTAACAAAGCCGATGGTGAAAAATGTCCTCGTTGCTGGCACTATGCAACAGATATCGGTCAAGTAGCGGAACACGCTGAGTTATGTGGACGCTGTGTTACTAACGTAGCCGGTAACGGTGAAGAACGTAAGTTTGCTTAATTAATGAAGAAAACACTTTGCTCTACAGGTTTACGCTGGTTATGGCTAGCGATCGCTGTAGTGGTGTTGGATTTAGGTACGAAACAGTATTTCATGCAGACATTTCGTCTGTATGAATCTGTTGCCGTAATGCCTTTTTTCAACTTCACTTACGCACATAATTATGGTGCTGCCTTTAGCTTTTTAGCGGATAAAGGGGGATGGCAACGTTGGTTTTTTGCACTGATTGCATTAGCAATCTGCATTACTTTATTAGTGATGATGTATAAAAATAAAGCGAGTGCCAGACTAAGTAACATTGCTTATGCGCTTATTATTGGCGGAGCATTGGGTAATCTTTCTGATCGTCTGATCCACGGGTTTGTTATCGATTTCCTTGATGTTTATGTCGGAGATTGGCATTGGCCCACTTTTAATATTGCTGATATGGGGATTTGTATTGGTGCTGGGCTTATTATCATTGAAAGCTTTTTCCCTGATAAAAATGTCAGCCCGCAAGATACAAAAAAGCAAAAGTAATCAGACAATGAGTTAACTAAAATAACCCCTGCCTTATGGCGGGGGTTACGCTTAATAGAAGGTATTAGTATGGTTATGCAGGTACTCAACAACAGCGCAGTATTGTTGAATTTCACTTTAAAATTAGCCGATGGCTCTGTTGCTGAATCTACACAAGCACATGGTAAACCCGCTCTTTTTCGTTTAGGTGATGAAAGTTTATCGCCAGCCTTAGAAGCTGAATTATTGGGGTTATCAACGGGAGATAAAAAAACCTTTACGCTTGCAGGTGAACATCTTTTTGGTAAATATAATCCTGACTTGATCCAATACTTTATGCCTTCTGACTTTGCAGAATCTGGTGTGCCTGAGGCGGGCACTATCATGCTATTTACAGCAATGAATGGCAGTGAAATGCCGGGCATTGTAAGAGATGTCACTGAAGATTCCGTCACTGTCGATTTTAATCATCCGTTAGCGTCAGAAGAAGTGACATTTGATATTGAAGTGGTCAGTATCGATCCTGAGGAGGAAACAACACATGCAAATATTGCTGGCTAACCCACGAGGCTTTTGTGCGGGAGTTGACCGAGCTATCAGCATTGTTGACCGTGCTCTGGAAATCTATGGCGCACCTATTTATGTTCGTCACGAAGTAGTTCATAACCGTTATGTGGTTAACGATTTACGTGAACGTGGCGCTATTTTTATTGAAGAAATTTCAGAAGTGCCTGATAACGCGATTTTAATTTTTTCAGCTCATGGTGTTTCTCAAGCCATTCGCCAAGAAGCTCGCTCGCGTAATTTAACGATGCTTTTTGATGCCACTTGCCCACTCGTGACTAAAGTTCATATGGAAGTGGCAAGAGCGAGTCGTAAAGGTAAAGAGGCGATTTTAATCGGTCATGCTGGACATCCCGAAGTTGAAGGTACAATGGGGCAATATAGTAACCCTGAAGGGGGGATGTATTTAGTTGAATCGCCTGCGGATGTCTGGAAATTAGAAGTCAAAGATGAAGACAATCTTTGCTTTATGACACAAACAACACTTTCTGTAGATGATACATCTGAAGTGATTGATGCTTTAAATACGCGTTTTCCCAAAATTATTGGACCTCGTAAAGACGATATTTGTTATGCAACAACGAATCGCCAAGAAGCGGCAAGAGAACTTGCTGAAAAAGCCGATGTTGTTTTTGTTGTTGGTTCTAAGAACTCATCGAATTCAAACCGCTTAGCAGAATTGGCACAGCGTGCAGGGAAACCGTCTTATCTTATCGATAGTTTTGAAGATATTGATGAGTCATGGGTGACTGATGTTAATATTGTCGGAGTGACCGCGGGGGCTTCTGCGCCTGATATTTTAGTACAGCAGGTGTTAGAGCGTTTAAAAAGCTTTGGTGCTGATGAAGTCATCGAATTATCAGGACGAGAAGAAAACATTGTTTTTGAAGTGCCTAAAGAGCTTCGACTCGATTATAAAGTTATTGAATAAGGCATATAAAAAGAGAGTTTTTTAAAAGCAGAGTTGAAATCTCTGCTTTTTTTATACCTAAAGTTAAATGAATAATCATGCTACTCATCTCTTTTACTGATAATTAGTACGATTTGGTGTGTTTTTCTTATCTGGAACGTTAAATGCTGGCATCAAACGGATGACATCGCTAATCTGTAAACAATAAATAGAGATCATAAGTATTGTTAAGGAGAAATTTAGTTATGTCTGCAAAAGAACTTCGTCTTGCTGTTGTGGGTGCAGGTGGACGCATGGGACGCCAATTAATTCAGGCAATTTCTCAACAAGAAGGAACCGTGCTAGGTGCTGCTTTTGAGCGTACAAATTCTTCATTGATTGGCTCGGATGCGGGTGAATTGGCTGGCATTGGTCATATTGGTGTCACAGTATCCGATAACCTATTAGCACAAGCGCATGCATTTGATGTATTAATTGATTTTACACGCCCAGAAGGCACTCTTTCACATATTGAGTTTTGTGTGGAACAACAAAAAGGCATGATTATTGGCACGACAGGCTTTGATGATGAAGGTAAAAAAGCCATAGATGATGCAGCAAAAATTATCCCCATCGTGTTTGCTGCCAACTTTAGTGTTGGTGTTAATTTAGTGCTTAAATTACTTGAAAAGGCGGCTAAAGTGATGGGAACCTACAGTGATATTGAAATTGTAGAAGCACATCATCGCCATAAGGTTGATGCTCCATCAGGCACTGCATTAGCAATGGGTGAATCTATTGCCGATGCATTAGGCCGTGATCTTAAAAAATGCGCTGTCTATGAGCGAGTAGGGTATACAGGAGAGCGTGATCCCCAAAGTATTGGTTTTGCTACCATTCGTGCGGGGGATATTGTGGGTGAACACACCGCGATTTTTGCTGATATTGGCGAACGCGTCGAGATAAGCCATAAGGCTTCTAGTCGAATGACATTTGCAAATGGCGCAGTAAAGGCGGCTATTTGGCTAAGTTCTAAAAAATCAGGTCTTTATAATATGAAAGATGTGCTTTCTTTAGAGGATTTATGATTTATTGTTATTTGTAATATATTGAAAGCTCATGGTTATTTTTTTAACTATGAGTTTTTTTCTTTTGTTGATTATTTTTTTCTCTTCTTTCTTGTTTTTCTTGTTTATCCCTTGCTTTTTCCTGTTTTTTTTCTAAAAGTAGACAGTATTCTGCTGTATTTCCTTTTAAAGTCTCATTTTTAAATTATCTTAGTAAGCAAACGGTTAAATTCGTAAGATTTGTTATATTAATTGTCACTTGGTTGATTAGATTGCTAATGGTTGATGTTTTTTTAATTAAAAAGGTGTTTTTTCTAGACATCTGCCTAAGGGATCTTTAGAATGCGCCCAATTTGCCAAAAATTTGCCCAATTTTATGTTTTTGGCATTGATTTAGAGGCTTAAATCTGAATTAATATGCATGAAATGTGATTTATTATTCTCTGGAGGGCGTTTTGATTAAATCAGCTATACTGGTTCTAGAAGATGGGACCGAATTCCACGGCAAGTCGATTGGCGCAGAAGGCGCCGCCATCGGTGAAGTCGTTTTTAATACTTCAATGACTGGTTATCAAGAAATATTAACCGACCCGTCTTACTCCCAACAAATTGTTACTCTCACCTATCCCCACATTGGCAACACCGGCGTTAATCATTCAGATGAAGAATCAGAAACCATCCATGCTCAAGGCTTAATTATTCGTGATTTACCATTAGTGATGAGCAATTATCGTGCACAAGAAACATTATCTGATTATCTTAAACGCCATAATATCGTTGCAATTGCAGATATTGATACACGTAAGCTAACGCGCTTATTGAGAGAAAAAGGCGCACAAAATGGCTGTATTATCGCAGGGGATTGCCTAGATACCCATGTTGCGCTCGAAAAGGCTAAATCATTTCCGGGTTTAAAAGGAATGGATTTAGCCAAAACAGTAACCGTTAAACAGCCTTATCAGTGGACTCAAGGAAGTTGGACACTAGAGAGTGAATTACCCAAAGCTAAATCAGCGAATGAATTGCCATTGCACATTGTGGCATATGATTTTGGTGTGAAACGTAATATTTTACGTATGCTGGTGGATAGGGGGTGCCGAGTCACCGTTGTACCAGCACAGACATCAGCACACGATATTTTAGCGCTTTCACCTGATGGTATTTTTCTTTCAAATGGCCCCGGGGATCCAGAGCCCTGTGAATATGCCATTAACGCCATTCAAACGTTTTTAACAACCGATATTCCTCTCTTTGGTATCTGTTTAGGTCATCAGCTTTTAGCGTTAGCTAGCGGTGCAAAAACCATCAAAATGAAATTTGGGCATCATGGTGGTAACCATCCTGTAAAAGATTTAGATAAAAATACCGTGATGATCACAGCACAGAATCATGGATTTGCCGTTGATGAAACTTCACTTCCTGCCAATTTACGTGTGACACATAAGTCTCTATTTGATGGTTCTTTGCAAGGTATTCATCGTACAGATAAACCTGCGTTCAGTTTCCAAGGCCATCCAGAAGCCAGCCCTGGGCCACATGATGCCGCACCTCTTTTTGATCACTTTATCGAGCTAATCGCGCAATATCGTCAAAACCTGCAATCAGTAACAACAAAATAAATCAGGAGCGAAAGAAAATGGCTAAAAGAACAGATATCAAAACAATCCTGATTTTAGGTGCTGGACCGATTGTTATCGGACAAGCGTGTGAATTTGACTATTCAGGCGCTCAAGCATGTAAAGCTTTACGTGAAGAGGGATATCGAGTTGTTTTGGTAAATTCAAACCCTGCAACCATTATGACCGATCCTGAGATGGCTGATGCAACGTACATCGAGCCTATTCACTGGCAAGTTGTGAGAAAAATTATCGAAAAAGAACGTCCCGATGCGGTACTACCGACAATGGGCGGGCAAACAGCACTGAACTGTGCTTTAGAATTAGAGCGCCAAGGCGTTTTAGCTGAATTTGGTGTCACCATGATTGGGGCAACAGCCGATGCAATTGATAAAGCAGAAGATAGACAACGCTTTGATAAAGCGATGAAGAAAATAGGCTTAGATACAGCGCGTTCAGGTATTGCACATAACCTTGATGAAGCGTTTGCGGTCGCACAACAGGTTGGTTTTCCTTGTATCATTCGTCCTTCATTCACGATGGGAGGAACCGGTGGTGGTATTGCCTATAATCGCGAAGAATTTGAAGAAATCTGTATTCGCGGTTTAGATTTATCACCAACCAATGAACTATTAATTGATGAATCACTGATTGGTTGGAAAGAGTACGAAATGGAAGTCGTGCGTGATAAAAACGACAACTGCATTATCGTCTGTTCTATCGAAAACTTCGATGCAATGGGAATTCATACGGGCGACTCCATTACTGTTGCACCAGCACAAACACTTACCGACAAAGAATATCAAATTATGCGTAACGCCTCGATGGCAGTATTACGTGAGATAGGTGTTGAAACTGGTGGCTCTAACGTTCAGTTTGCTGTTGATCCTAAAACAGGGCGTTTGATTGTTATTGAAATGAATCCTCGTGTCTCACGCTCTTCTGCCTTGGCATCCAAAGCAACCGGCTTTCCGATTGCTAAAGTTGCCGCAAAATTAGCGGTAGGTTATACCCTTGATGAGCTGATGAATGATATCACAGGAGGAAGAACACCTGCCTCTTTCGAGCCTTCAATCGACTATGTTGTGACAAAAATCCCTCGCTTTAACTTTGAAAAATTTGCAGGAACAAATGACAGACTAACAACGCAAATGAAATCTGTTGGCGAAGTGATGGCAATTGGTAGAACGCTACAAGAATCTATGCAAAAAGCGTTACGAGGTCTTGAAGTTGGTGCTACTGGTTTTGATCCCAAAGTCGATTTAGACGACCCTGAAGCATTAACCAAAATTCGTCGAGAGTTAAAAGAAGCAGGTTCAGACAGAATTTGGTATATCGCAGATGCTTTCCGCGCTGGATTATCTGTTGATGGTGTCTTTAATCTCACCAATATTGATCGCTGGTTCTTAGTTCAAATTGAAGAAATCGTTCGTCTGGAAGAAAAAGTCAGTGAAGTTGGTATAAAAGGATTAAGTGCTGATTTTTTACGTCAATTAAAGCGTAAAGGTTTTGCCGATGCGCGTTTAGCTAAAATACTTAACGTAAAAGAATATGCTATTCGCCAATTACGTGAGCAATATCAGCTACATCCAGTCTATAAACGTGTTGATACTTGTGCGGCAGAATTTGCAACTGATACGGCTTATATGTACTCGACTTATGAAGAAGAGTGCGAGGCAAATCCACATCAAAATAAACCCAAAGTGATGATCTTAGGCGGTGGGCCCAATCGTATAGGTCAAGGGATTGAATTTGATTATTGTTGTGTTCATGCGGCGCTTGCACTACGTGAAGACGGTTACGAAACCATTATGGTGAACTGTAATCCTGAAACGGTTTCAACGGATTATGACACCTCTGACAGACTCTATTTCGAACCTGTCACATTAGAAGATGTGCTTGAAATTGTGCGTATCGAAAAACCGAAAGGGGTTATCGTGCAATATGGTGGTCAAACACCGTTAAAATTAGCAAGAGCGTTAGAAGCTGAAGGTGTGCCAGTCATTGGCACAACGCCTGATGCAATCGATAAAGCCGAAGATCGTGAGCGTTTCCAAAAAGCGGTTGATAAATTAGGGCTAAAACAGCCTGAAAATACCACTGTGACCGCTTTAGAAGAGGCGGTAGAAAAAGCGCAATTAATTGGCTATCCGCTGGTGGTTCGTCCTTCTTATGTGCTTGGTGGACGTGCCATGGAAATTGTTTATGATGAAGTTGATTTACGTCGTTATTTCCAAACTGCCGTCAGTGTGTCAAACGATGCCCCTGTATTATTAGACCGTTTTCTAGATGATGCGATTGAAGTTGATATTGATGCAATTTGTGACGGTAAACAAGTCGTGATTGGCGGTATTATGGAACATATCGAACAAGCAGGTGTTCACTCCGGTGATTCAGCTTGTTCATTACCTGCGTATACCTTAAGCAAAGAAATTCAAGATGTGATGCGTAAACAAGTTCGTGAGCTTGCTTTTGAATTAGGTGTAAAAGGGCTGATGAATGCACAATTTGCGGTAAAAGGTGATGATGTTTATCTTATCGAAGTTAATCCTCGAGCGGCTCGCACAGTGCCTTTTGTGTCAAAAGCCACTGGTGTGCCATTAGCCAAAGTCGCTGCACGTGTCATGATAGGACAAAGCCTTGAAGAGCAAGGGATAACAAAAGAAGTTATTCCCCCTTATTACTCTGTAAAAGAAGTGGTTTTACCTTTCAATAAGTTTGCAGGTGTTGATCCTATTTTAGGGCCGGAAATGCGTTCAACTGGCGAAGTAATGGGAGTCGGAGCAACCTTTGCTCAAGCTTTTGCTAAAGCGATGTTAGGCAGTAGCTCTACGATGAAGAAAAAAGGTAGAGCACTTCTCTCTGTGCGCGAAGGTGATAAAAAGCGTGTTGTTGATTTAGCCACTAAATTGCTAAAAAGTGGGTTCGAATTAGATGCGACACACGGTACAGCCATTGTATTAGGTGAAGCGGGAATAAATCCACGTTTAGTGAATAAAGTTCATGAAGGGCGACCGCATATTGAAGATAGAATTAAAAATGGTGAATATGACTATATTGTTAATACAACTTCGGGTCGCCAAGCTATTGAAGATTCTAAGATTATTCGTCGTAGTGCATTAAGATATAAAGTCCATTATGACACAACGTTAAATGGTGGATTTGCGACTACGCTGTCATTAACGGCAGATCCGACGGCGAGTGTTATTTCCGTTCAAGAAATGCATAAAAAGATAAGCAACGCTTAAGTTTGTTTGTCGTTTTAATTATGATCCTGAATAGAAGGAAACGTCTATTCAGGATTTTTTATTTTGTCATTTAAAAATGGCTGATAATAAAAAGAAAACACCCATAATATTTAATTTTTATGGGTGTTAATAAAAGCCTATTTTTTTAATAAGTTAACTGTCTAACGTATTGATTTATTATAAATTACATGGACATTATTGCCTTGTGCGCTACCTGAACCTTCCCAAGTAACAGCTTGTTGGAATTCTTTTTTCACACCATAGATCTCCATTTCGGTGATTAATGTTGCTGAGCCTGAATCAGGGGCGCCTATGGGACGTTGATAACAATCTTCTTTCATTGCGAGTGAAGGATAGGTGTCAGCTTTGGAATCATTATGAATAGAAGAAGAATAACTAGTGCTATCTTTATAATCTACTTCATTTCGACTGGAATCACCTTGAATATTAACAAGCCTATGAGAAATATGTACAGGATATAAGAGTTTATTCGTTCCGAATCCGATTGACGTTACTGGAACAGCCATAACATGAGTCATGGGCTCTGTGGCTAATGTCCGACATGAACTCGTCAACTTACCGTTATTACTTGTTTCAACAAAATTGATGTGTCCATCAAAACTATATTCCATAAATTGTGGAGTAACAGGTTCTACTTTTAATGGATAAAACTCAGGGTACTCTTTATTACTATTTCCCCAATCGAATGCAATCGCTTTGATCTCTATTTTTGCACCTTTATCGAAGAAGCTTTTTTCAGCGTGAAACGTGGTTGTTTTTTCTAAATTAGAAGTATCAGGAATATTCTCATTTTTACTATATGTTTTTCCATTAATCATTAATTCAATATTTACCGCTGTTTGACTAGCAGTGTCATCATCTTTTAGTTTCCAAGTTATTTGAATGGTGTCGTTATCATAGATAGGTGTCCAGCGAATAGTTTTTTGTGTTGAAACAGAAAGCTCTTTATCAAGGAATTGATTATCAACTCGACGGGCTATTGAGAGTATTTTTACACTAGGAATAGCTCTTACTTCAATTTCATAGCTTCCTTGAGAGGCTAAGAAATATTGGTTTTCCAAGACCTGTAATGAAATAACGCTTTTACCTTTACTTAGTGCTGTTATTTCTCCTGTATCTTTAATGGCGACAACATTAGGGTTCGATGAAAGCCATATTGCTTTTATTTCAGGAGGAATTTGTTTGTCAGGTTGTTGTACTTTTACACCTAATTGATCATCTGATAATACGACGCTTTTATTAGCAAAATTAATAACGAAAGTTCCTTTTTTTTGTTCATAATCAATAGTATGAGTATCTGCTAAGAATTGTTCAGTTGCCTCACTTTGTACTTTTATTTTTGTTTTCCCCGGCATTATGGCATTTAATACCCCTTTATCATCTACAGTGGTAATAGAAGGATTGTCGCTGGAAAAACTGACAGTGATATTTTTTGCATCTGTATTATCAAATCGGGTAAGTATTTTTTGAGTTATACCATCATTCCACGTTGATTGTATGTTGAGTGGAGACATGATTTTCAGATGTGGTTTCGCTTTTTCAATGACCAAAGGATAACTACTTTGAGCTGGTTGATATTGCTCGTTTCCTGACGTTTGCAGTGTAATGATTACTGTGCCTGCTTTTTTCATCGAGATTTTGCCACTATTGGTGTCAATCGAGGCAATAGCTGGCTCTGAGCTAGACCACATCACATTAATATTATTAGGTAATCCCGTATAACTTAATGCATTGATTGGCGCAGAAGCATAGGTTTCTTGTTGGATCTGCTTAGCAAATATAATGGTTGGTTTAGGAATAGTGACTTTAATGGTTAATGATTTTGCAATGGTGATCCCATCGGCTTCAGCCGTTAAAATAATATCTGTTTTAACATTCGAAGTAAGTGTGGTCTGGTAATTACCATTTCCTAATGGATTTAATGGGTTATGACTAAAGTTAGCTTTACCATTGATTGCTTTAATTGAAACGGTTTTACCATCAATAGTATTACTGTATTTATCCATTAAATTTACAGTAATTAAGGCGTTATCTTTATTATCACCACCAATTGATTGACGATTACTACTGAAGATTGATTTATTCGCATCGATATTAGCAGGAGTGACAGTGACATCTTGTATCGCTTTGTGATTGCTTAAATCAAGATACGCACTCATTTTTAAAATACCCGCAACATGGCTGGTCACTTTGGTTCTTGCGATACCGTGAGCATCTGTATAGGTACTAAAGTCATAGTCATCAGCTAAACCTTGTAATTTCCATGACACAATGACGTTAGGTAATATATTGTCATTAGCATCGACAATAGTTGCTTGATAATTAACGCCTTTATCACCAGCAATCATGGTCGTTCTATCTACATTAGTGGCTTTTATTTTCCATGTTGTTGCATCAGCACGAAGTTGCAAGGTTTTTTGTTTTTTGAAATCAACACCATTCACTTTGACACTTAATTGTGCTGTGCCGGATTTAGTCCCCGTTGCTTCAATTTCATAATGGCCCGGAGAGACTTGTTTAGCCGCGCTAAATTGTATCGTTGGGTTATTAGAGATCCCTTCAACTTGCTGATCAGGTAAAATATTACCGCCTTTATCTTTAATCGTTAAAGTGAGTAATGTCTTATCCGTACCATTGGCAATGATTGATGCAGGTATTAAGTTGATTTCTGAACGATTTTCATCCACATCATCGGCCACAAAATTGACATCAGGAGCGGGGTAACGACCTGAAATTAATATGGCGTTAACTTTAGCAATACCCGCAGGGTTACGAGTTAACTTAACCTCTGCAATACCTTTGCTGTCTGTAAATGTGAGTGGTTTGGCAAGTAGACTCTCTTTGTCCGTTGTCCATGTTACGTTGACGCCACTATTGACAGGATTATCATTTTTATCGCTGATATAAGCACTATAAGTGATGGTGTCGCCCGCATGAGGTTTTGTATCACTAATCACAAACTTATCAACTTTTGCCGTTTGACTATTAGGCAGAACCGTTAATAATGCAGTGTGTGTGAGTGTTACACGATCTATTTTTGCACTGATTGTTGTTTGGCCGGCTTTTAATGCGCTAACTTGTGCTTGATAAACCCCCGTTGAGATTTCTTTAAATGCTGTCGTTGTTGCCGTTAAATCAGTGCTGTAGCTAACGCTAATTTTATTCTCTAATCCTGTTAATAAATTATCGTATTTATCTTTTAGCGTTAAAGTAATGTGAGATTGTTCGACCTCAGAAATAATGGTGTTAGGAATAAGTGATAGCTGAGATTTATCAGCAGAAATGGTATCAGTATTAAAATTAATCAAATGATCAGCATCGAGAGATTGTTGGCTGTCTAACATTGCGGTCACTTGTGCTGAACCTGCTTGTGTGCTGATTAACGTAATTTCCGCTATCCCATTTTTATTGGTTTTACTGATAGGTTGTGAGAGTCGACCTAGTGAGGTTATCCAACCCACAGCAATTCCTTCCATGCCAGGGTTACCTTGCTTATCAACAATTTTTGCGCGAATAACCACTTTATCCGTACCATTTGCGATGACATCAAAAGGTGCGACCACATTAACTGCATTAATTGTGGCGTTTTGCTTATCAGCAATAAAACCAAGAGGTTGTGCTAAAGTAAATGTATTACTTATATTGGTATATTTAGCGTTAATGGTGCTAATACCTTCTTGTTTACCCTTGATTGAGGTTTGGTAAACACCGTTATCTATTTCTTTTATGGCGCTAAATTGAATAGTGGGGTTATCACCCGTTAGCGTTATCAATTTCTCTTGTTTTGGCACAGGATTACCGAATGTATCTTTTAGGGTAATAGTACCTGTGGCGAGTGATTGGCCATTGGCAATAATAGATTGCGGTTCAATCAAAAATGTACTTTGTGATGACTTGACCTGGCCTGCGATGAAGTGAATGTTTTGTGTTGCACTTTGGTTATTTTCTAATATTGCTGTGACAGTTGTTGGTAGGGCTTTAGTGCCTTTTATCTCTATTTTTACATCACCATTATCATCTGTTTTTGTCATGTTAGTGCTAAGCGTATTATGAGTTGAATGCCAAAATACAGATTGTTTGATTAATGGATTATTTTCAGCATCAGTAACATGCGCTGATAAGGTAATGGTATCGTGATTATCTGCTATCGCTTCTGTTTTATTATTTTCAGTCGTTAGGACAATATTAGCACTATTAGGATTCGCAATAGCAGTTAGGGCGAGTTGTGCTTTTTCTTTATTTTCAAGTGTAACGATAATTTCGGTTACACCTGCTTTTTTAGTGCGTATTTGATTGGTTGTTTGTCCTTGATTGTCAGTCACACTCTTTTGCTTATCGAGAGTTGCAGAGGCGTTGGATTGCCATTTAACGGTTACATTAGGTAATTTATTCCCGAATTTATCTTTTACTACAGCAGTTAATATCGCTTGCTCTGTATTATCTGCAACTAATTGAGTTTTATTACTTGTTAAGGTAATTAAACCGTGTTGATTATTAGCAATAAAGGAAATCGGTTTTGCATCAAATGATTCATTACTGAGTCTAGCGGTTACAATGACATCAAAAGCGTGAGTACTGGTTACTGTTGTTTTAGCAATACCTTGGTTATCTGTCGTTGATACCTCATTAATACCCACGATACTTTGATCTCGATTAGTAGACCAAATCACCTTGGCATTAGGTATTACATTGTGATTTTTATCTTTAACGATAGCAGTAAAAATTACGGGGGTATTGCCATCAGCAATATAAGGTGGGGTTGATGGTGTTACCGAAATAATTTTACCGTTGGAGAGATCAGCAATAAATTGGGTTGTTTTTTTTGTGGTTACTTTATTAACCAGCGCAGTGACCGTTACCGCACCTGATATTTTGCTGGTCATGGTTGTTGATGCATTACCTTGACTGTCTGTCAGTAGTTCAGTCTCTTTGAGTTGTGCTTGGTTGTCAGCTGATAGTTGTATTTGTGTATTGGAAACAGGATTATTATTTTTATCAATGATATTAAAAGTAATTAGCTTTTCATCAGTCCCATTGGCGAATGAGCTATTGGGATTAATAGTAAAGGTATTTATTTTTGCTGAGTTAGCATCGGCAATAAAATCAACATCAGTTGAATAGGTAATATTATTAACATTTACGCCTATCTCACTCTTACCAATATGAATATTGGTAATTGGAACAATAATTTTACCTTCAGAGTCTGTATTCTTCTGCCCAATAATCGTTGCGCCATTATCTGCAGTAAAAGAGACCGGATAGTTAGGAATTCTATTGGTATTAATATCGGTTACGATGACTTGAATTTTATTTTGGCTTTTACCATCAGCGGGTGCATGGTTTTTAATTACGGTTAACCCACCTTGAGCAATAATGGCTGAATGAGTATCAGCGACAAAAGTCACCTGTGCCTGATTAAAGATATTATCCCTGAATTTTGGGGTTAACGTTACAATTTCAGGTGTGCTTCCTGCGGTTATTGTTGCTTGATATTTTCCTGTATCAATTCGACTGAAATTTGAGACTCGACTATTGCCAATAGGATTATCGGATTGGATCTTTAGTGATAGTTCTTTTATATCGATATCAACGGGAAGCTTATCATTATCGAAAATTGATAAGGTGAGATTTTGTACAGAATGATTGTCTGCAGGAAGTTGTGTTGATTTAGGCGTAAATTGGCTATTTTGTGTATTGATAGCGGATTGATCAACCGTAATGTGACTTTGTACAGGATCAGAACGGTTGCCCTGTTCATCAATCGCAACGGCGTTTATTGTGTAGCTATTTTCTTCCGTTAAACCAGATAGATGACGCGGAAGGATTATGGAGTAATTAAGATTATTATTGTGATTAATTTTACCTCCGTTAGCGATTAAACGACTGGCAGACCATTCAATTTGTTTAACTGGATATTTAGAGTGAACTTGTACTCCCAAATCTTTTTCTTCTTTGGCATAACCATTGATTGTTGGTGTGAGGGAAAGGAAGACTAAGGTTTTCTTTTTATATTCCAAAACAATTTCATTATTTCTATTTACGAAATCATAGCGATTTCCTGACATTAAACGTGTTGATCGAACATTATTAGGATTGAGTTGTGAAGAGAGTGATTCACCGAGTCGATATTGGATACTGACGTCAAATTTATTATCACTATTATCATTTAATCCAAAACGACGTTCAGCACCAAATGTAATTAATGGCACTGGGGTATAGGTTAATCCAGCAGTATAAGCATGCGGATTTTCTTGGCGATTATCTTTACTAAATAAGCCAACTTCTTTTCCGTAATATTGCTCAAAAATAAGCTTAGCACCTAATTGCGGATAAGCAGGTAGATACCCTTCCGTTCTAATATCCCAACCATTTGCTGGGCGTTCATTATAATCCATCACATCGTCAGAAGTACGCCAGTTGGATAAGCGATGATAGTGATTTATGTTTAATTTAAAGTAATCTCGCCATACCTCAGCACCAATACCGAATCGACTATGATAGCGACTCAAATCGTAGTCATAAAAAGCATTTAAACCGACCATAAATTTATCGGTAAAATGACGATAGCCAATCCCTTGATTTAATTGACTACGAGCATTTTTGCGGTGATAACTGGTTTGAGTAAAAACTAAGTTTTTCTCACTATCATAGACAGGAATAAGAAGATCAGCAGAACTCCCTTCTAAAGTGAAATGTTTATCCGTGGAAAGTGATACTCGAGCATGGCCAAATTGATTAAGCCATTGTTCTATTTGTTGATTTGCTTTATTGGATATTCTGCTTATTGCATATTGTGTTGCATCGGCGTCTCTATTTAATAGAGAAGAATTATCGACAATAATTTGAGCCAGTTCTTGTCCGTTAGTGGTAGGAATAGAAGTATCTTGGTCATTGTTATTATTAAGCCATTTTTTTGTTGGTAAAGACTCATCGGGAATATTGAGTGTAATCCCTGCTTTTACTTTTAATTTTCCAACTAAAGAAACATAATCAGGATTAGCTTCAATAAGTTTAAACAACTTTATATTGAATTTTTTTGCAATTGATTCTGGCGTGTCATTTGCTTGAACCTGATAAGTGCTCTTTTTTTTTAACAAATTAATTGTCTGTTTTTCTTGGTTATTCTCTCTTGCAAATACATTGGCTGGAATTGTTGCTGAAATAGGAAATGCTAGTTGAATAAAGATATTAAACCAAGCAACTTTCTTTGTAATTGAAGAGAGTTGAGGTGTTAGTCCACTTTTAAATTTTGTCATTTTTAAACTCACCGTAACAAATAATGATGAGATTTTCGTATTTATATATGTTTTAGATATCAGAAAGTGAACTTGAATTAATTGATTTCTAAATATATAAAAATTAATGATCAAAAAAATAAAATAGATATAAAGATAAAAAGCCAATAGAAAATAATCTCTATTGGCTTGGTAATTGTAAATTAAAAATTAGATATCAACAAAAATATCAGGATCAGGACCTAAGCGTTTTTTCTTCTCAAGTGTCGTTATTTCAGCAACTTCTTCTTTTTCTAATTTAAAATCAAAAATACGGAAATTCTCTTCAATACGAGATGGTGTAATTGATTTAGGTATCGCCACAAGCCCACTATCTAAATGCCAGCGTAAAACAATTTGTGCTGGTGTTTTATGATATTTCTCAGCAAGTTTTTGAATCATCGGTTGATCAAAGACACCTTCACCACCTTGTGCTAATGGGCTCCAAGATTCAGTCACAATATTATGAGTTGTGTTCCATGCTCTTAATGACGCTTGTTGCATTAAAGGATGAATTTCAATTTGGTTAATTACGGGGGTTACACCCGTTTCAGTAATGATCCGTTCAAGGTGTTCTTCTTTAAAATTACAGACACCAATGCTTTTTACTAAGCCTTCTTTTTGCAAAATAATCATTTGTTTCCACGCATCAACATAAAGCTCACGCGATGGTACTGGCCAATGCATTAAGTAGAGGTCAATATAATCAAGTTGCAAACGCTGGAGGCTTTCTAATAAGGCACCACGGGCATGGGATTGATCGTTATTCCATAATTTTGTGGTGATAAAAAGTTCATCACGGGGAATTGATGTCTGTTTGAGTGCTTTACCGACGCCTTCTTCATTGTGGTAAATCGCAGCCGTATCAAAAAGACGATAGCCTGTATCAAGAGCGTGATGAATTGCGTTAACAACTTGATGATTATCTGCTTGCCAAACACCAAGCCCAAGTTGTGGGATAGCATTTCCATCAGATAACTTGATTAGTTTAGGTTTATCCATTTTTGTCTCCAAAGTCGCATTAAAGCACTTAGAGTGCTGCTGTATAAATACGTTGACTGACTTCTAATGTGATATCTTGATGCTCGCCTAGTGCGGTTTGTCCATGCTCTTCCAATTTATGCACTAAAGCAGGAATGTCTTCTTCAGTGATTTTGAAATCAGCCAGTCGAGTTCTAAGTCCCATTAATTCAAAGAATTTTCGAGTTTCATTAATCGCAGTTTCAATTTTAAAAGCGTCAGAACCTTGGTTTATACCCCAAACTTTTTGTGCATATTGGATTAACTTCTCATATTTAGCCTGTCGTTTTTCATTTAATAGGGCCGGTAAAACGATGGCGAGAGTTTGTGCATGATCTAGCCCATGTAAAGCCGTAAGTTCATGACCTAATGCATGCGTAGCCCAATCTTGAGGAACACCAACACCAAGGATGCCATTAAGGGCTTGTGATGCTGTCCACATTATATTAGCACGGATATCATAATCTGTAGGCGATGTCAGCGCTTTTGGTCCTTGATCTATCAAGATACGTAAAAGACCTTCTGCATACTCATCTTGTACACGAGCATTCACAGGATAAGTGAGGTATTGCTCTAATATATGAATAAAAGCATCAACCACACCGTTAGCGGTTTGTCTTGGCGGTAAAGAATAAGTTGTTGTTGGATCTAAAATCGCGCAATGAGGATAAACATGAGGACTGGCAAAGCTTTGCTTATCCATCGTCTGTTTTCTACTAATAACAGAGAAGCTGTTAGTTTCCGTACCGGTCGCAGGCAGTGTCAATACACAACTCAAAGGTATCGCTTTTTCGATTACTTTACCGCGACTTGTCACGATTTCCCAAGGTTCACCTTTATAAGGTATAGCCGCAGCAATAAATTTTGTACCATCAATAACTGAGCCACCGCCGACTGCTAGTAAGTGTGTAATACCGTGGTATCTTGCATAAGAAACAGCTTTCATTAGCGTTTCATAAGAAGGGTTGGGTTCAATCCCACTAAATTCATGAATTTGATAGCCTGGAAGAGCGGTATAAATCTGATCTAATACGCCATTGCGCTTAATACTACCACCACCGTAAGTAAGTAGAATTCTTTCATTTTTCCCAATTTCAGAACGAAGTTTATCTATTTGTCCTTGACCAAAATGAAGGCGAGTTGGCGAGTAATAAGTAAAGTTTTGCATTTTGTTTCCACCTTAATTCGATGTTCTGAAGCATGACAATTAATCAGGGAAAAGTTTTCCACTGTGTCTAGACAGGATAGCCCGATATAACTATAACCTCTAAGGTTGTAGAAATAAGAGATGAATTATTTTTCTTAATGGCTACAACAATTCAATTGTAGTTAATTTATAAGGAGTAATATGGAAAGTCATTATTTAACATTAAACCAAGAACACTGGGATAAACAAGCTGTAATGGAAAATCAGTGGTCTAAGCCTGTGAGTGATGAAGAAATTATGGCGGCAAAGCAAGGCAACTGGAAAGTACATTTAACACCTAGTCCTGTTAAGAATGAGTGGTTAGCGGACATTAAAGGTAAAAAAATACTCTGTTTAGCGTCTGCTGGTGGACAACAAGCACCTATTTTGGCCGCCGCTGGTGGTATCGTAACCGTATTTGATTTATCAGAAGGGCAATTAAGTAAAGATCGCCAATTGGCACAAGAACATCAGTTAAATTTGGTAACAGTACAAGGTGATATGGCTGATTTAACTGCATTTACTGATGAAAGCTTTGATATTATTTTTCACCCTATCTCAAACTTATATGTGCCAGATGTGAATCCAGTGTGGCAAGAATGCTACCGTGTTTTGAAAAAAGGCGGTGTGCTGATGGCGAGTTTTTATAATCCAGTTGTATTTGTTGATGATAGAGATCCGCAATTGCGCTCACAGGGATTAATAAGACCAATTTATCGCTTACCATATAGCGATCAAGGTTCACTGCCTTTGGATATTCTGCAAGAAAAAGTTGCTAAAGGTGATGGGCTCGTATTTGGCCACTCTCTGACTGATCTTATTGGTGGACAGTTAACGGCAGGTTTTTTATTGCAAGATTTTGTTGAAGAATTTGCTCCTCATGCTCGTTTTCTCATTGACAGTTATATTCCAACATTTCTTGCTTCAAAAGCGATTAAGCTTTAAAAAAATAGAGTAGGAAGAATATGATTGTGATTTATATAAATGGATTTTTAGTCAGATATTAATAGGTGTGGAGATAAGACAATGAGCAACTGAACTCTTGAAATATTAGATGGTTAAAACACGCCATTATGATGATTAAAATAATGGCGTGTTTTTTTATTATTTATTGTTGGTGCTATTTTTGCGATGGCGAATATACATCACAATCGAACCAATTAAGCCAGCGCTTAAAAGCAATACGGGTAATGTCATCAGAATATTCATCACTAATGTTTCATGCTTTTGAATGAAGGGAATTAAATTCAATACATAACCTAGTGAAACAATAATACCTACCCATAAAAAGCCACTTAACCAGTTAAATATTTGGAAGCGACGTTGTTGCAATTCCGATAAGCCCGCTAATGTTGGTAATAATGTTCGTACAAAACCGATGAAACGACCAATTAATAGTGCATACAACCCTTGTCGATGGAAAAGATCATTGGCTTTATGGTGATATTGCTCTGGTAATTGAGCCATCCAGCGTTTAACGATTTTTGTATCACTTAGCCAGCGACCTTGTAAAAAGCCAAGCCAACTCCCAAAACTGGCGGCAGTACCTAATATGATGATTGTTGGAAAGAAGTGTAAAACATCTTTTGCAATTAAGGCACCGCAAAGAATAAGCAGTGTATCTCCAGGTAAAAATGCGGCGGGTAATACCCCGTTTTCCAGCATAATAATAACAAAAAGAACAATATAGATAACCCATAACACATTAGGATTAGCCAACACCATATAATCGTGTTGCATTAATGCGTGAATTATCTCTTTTAATGTACTCATTAGCGAACTCGTATTAAAAAGACTTTATGTTCGTTATTCTAACGCAAAATAAAGATAACAGTTTGATTTAATCCCTGTGGTTCCACAGGGATAGATTTTTTTTAATAAAAAATTCATTATTTATTAGGAAATACGTAAAAACGCGCACTCTAGATCTTCAATAAGATCGTCTACATTTTCTAATCCGATATGGATGCGAAATAACGTTCCTGTAAATGTGGATTGAGTTTCATATTGGCGCATCGATTTAATATCATTGGGGTGATAACCTAAAATTAAAGATTCAAATCCTCCCCATGAAAATGCCATTTTAAATAATGAAAAGTTATCTAAGAAAAGTGAAAATTCTTCAGGCGTTAAAATTCTCTTTAAACTAAAAGAGAACAAACCGTTGCTACCGGAGAAATCACGTTGAAAATATTCATGCCCTGGGCAAGAGGCTAGTGCAGGGTGATAAACATTATCAACTAATGGGTGTTGTTTTAGCCAACGAGCAACTTCCAATGCACTTTGCTCATGTTGCTTCATTCTCACTGGTAATGTTCTTAATCCTCTCGCTGTCATATAAGCAGTATCAGGATCAACACATTGACCTAATAAATAGGTATTTTCTCGTAACTGCTCCCAACAACGTTCATTCGCTACAGCAAAACCTAACATGCCATCGGAGTGGCCATTAATATATTTTGTGGCAGATTGGATTGAAATATCGACATCGAAAGTAAGTGGTTTAAGCAGGTATCCTGCCGCCCAAGTGTTATCAATCATTATAATGATTTCAGGATTATATTGGCGAATCGAGCTGACTATTCCTTGTAGATCTTGAATTTCCATCGTGATTGAACCGGGGGATTCAAGAAAAACAATTTTTGTTTCAGGTCGTAGTAGTTGACTGATGTTTTTACCGATTAGAGGATCAAAATAGGTTGTTGTGACGGAAAATTTGCGCAAGATCTGATCACAAAAATTTTGTGTTGGATCGTAAGCTGATCCTGTCACAAGAATATGCGAGCCTTGCTCAACAAACGCGAGTATTGACTGTGTAATAGCTGCCGCACCCGAAGGGAAAAGTGCACAACCTGCACCTTGTTCTAATTCAGTTAGGGCTTCTTGTAAGGCAAAGTGAGTGGTTGTGCCTCGACGTCCATAAAAAAGTGTACCTTCAGCACGTTTTTTCGTTGCTTCACGTTTTTGTGCAACCGAATCAAAAATAACGGATGAAGTTCGTTGTATAATTGGGTTTACTGCGCTTTGGGCATATTTTTTATCTCGACCAGAAAGGAGGAGTGAGGTTTCTTGTTTTTTTAGCGTCATCCTTAATACCTTCTTTTTAATTGATGGTGTGTTTACTTCACGGTAATTCATTTTTTGGATAAGTACAAAAGACGATCGACATAGTTGATAAAATTTCACGTTACGTGAAATAACGATAATTTGTCTTAAAAATCGACAAATGAAAAAAAAATAGCCAAATAGTAATGATAATTACTATCAAAATGCTTCATGTTTGATATCATTTGAGCGTTTTCTCTTTCCTGATGGCAAACAGGATGATTGTAAGCGAACGATTTTGGGTAAGTAGTGACTGAAAAGCGTCATTACTGAATAAATAAATAGATAAAAAAGAGAGTAAAAGGCCAACTGATGCGTAATTTGACAGCTTCTATTCTATTGGCAATAGGTCTGACAGGCTCTGCTTTTGCGGATACGACTCCTGCCACACCAACCGAACAGCCAACTACTGCTGCCGTTTCTTCAACAGCTTCTACACAGGGAACTGCTACAACCGCAACACCGACAACAGACTCATCTGCTAATACAGGCAATGAAGTTAAAACGCCGGGATCTGAACCGGCTAAGCTTGAGGGTGAAAATACATCACTTACAACGGCTGAAAACGCAGAAAATACTCCGCCAGCGACAGAAAATATGTCATCACAAGTAGAGCCAGAAATGGTGACAGGGGGAGGATTTGCAGAAGATCTGTCCGTTATGGGCATGTATCGTAATGCCGATTTAGTCGTTAAGAGCGTTATGATTGGCTTACTGTTAGCGTCTATTGTGACGTGGGCATTATTTTTCGCCAAAGGAAGCTACTTACTTTCATTGCGTCGTCGATTAAGAAATGAAACAGCGCAATTAGTTGATGCTAAATCACTTAATGATGCTTTAGCTATTAGCAAAAAATTCGGTAATAAGAGCGCGACGGCTGATTTCTTTAATGATGCTGAATTAGAGCGTACTTACTCTCAAGAAAGTAAAGTGGCATCAGGCATTAAAGAACGTGTTGAAATGCGTATGGAACGTCGAGTTGCTGCTATTGTTCGTGAGTTAGGCCGTGGTAATGGCTACTTAGCTACTATTGGCGCAATTTCTCCATTTATTGGTCTTTTTGGTACGGTTTGGGGAATTATGAACAGCTTTATTGGTATTGCACATTCTCAAACGACTAACTTGGCGGTTGTTGCTCCAGGGATTGCTGAAGCCTTATTAGCGACTGCGATTGGTCTGATTGCTGCAATTCCGGCCGTTATCATTTATAACATTTTTGCTCGTATGATCGCAGGCTATCGTGGTGAAATTGGTGATATTGCAACAGGTGTGGTGACATTAGTTAGCCGTGACTTAGATATCGAAAACAGCAAAGCAAGGTAATGAATTATGGCAATGCGTCTTGGTGATGATTCAGGTGATGATAATGAATTACATGATATCAATGTGACGCCTTTTATTGATGTCATGTTGGTTCTGCTCATTATCTTTATGGTAGCCGCGCCTTTAGCTACCGTTGATATAAAAGTAAATTTACCCGCTTCAAGTGCAAAACCACAGCCTCGCCCTGAAAAGCCTGTTTATTTGACCATAAAGTCTGATAAGCAAATTTTCATTGGTGAAGAGAGGGTCACACATGAAACGATGGCTAATGTGTTAGATACCATGACACAAGCAAACAAGGAGACCACCATCTTTTTCCAGGCAGATAAAACGGTTGATTATGAAACGTTAATGGCTGCAATGGATTCGTTAAGAAAGGCGGGGTATCTTAAAGTTGGATTAGTAGGAATGGAAACTGTCTCTACAGGCAATTAACATTTAAAAATATGCTCTTCAACTAAGTATTATTACGCTATTTAAAAAGTACTTTATTTGTCGTTGTGAAATGATGAATAAAGTGCTTTTTTATTATACAAAAAATAACGGTTATATTTTTACTGCTTTTAGTTATTAACAAGGTTATTAATAAAATTGAGTTAGAATCAAATTTAGCTTTAGTCTTAAATAATGTTAATAATAGGTAGATTAATTTTAAGAATAAACAATTAATTTAGTTTGCTCGGTAAAAATAAGCTGAATCAATTAATGCTAAGTAGATATTATTATTTCAACTTACTTTACATTAATATTCATTAACTCTTCATTTTTTTTCACTTTTAGATTTGTTGATATTTGCTTTTTTAAGTTAAATTTTTCTATAACCATATGATTAGTGGTGTTTTTGTTTTAATTTGATTTAAGTGTAAAAATGCTTGCGCAAAAAATCTTATTGGATATAATGCATTCACATTACAAATTGAAACATTTTGTAATGTGCCAGAACGCCTAATTTATTTATTATCTAAGTTATCCGTATTTGGATACTTATTTTTTTATTGCACCAGGTAGACCGTTGTTTTCAGTCATTCCAATTTCTGGTAAGTAGATTTTATTTACTTATTCAAACCACTTCTTGTCTTTGATAAGCGGTGAGTACAATAAAACGTGAAAGGCAGAGAACTACACATAGCATTTTATTATTTTAATAAATTTAAAGGCCATAACATTTCGGTGTTATGGCCTTTTATTTTGTTGATGGGATCTATTTTTATCACTCCAGTCATTCCAAGGTGTTAATCTAAAGCACATAGACCTTACTTTTATCTCCTTATTCTTGGTTTTTCTCCCACTCTCACAAGGTTTTGTCAGACTGAATAGTACAAACAGTTAACAAAGTGTTTTTCTATTTTTCAGATTTATGAGCACTTCTTTCATCTATTCTTACAAAAATAAGAAATATGCTTTATTTGGGGATTTTTTATCGATAATTTGTATTTTTTTATCTATAAAAACAACAAAAATTTAACATAAAAATTTAGCTAGGTTAATTTCGTTATAAATTCGATAGGTTATAAAATAACTTTATGTAATTATCCCCATGGTTTACTAGTTAGTAATTATTAATGATCAGATCTTTTGAATGTCAGTTCTCATTATTATGTATTTAATTATATAACGATTTCATAGTAGGGGATTATCTTATTCCAAAAACGAATATACATATAACTATATGAAAAATGATAAGAAAAATAGGTTGGTTTTTGGTTAAAAAATAAGCAGAGTTATGATGGTTAAAAATGAATAACAAAAGAAAATGGACTAAATTAGTCATTAAAATAAGCTGAAATTAAATATATTAATGTAATCATTTATTGTTTATGAAATGCAATTTTTAACATTATTTATGATGTAATGTAAAGGTTGATAATATGAAAACAAGAGTCGTCATTATAATTAAAGAATATATTTAAATTAATTTTTAATAACTTTTATTAGAAAGTTAAAATAATTAATTATTAATTTTGTATTATTTTAAATATATTGTCTTATAAATTGATTGTTTTTTGACTTACTTGTATCTTTATGATTATTAACAATTTAAATATTTATAACTCTTCATCTATCGAGTTAATGAGAATTATTTCTATTTCTTTTATCATTTCTAAATAAAGTCGTAATAAATTTAAAATGACGCAATATATAAAAAATAGATATTAAACCTTATATTGCTGAAACGTTTTTACTCACATAAAAGAATAATTTATTTTTTAATGAATTATCGCTTGATAATGATCAAGTCATTATTGTGTCGTAGTGTTAAAAAGGCGGTGTTTTAAAATTATTCCAATTAAAAATCATCATATCAGGAGAGATATATGGCCTTGGGGAATAATGTTTTTTCCCATCATGGTATTAACCGACGCGATTTTATGAAATTGTGTGCTGCGTTGTCAGCTACCATGGGATTAAGCGGCAAAGCTGCCGCAGAAATGTCAGAAGCAATGGTGTCAACTGAACGCCCACCGGTTATTTGGATTGGTGCTCAGGAGTGTACAGGGTGTACGGAGTCTTTATTACGTGCGACTCACCCGACTCTGGAAAATCTTGTGCTTGATGTTATTGCACTCGAATATCACGAAGTGCTTTCTTCGGCTTTTGGTGATCAAGCTGAAGAAAATAAACACAATGCGATGGAGAAATATAAAGGTAAGTACGTTCTCGTTGTCGATGGTTCAATCCCAGACAAAGATGGCGGTGTTTACTGTATGGTTGCAGGAAAACCTATTATTGAGCATATCAAAGAAGCCGCTGAAGGGGCCGCTGCGATTATTGCGATTGGTTCATGTTCTGCATGGGGGGGAGTGCCTGCTACTGGAGGTAACCCAACAGGTGCTAAATCACTGGAAGCGATTTTACCAGGTAAAACTGTTATCAATATTCCAGGATGCCCACCAAACCCACATAACTTCTTAGCGACGGTTGCACATATTATTACTTTCAATAAATTGCCTAAGTTAGATAGCAAGAACAGACCGCTTTTTGCTTATGAGCGTTTAATTCACGAAAACTGTGAACGTCGCCCTCATTTTGACGCGGGTCGTTTTGCTAAAGAGTTTGGTGATGAAGGTCATCGTCAAGGTTGGTGTTTATACCATTTAGGCTGTAAAGGGCCTGAAACCTATGGTAACTGCCCGACATTGGAATTCTGCGATGTTGGTGGTGGAATTTGGCCTGTAGGTATTGGTCACCCTTGTTACGGATGTAATGAAGAAGGGATTGGCTTTACTAAAGGTATTTTCCAATTAGCGAATGTTTATCAGCCAACACCAAAAGCGCAAGTACCTGATGTTAATGCGAAAGAAGGTGGTGGCGTGTCTTATGGTGCTGCGGGCTTGCTCGGTGCTGTTGTCGGTGCGGTTGCCGGTGTCAGTGTGATGGCTGTGCGTCAATTAGGCCGTGACAAGAATGCCACAGGAGCCTCACAGGAGGATAAACGGTGAATAGGCGTCATTTCTTTAAGCTGGCATCAGGTGGGGTTCTCCTTGCGGGAATGGCTCCCACTGCGAGTCATGCTGCGGCGCAGAACCGTCCCCCGATTCCTGGGTCTCTCGGTATGCTCTACGACTCTACATTATGTGTAGGCTGTCAAGCATGTGTCACTAAATGTCAGGAAATCAATCATCCGGAGCCAATGGAGCGTGGTGATACTTACGCTAATGGCGATCCGATTTGGTCAAACAACGATAAATTAAGTCCTTACACAAATAATATTATTCAAATTTGGCGTGATGGTACGGGTGAAAATAAAGACCAACTGGAAAACGGTTATGCTTTCATTAAGAAACAATGTATGCATTGTGTTGATGCGAACTGCGTTTCCGTTTGCCCTGTTTCTGCGTTAACCAAAGATCCAAAAACCGGTATTGTCCATTATCACGCGGATATCTGTACAGGTTGTCGTTACTGTATGGTGGGATGCCCTTATAACATTCCAAAATACGATTATGATGATCCATTTGGTAAGCTCTATAAATGCGAGCTTTGTAACCAAAAAGGTGTTGAGCGTTTAGATAAAGGCTTATTACCAGGCTGTGTTGAAGTTTGTCCTACTGGTGCAGTTATTTTCGGTACACGCGAAGAATTGCTAGAAGAAGCAAAACGTCGTTTAGCGAAAAAAGCGGGTGAAGAATATCATTACCCACGTCAAACCATTAGTGGTGGCGATACTTATCTACATAAAATTCCTGAATATCAAGATCATATCTATGGTGAGTTTGAAGGTGGCGGTACGCAAGTCATGGTACTTTCTGCGGTTCCTTTCGACAATTTAGGAATGCCAGAAGTGGCACCATTATCAACGGGTGCGCGTTCTGAACATATTCAACATACGCTTTATAAAGGCATGGTATTACCAATAGCAGCCCTTGCAGGGATCACCTATTTGGTTAACCGTAATAGTAAAAAACAAGAGCAGGAACACCACAAGGAGGATAACGATGTCGAGTCATGATCCTCGTCCACTTGGCGGTAAGTTATTTACTCTAGCAGTAAGAGTATTTTTACCGCTTGCTGTGCTCGGTTTTATTCTTATTGGTAAGCGTTTGGTATTAGGTCTGGGCGATGTCTCTGACCTGAATGGGGGATACCCTTGGGGTATTTGGATTGCCTTTGACTTATTGATAGGAACAGGCTTTGCATGTGGCGGTTGGGCACTTGCATGGGCTGTTTATGTCTTTAATAAAGGGGAGTTTCACCCATTAGTGCGTCCTGCATTACTCGCGAGCTTGTTTGGCTATTCATTAGGTGGTTTATCCATCGCTATTGATATTGGTCGTTATTGGAACATGCCTCACTTCTTTATGCCGCAATACTTTAACGTTAACTCAGTGTTGTTTGAAACAGCGACCTGTATGACCATCTATATTATGGTGATGGCATTAGAATTCTTACCTGCGTTATTAGAACGTTTAGGTTGGAAAGTGTCGTTGAAACGTCTTAATAAAGCGATGTTCTTTATTATTGGTCTTGGTGCTTTACTGCCAACCATGCACCAATCCTCAATGGGATCATTAATGATTTCAGCGGGTTGGAAAGTACATCCACTGTGGCAATCTTATGAGATGTTACCGCTGTTTTCTTTACTAACAGCCTTTATTCTCGGTTTCACTATCGTTATTTTTGAAGGTTCGCTGTTAAAAGCAAGCCGTACCATGAATGATGACGAAACACCATTGTTTACCAAGCTAACACGAGTGATCGAAGTGTTATTGATTACTTTCTTGGTACTACGTTGGGGCGAGGTAATTTGGAACGGTAAACTCAGTTATATCGCAAATGGGGATATGTTCTCTTGGTTATTCATTGCTGAAAGTGCATTGTTGCTTATCCCACTTGTGCTTATGCATCTGAATGATAATCGTCGTAACCCAAGAATGTTGTTTGTATGCGCATTATTTATGCTTATTGGCGCAGCAATGTGGCGTATGAATTACTCTTTAGTTGCTTATAATCCAGGCAATGGTTACCACTATTTCCCAACAGCAAGTGAATTATTGATTTCTATTGGCTTCGTTGCATTTGAAGTAACTGCTTACATTCTTATTATCCGTTTATTGCCGGTTTTACCTGCACAAACAGATTCAAATATACAATTAAAAAAGGCTGAGGTTAAATCATGAGCCAACGCATTACTATTGATCCTATTACCCGTATTGAAGGGCATTTACGCGTCGATTGTGAAATTGATAACGGAAAAGTTGTTAAGGCTTGGTCTTCCGGTACCATGTGGCGCGGAATGGAGGAGATCCTAAAAGGAAGCGATCCTCGTGATGCATGGATTATCGTGCAACGTATTTGTGGTGTTTGTACGACAGTTCACGCGATTGCCTCAGTACGTGCAGTTGAAGATGCCTTAGGTATGGATATTCCTGTCAATGCGCAATATATCCGTAACATTATTTTGGCTTCTCATATTCTTCATGACCATATCGTTCACTTCTATCAGCTTTCTGCGATGGACTGGGTTGATATTACTTCTGCATTACAAGCCGATCCTGAAAAAGCATCAGCGATGCTGAAAGGCGTTTCTAAGTGGCAATTAAATTCTGCTGAAGAATTTAGAAAAGTACAGAAAAAAATCCAAGGTTTAGTAGATAGCGGTCAGTTAGGTATTTTCGCTAATGGTTATTGGGGTCACTCAGCCATGAAATTACCACCAGAAGTTAACTTGATTGCCGTTGCTCACTATCTGCAAGCTCTTGAATGTCAGCGTGATGCAAACCGTATCGTTGCTGTTCTTGGTGGTAAAACACCTCATATCCAAAACTTGGCTGTGGGGGGGGTTGCTAACCCAATTAATCTTGATGCACCAAGTGTTCTTAACTTAGAACGTTTAATGTATGTGAAGCACTTTATCGATAATCTTGGTGATTTTATTGAACAAGTTTATAAAGTCGATACCGCTATTTTTGCTGCTTATTATCCAGAGTGGCTAAAAATTGGTAAAGGAGCTAACTACTATTTATCTGTACCTGAGTTACCAATCAATGGTAATAACACCGAGTTTTTACTGTCTGGTGGTTATATGGAAGGCGTTGATTTCTCAACGTATCGTCCAATTAAAAACTGGAAAGATGAAAACCTGAAAGACGGTATAGAAGAAAGTGGTAAACACGCATGGTATGAAGATGATGAACCATTAAAACCATGGGAAGGCTTAACTCGTCCTAAATACACAGGCTGGGATGAAAACAATAAATACTCATGGGTTAAATCACCAACATTCTATGGCAAACCTGTAGAAGTCGGCACATTAGCGTGGTTAGTGTGTGGTTTAGCAGGTAAGCACGAAGGTACTGTTAAGCACTATAACGAAGTTAATGAGATATATACTAAATTAACAGGTGAAACACTGGTTAATGAGCAGTTAGAGTCAACTTGGGGACGTATTATTGGACGTACTGTTCATGCTTGCGTATTACAAGATTCTCTGAACTTCTTATGGCAATCACTGGTTGATAATATTGGTCGTGGTGACACAACTGCCTTTATTAAACCAGAGTTTGAACCAGGTAAAGAGTATCGTGGGGTGGGTTTTGAAGAAGCCTCTCGCGGTATGTTATCTCACTGGATCGTGTTTAAAGACGGTAAAATTACTAACTATCAGGCCGTTGTTCCATCAACATGGAATGCGGGTCCTCGTAACTTTAATGATGAACCGGGTCCTTATGAGTTATCACTTGTTGGTACACCTGTTGCTGATCCTAAAAAACCATTAGAAGTGGTAAGAACGATCCACTCCTTTGACCCATGTATGGCATGTGCTGTACATATGGTTGATTTAACAGGTAAAGAACTGAGTAAGGTGAAGGTATTATAATGCGTACACTTGTCTTAGGTATTGGTAATTTATTACTAAGCGATGAAGGCATTGGTGTTCGTATCGTAGAGGCGCTCGAAGAGCGCTTCTCTTTACCAGAGAACGTCGATGTTATTGATGGTGGCACATCAGGAATGGAAATTTTGCAAGATATCGCTGCAAGAGACCTCCTGATTGTTGCCGATGCGGTAAGAAGTAATCATGAACCAGGCAGTATTTTTGTTTTACATGATGATGATGTTCCTGCGCTTTTTACACAGAAGATCTCGCCTCATCAACTAGGTTTATCTGATGTGTTAATGGCTTTACGTATGACGGATGAATTTCCACGTAAGCTTATTTTAGTGGGTATTGAGCCAGCATCATTAGAGCCGAGTATGTCATTGTCTGACATTGGTGAAAAATCAATGGAGATTGCGCTAGAACATGTGGTGAATATTTTGCGTGAATACGGCATTCCTGTCACACCTAAAGAGGTAACAGCATGAGTGAATTAAGCTGGGATATCCTAGGATATGATGAACCGCCTGTTGAGCAACTTGAAGCACGTTTTAGTGAAATTGCTGAAAAAGAGATGAAAAGTCTTCCTTTTTATCGCGAGGGTATTCCTGTAAAAGCAGGAGGCTTTACCTTATTTGAAAATCAATGGATTGGTGCTGTTTTAACGCCTTGGATGTTAGAACTTGTCGTTTTTCCAGGACCGTCACAAGAATGGCCACATCGTAAAGTGGGTGATCGCATAGGGTTAGAGCTACCTTGTGGTCAGATTAAATTCGTTGTGGGTGAACTTGCGGGTGGAATGCAATACCTTGCTTGTTCATTAATGTCGCCACTTGATAGACATTTAGTAGCGGAACATGCTGTGGAGTTGGTTGAAAATAGTGTGAAAATGGCTCTTTCTCTTCCTGTTCAGACACAATCCGTAGCAGAAGTTGATTTAAGTCGTCGTTCTCTCTTCCGAGGTCAGTTAAGATCATAGTGTAGAAATTTTACGCGACACAGAGTCACATTCTTCTTATTGAATAGTACAGGAGTCAGAATATGTGTAGCACTTGCGGTTGTGGCGAAGGCAATGTCAGAATTGAAGGCGTAGAGCCTCATTCACATGAGCACCATCATCATCACTCTCACTCTCATGATCATCACGACCATGGTCATCATCATGATCACGGCCACCATGGACATGATCATCATCATGAACACACTGCTACTCCAGCGAATACTGTTCATAAATATATTGATAAGTCTGAGCAAAAGCATAAGCATAACTACGAAACCAATGGTCAGCCTATCATTGTTCATCACCACTATTATCATAACAGTGGTGATGTTCATCTTCATTTTCATAACGATGCACAGCTAAACGAAACGCCTGTTTTCCATGAACATCATCATGGACATAACGCTCATCATGAGCACGATCATGCACATGATCATTCTCATCAGCACGACCATGAGCACGAGAGCGAAGAACAATTCAGTCCAGTGATTGAAAATCAGAATATGCATTATGGCCAAGGTGAAGCAGGAACACATGCACCTGGGATTAGCCAAAAGCGTATGCTGAAGATTGAAATGGATGTACTGGATAAAAATAATCGTATTGCGATTCATAACCGTGAACATTTTGAACAGCAAAATGTGTTGGCATTAAATCTAGTTTCAAGCCCTGGTTCTGGTAAAACAACACTGTTAACACAAACATTAAAACAGTTAGCCCAACGTGTACCTTGTGCTGTGATCGAAGGCGATCAACAAACGACGAATGATGCGGATCGTATTCGTGAAACGGGTGTTCCAGCTATTCAAGTGAATACAGGTAAAGGTTGTCACCTTGATGCGCAAATGGTGCATGATGCAACGCACCAATTAGGCGTGCAGGATAACAGCATTCTCTTTATTGAGAATGTGGGGAATTTAGTGTGCCCAGCCAGCTTTGATTTGGGTGAAAAACATAAAGTGGCTATTCTTTCTGTCACTGAAGGTGAAGATAAGCCACTGAAATATCCGCATATGTTTGCCGCTGCTGATTTAATGATTATCAATAAGATTGATTTAGTGCCACATCTTAATATTGATGTTCAAACCTGTATCGAATCCGCTCGTCGTGTGAATCCTAATATCGAAATCATTGCGTTATCAGCAACAACGGGTGAAGGCATGGAAGCGTGGTTAGCTTGGTTGGAGAGTCGTTTATGTGCTTAGGTGTCCCTGCTAAGATTGTTGAGGTGGGCGAAGATGTCCACCAACTCGCTTATGCCGAAGTCAGTGGCGTCAAACGTGCGGTTAATATTTCAATGGTATGTGAAGGCGAACCTAGTGAATTATTAGGCAAATGGGTACTTATTCATGTGGGATTTGCCATGAGTATTCTTGATGAGCAAGAAGCACAAGATACTCTTGATGCATTACAGCATGTCTATGGTGTGACCCTCGAAGAGGCTGATGATGCAGTACGTTGATGAATTTCGTGATCCCGAACTTGCGAAAGCTTTACTAGCCCAAATTCGTGAAACTATTTCACAATGGCCTCACCCTATTAAACGTCCATTACAAATCATGGAAGTGTGCGGTGGGCATACACATGCCATTTTCAAATTTGGTTTAGACCGCTTATTACCAGAAGAAATTGAATTTGTTCACGGGCCGGGTTGTCCTGTTTGTGTATTACCGATGGGGCGGATTGATGCATGTTTAGAAATTGCAGCCCGTCCTGATGTGATTTTCTGCACATTTGGTGATGCAATGCGAGTACCGGGTCGTAATGGCTCAATGCTTGATGCACGTCGTCGTGGTAGTGATATTCGTATTGTCTATTCACCACTCGATTCACTCAAAATCGCACAAGATAATCCAGACAAACAAGTGGTTTTCTTTGGTTTAGGTTTTGAAACAACCATGCCAAGTACGGCAATGACGCTACAACAAGCAAAATTGCGTGGACTTAAAAACTTTTCTCTATTTTGTCAGCACATTACCATCGTACCGACTTTGCGTTGTCTACTAGAGCAAGACGATGTTCGCATTGATGGCTTTATTGCACCGGGGCATGTGAGTATGGTGATTGGATGTACACCATATCAACCGTTATGTGATGCATTTGAAAAGCCTTTTGTGGTGACAGGATTTGAACCATTAGATTTATTGCAAGCTATACTGATGGTCATTAAACAACTTAAAGCAAAAGCAGAAAATGCAGATTATGTTTTAAGTATTGAAAACCAATATAGTCGCATTGTACCGAATGAAGGTAATAAGTTAGCCCAAAAAGCACTTAACGAAGTGTTTATGTTAAAAGAAACCAGTGAATGGCGTGGATTGGGTGAGATCCCAATGTCAGGTATTCAATTAACACCCGCTTATTCTGAGTTTGATGCAGAATTACGTTTTACACCAGCACCACAAAAAGTGGCCGATAATCCACAATCTCGCTGTGGTGATGTATTAACAGGACGATGCAAACCTTCGGATTGCCCGCTCTTTGGCAAAAGTTGTACACCAGAAACCGCATTGGGTGCTTTAATGGTGTCATCAGAAGGGGCGTGTGCGGCTTATTATCAGTATCGCCGTGAAGGTAATATATGAAACAACCTGATGAAATCACTTTAGCCCAAGGAAATGGTGGGCAAGGTATGCAACAATTGATCGAAGGCTTATTTTTAAAAGCATTCGATAATCCATTATTAAATGAAAAAGAAGATCAAGCACGGATCGCATTAAATGAGTTAACGACGCTTGGCGATCGTCTTGCTTTTAGCACAGATAGTTATGTGATTGATCCGATCATTTTTCCTGGCGGGAATATTGGTAAATTATCTGTTTGTGGTACGGCTAATGATCTTTCTGTTGGTGGTGCTGTGCCTCGTTATCTTTCATGTGGTTTTATTCTCGAAGAAGGGCTTCCATTTGAAACCCTTGAAGTGCTTGTATTCGCGATGGCAAAAGCTGCTTCACAAGCGGGAATACAAATTGTCACGGGAGATACTAAAGTAGTTCCTCGTGGTGCGGCGGATAAGATTTTTATCAATACTGCGGGTATTGGCGTTATTCCAACAGCAGTTAATTGGGCTGCAAGCAATATCAAAGCGGGCGATAAGATCTTAGTGAGCGGTACTATTGGCGATCACGGCGCAACAATCCTAAATCTGCGTGAAAATTTAGGACTAGAAGCGGATCTACAAAGTGATTGTGCTGTTCTTGAGCCAATGATTGCGCCTTTACGCCAAATTACAGGTATTCGTGCCTTACGTGATGCAACCCGAGGTGGCGTGACTGCTATTTTGCATGAATTTGCTCAAGCTAGCGGTTGTGGCATGAATGTGCATGAAAGTAAATTACCAATGAAACAAGCTGTTCGTGGTGTGTGTGAATTATTAGGGCTTGAAGCACTGAATTTTGCTAATGAAGGTAAAATTGTTTTAGTGGTATCGCCTGACGCTGAAGCACAAGTCCTTGAGGCTTTACATCAACATACTTTAGGGAAAGAGGCTTGTACTATTGGTGAAGTTACCGAGGATAATTATATTCGGTTAACGGGAATTTTCGGGACTAGCCGTATCCTTGACTTACCATATAACGAGCCATTACCACGTATTTGCTAATTACTTACTTCCCACTTATAAATTGAAATGACCATAAGATTTATAAGTGGGATAAGTTGCCAGCCTGTTACAAAAAATTTGTTATAGCGCAAATTTCTCTCATTTATCTGAATACTGACCCTTTGATAAAAAAATTATTGGAGTAACATGTTCGGCCAATCCTACTGCGTGGAGAGGGTCTCTCGTAGAGGTAAGTTCTAGGAAAAAACATGTCTTGGTCAGAATTTAAATCTCAATACCTGATCCGTTTTTGGAAGCCTCTTCCAGCGGTGATTGCGGCAGGTATCTTATCAACTTACTACTTTGGTTTAACCGGCACGTTCTGGGCTGTCACGGGAGAATTTACTCGTTGGGGTGGTCACGTAATGCAATGGTTTGGTGCTCACCCTGAAGAATGGGGTTATTTTAAAATTATCGGTCTTGAAGGTACGCCATTAACGCGTATTGACGGTGTGATGATTATTGGCATGTTTGGAGGTTGTATTATGGCTGCGCTTTGGGCCAACAACGTCAAACTTCGCCATCCTCAGCATAAAATTCGTATTATTCAGGCAGTGCTTGGGGGGATTATTGCGGGTTTTGGTGCACGTTTAGCGATGGGCTGTAACCTCGCTGCTTTCTTTACGGGGATCCCCCAGTTTTCTTTACATGCTTGGTTTTTTGCGGTTGCAACAGCGATTGGCTCTTATTTTGGTGCCAAACTTTCACTGATGCCTCTGTTTCGTATTCCTGTAAAACTACAAAAAGTCAGTCAAGCTTCACCGATTACTCAAGATAAACAGCGTGCAAAACGTCGCTTTAGATTGGGAATGGTTATCTTTTTTGCCATGATTGCGTGGTCTTTCATTATTCTCTTTGATTCACCCAAACTGGGCTTTGCGATGTTAGGCGGTATTGGTTTTGGTATTTTAATCGAACGAGCGCAAATCTGTTTTACCTCTGCCTTTCGTGATTTATGGATAACAGGCAGAACTCATATGGCAAAAGCGATTATCATTGGTATGGCGGTGAGTGCGGTTGGGATCTTCAGCTATGTCCAATTAGGTGCTGCGCCTAAAATTATGTGGGCAGGGCCGAATGCTGTCATTGGCGGTTTACTCTTTGGTTTCGGTATTGTACTTGCGGGTGGGTGTGAAACAGGCTGGATGTATCGCGCTGTAGAAGGTCAAATTCACTTTTGGTGGGTTGGATTGGGTAACGTTATCGGCTCGACATTATTGGCTTACTACTGGGATGATTTTGCCTCAGTGATCGCGACTGATTATGACAAGATTAACTTACTCGACACCTTTGGTCCAGTGGGAGGATTAGGTGTGACATATCTGATGCTTGGTGTGTCATTTATATTATTACTTTGGTGGGAAAAACACTTTTTCCGTAAAAAGGCGCAACAAGCACAATCTATTTCAACACAAGTTAATAAGGAAATCGCATGAGTCAGAAAGACACCATTATTCCTGATTATCGTCTAGATATGGTTGGTGAACCTTGTCCTTATCCTGCGGTAGCAACGCTTGAAGCTATGCCATCACTGAAAAAAGGCGAAATTTTAGAGGTAGTAAGTGATTGCCCTCAATCCATTAACAATATTCCGCTTGATGCGAAAAATTATGGTTATACCGTGTTAGATATCCAACAAGATGGCCCGACAATTCGGTATTTAATTCAAAAATAAATTTTACTAAATAAAAAACAGCCTATTTAGATAAAATGATAGGCTGTTATTCTTTAATAAGATGGTGTTATTCTGCTTCGCCACCGAGCACTTCTGTCACGCGTTCAATGAGTGCGCTTAACTCCCCCGTCATTAAAACAAAGTCGGCATCAAAACGTTGAGCAAAATCAGCTTTATCAATATCATCATTTTGTTCTCGTAATGTTTCACTGAATTTGATCCGTTTTATTGAGCCATCATCACAAAGCATAAATTGTAGGCGATCTTCCCAGTCCACGGAAAGCTTGGTGACAACTTTACCTGCTTCAATATGAGTCGCAATTTCATCAGAGACTAATTCTTGTTTTTTACAACGGATCACACCACCTTCTTCCAGCACGGCTTTTAGCTCCGCTTCATCCATTAAGGTAAAGCCAGCCGGGAGTTCTCCGGAGCGTACCCACTCTGTCATTTTTAATTCAACGGATTCATTAAAGTTCAGTGGAACAACAGGTAATGAACCTAACGTTTTGCGCAACAAAGCTAAGTTATCTTCAGCGCGTTTTGCACTGCCAGAATCAACAATGACTAATTGTTTTTCTAAATCTAGCCAAATAAAAGTTTGTGAGAATTTACTAAATGCACGAGGAAGCAGGGTATGTACCACTTCATCTTTTAAGGTGGCTTTCTCTGTTTTTTTCAGCTTACGACCTTGTTCACCTTCAAGCTTTTCAACTTTCTCTTGTAAGGCGTTTTTAATCACTGTTGCAGGTAAGATTTTATCTTCTTTTCGCGCGCATATCATCACGTGCTTGCCAGCTACATGAATAAGCGCTTCACCACGATCCCCCATAGGTGAAACCCAACCTGTTTTGGTCATGTCTTGGCTACTGCAAGGTGTGAATGCCAATGAAGCAAGCTGTTGTTCTAACTCATCCATTGACAGTGCTATCTCTTTATTTAAGCGATAGACCAAAATATTTTTAAACCACAGCATCTGACATTCCCCTTAATCATTATTTACCGCATTATGATACTGAATGTTTAGGGTATCTAAAAGGTAATATCCCTTAAAAGAAAATATCTATAATGTTATTTAATAAAAAAGAAAAAAGCTGAAACGAATAATTAGTAAATTTACTGAGTGATAATGAGTTTCATTCTTATTTTTATTGGATTAATTAAGGATAATAATAATAAAATAACGTGATTTTTAGCATAATCTCTAATGTGATGATGATCACTTAATTTCATTTTTATGCTATTTTTTATTTACAACATGAAATCATTTTCAGATTTATCTCTGCATTAATTTACAAAACAAAAATCTTCTTGACGATTGCATGTGATAATTGTCACAAAAATAGGAAAATATAAAGAGTGACATTTCACAAGTAACAAAGTGATTAGGATCACAAATTTGGATATTTATTTTTTAAATATCGTTAAAATAACACGATAGGGCTTTTTATATTAACCAAGGTTATAGTTTAGATTTTGTAATGTTTTTTGGGAGTTCTTTATTACATGTACGTATTGATTAGATATTGTGATTGAATGGTATTCTTGTGCTTCTCTTTTTGGTATTTGTAGTTAATTATTCTTTTTTTGAGGGAGTGTTACTCGTTACCACTAGTTAAATTGTATTTAAATATGATTTCGTTTTTATTTAAATAAGAAATAAATATAAAGATAAAAAATTATTAATTAGGAATAACAATATTCAAATCTTTAGTGTTATTTATTTAGTGGTTAAAATTAATACTTCCTTTTAAATATATTAAATAGGGGGATAAATTTTTTATTAGCAAAAAAAAGAGTCTTGTAACAAAATGAAATCTAAAAGAAAAATCTAAAAGTGTTATTTTTAAAAAGTTGATTTAGTTCAAAAAACACGTATCTTTACCTTTAATTGTGACGCTTATCACTTCGGTATGTAACTGTGAAATCGCATGTTGGTGTAATTGTGGGCTACATCACGAAAGAAGGGCTTTTTTTTGAGTAACATGCCAACGAAAATTCAATGACCAATTTCTTTTTCTAACAGAAATAAAAGCAATGCCCTTATTTAAAATATAATGAGGATATTATTTTTGTGTCTTATTGGTGATTACGTCTGTGTCAAGGAAATTAAAACCTTTAAGAAAATTTTGTAGAGTCATCATTAGTAGCTATAAAAATTATCAATTGTGAGAGCGATTTTCTTTTTCGAAATTCGTGGCAGAGATCTTTTGTCTGAATATCAGGTCAACTATATACGGCGGTATTATTTTTGACCTTAAAGAAAATCATAAAACTATAGAAAATAGATGGGTATTTTAATCATGAAAAGCTTGAAGCCTCTAGCAGCACTGGTTGGTTTGTTGGTTCTTTCTGGATCGGCAAACGCAGTAAACGTGTATAACGATAAAGGTACACGTTTTGATGTAAACGGTCAGTTCCGTTTAAAAACACAAGTGACTAGCCAAAATCATGAAATGAAAATGAATGATGACGGTAGCCGTATCGGTTTCTTTGGTTCACACGAACTGACTAACGATATCAAAGTATTTGGTAAATTAGAGTGGGGGTCAGACACTCAAAAAACGAACAGTGACAACCCTAAATCAAACTTTGAAATGTACAACCGTGTAGGTTATGTGGGTTTCTCTCACCGTGATTATGGACAAATCCAATTTGGTCGTACATATATTCCGATCGATTGGGTGAAAAAATCAAGCTACGGCTATGGTAACACAGGTGTGTTCTATTTTAGTGATGTATTAGGTCGTGCTGTAGGTTATAGCAATGGTTATGCTGATGGTAAAGGTGTTGGTAAAAACAACTTTATGACCCGTTTACCACAAACTATCTTTATTGAAACTAACCGTTACGAAGGTTTCAAATTAGCGGGTACCGTTACAGGTAAAACGGGTGATGATAATACTCGTACTACTGGTGATATCACTCGTGCTTACTCATTAGTTGGTTTCTATAAATCAACCTTCGGTTTAGAATTTGATGCGGGTTACTCTGCGGCTAAAGGTGAAGCGACTCATAGCAGTAAGAGCACAGTTCAAGGAAAAACACCTGAAAACAGTATATTAGCATTTGGCGCTGAATACTTCTTCCCAGGCCGTGAGTTCTCTATTGGTTTAGACTATGGTCAATCTCGTGGTAAAAATTCAGGTTTAACTTTAGCAAGTAATGCAACTTCAAAAGATTATAAATGGAACTCTGTTAAAGGCGATTGGAAAGCTGATTTGTACGGTGTTGGTGTGAAATGGCACTGGGATCGTATCGAAAGTGGTATGTATGCGGGTTACTATTTGCGTGATGGTGATGCTAACACGTTCAACTACAAAAAAGAAACCTATACTGTGGGTGTAGATAAACGTTTTGCGGTATCTAAATACAACAACTTACGTTTATTCGCTGAAATGGCATATGATGATGCACGCAGTGACAATGAAGCATATAAAGACACTAAACAATATATCTTCGAAACGGGTATGCGTCTGTATTTCTAGTCTTTTCAACGAGGCTGTTTGACAGAAGTAACGAAAGGAGAGCCATTTTGCTCTCCTGTTAACCAATATATAAGGGGTGTGTAATGGTTAAGAATGTGTTGAAAATTTCAACATTAGCAATGTTTGTTGCATTCAACGTGAATGCTGCGACAGTCGATCTTCGTATTATGGAGACGTCTGATGTTCACAGTAACTTAATCGACTTTGATTACTTCAAAGACAAACCAACAGAACAGTTTGGTTATGTCCGTACAGCTAATTTAATTAAAGCAGCAAAAGCTGAAGCAACCAATGCGATTTTAGTTGATAACGGCGACTTGATCCAAGGTAGCCCGCTGGCTGACTACCAAGCAGCTAAAGGTTTAGAAAAAGGCGAATCTCATCCAGCCCATCAGCTGATGAACACCATGGGCTACACCGTAGGTAACTTTGGTAACCATGAATTTAACTATGGTTTAGATTACCTGAAAAAAGCCATTGCGGGTGCTAAATTCCCTTACATCAACGCCAACGTGATGGATGCGAAAACAGGCAAAAACTATTTCACACCTTATATCATTGTTGATACACCAGTAAAAGATCGTGATGGTAAAGAACACACTATCAAGATTGGTTATATCGGCTTCGTACCACCACAGATCTTAATCTGGGATAAAGCCAATCTGGATGGTAAGGTCGTTGTAAATGATATTACAGAAACAGCGAAAAAATTCGTCCCTCAAATGAAAAAAGAGGGTGCTGACCTGATTGTGGCTATTCCTCACTCTGGTTTCGCGTCAGAGCCGTACAAAGCAATGGCTGAGAACTCAGTTTATTATTTAAGTGAAGTTGAAGGCATTAATGCAATCATGTTTGGTCACGCTCATGGCGTATTTCCAAGCAAAGAATTTGAAGGCATTAAAGGTGTTGATGTTGCTAAAGGCACTGTAAACGGCGTTCCTGCGGTTATGCCAGGCCAATGGGGTGATCACTTAGGTGTCGTTGATATGGTTATCAACAACGACAGCGGTAAGTGGGTGATGACACAAGCAACAGGTGAAGCACGTCCTATCTTTGATAAAGCAAATAAAAAAGCCTTAGTTGAACGTGATGCTGAATTAGCGCAAATCATCGAAAAAGCACACCAAGGTACCCGTGATTTCGTGGGTAAACACATTGGTAAAGCTTCTGCCAATATGTACAGCTTCTTAGCATTAGTACAAAGCGATCCAACGGTACAAATCGTTAATGATGCACAAGTTGATTACACCAAACACTTTATTCAAGGTGATCCGAACTTAGACGGTTTACCTGTATTAGGTGCAGCCGCGCCGTTTAAAGCGGGTGGTCGTAAAAATGCACCAGCAGACTTCGTAGAAGTTGAAAAAGGTGATTTAACATTCCGTAACGCTGCAGATTTATATCTGTATCCAAACACATTAGTGGTTGTTAAAGCGACCGGTGCGGATGTTGTTGAGTGGTTAGAATGTTCAGCGGGTATGTGGAATCAAGTTGATCCTAATTCAACTAAACCACAATATTTAATCAACTGGGATGGTTTCCGTACTTATAACTTCGACACTATCAGCGGTGTGAACTATAAAGTTGACTTAACTCAACCGGCGAAATATGACGTTGATTGTCAAGTTGTTAATAAAGATGCGAATCGTATTAAAGAAGTGACTTACGAAGGCAAACCAATCGATCCTAAAGCAACATTCCTGATCGCAACAAATAACTACCGTGGATACGGTGGTAAATTTGCGGGTACCGGTGAAGCGAATATTGCGTTTGCATCCCCAGATGAAAACCGTGCAATCTTAGCGTCTTATATTGCTAAGCAAACAAAAGAGAATGGCGAAGTGGCAACAAAAGCCGCTAATAATTGGTCTTTCTTACCGATTAAGACAGATAAACAATTAGATGTTCGCTTTGAAACGTCACCTAGTGAAAAAGCGGCTAACTTTATTAAAGATTTTGCTCAGTATCCAATGACCTTTGTGGGAAATGATGACATCGGTTTTGCTATTTACAAAATTGATTTAACTGAGAAGAAATAAGCAATTAAACCTGCCCATTCTGGGCAGGCTTTTCTTACCTTTTTGAACCAAGAGAGTAAAATTTATTGCTCTTTAAGGGGATTTTATGCGCTTTATGAAGCTATTACCTGCTGCTTTTGCTTTAGTATTAGCAGGATGTGCAACGCAAGCACCTGAAATTACAGAACCATTAAAACCTCAAGCTAAATTAGTTGAAGGCGTATCTTGTATTCTACCTGATGCTCCAACAGCACCTTACGACTACATTGCTTCTCATGATCGCTATGGTCAAAACAGCACAGCATCAACAGATTACTTTAAGTTAGCAATTAACTACTCACCGGCTTTTTGTGATTATAAAAGTAATAATATTAAGCGTTTAAATAACGACAATGAAAAAGATCGTGCAAAACGTGAGTACGATAAATTTGAAATCCAATGTTTCTCAGATAATAAATTTGGTTGGATTGTTCATGGGCTGTGGGCTGAAACCTGTGATGGTAAATCGTGGGAAGACTGCCGTGATTGGAAAGACATACGCAAGCATCCTCGTTTATGTAAAGGCGATTTACCACCTTTAGAATACTCTGCTATCAAACCTTATCTGTGCGATTCTCCGGGTATCGATCTGTTACAAGGTGAATGGGAAAAACATGGTGTTTGTGCGTTTGATACACCAGATGCATTCTTTGGTAAACAAAAAGAGTTGTATGAAGCGTTAGTATTACCAGAGGGCCGTCCTTCAAATAGTGCATTGATTAAGTTCTTAAAAGAAAACAATCCATCACTGAAGGATAAAGAAATTCAAATTAATCGAGATGAATTCTATATCTGTTATAGCAAAGATTTCGAAGTCATTGATTGTCCGAAACGTGAATTTTGATCTTAGGGATAAATTGTAAATGAAGCATAAATATAAACTCGTTGCACTTGCAGTAAGCTCTGTCTTATTAGCTGGTTGTGCAAAGAACTACGACGAAGCTAATGTTGTTGATGTGCGTGTTATCGCAATGAACGACTTCCATGGTGCGCTAAAAGCGCCAGGTCCAAACAAACCTGGTGGCATTGAGCACATGGCTACGTTAATTAAAGAAATGAAGAAAGATAACCCGAACAACATCGTTGTTGCGGCTGGTGATATGGTTGGTGCAAGCCCACTGTTATCTTCAATGTTCCATGATGAGCCTTCAATCGAAGCATTATCATTAGCAGGCTTAGAAGCAACTTCAGTGGGTAACCACGAATTTGATAAAGGCATGGGCGAGTTACTGCGTAAACAAAACGGTGGTTGTCACCCAGTAACGGGTTGCCAAGGCCCAACTGAGTTTAAAGGCGCAGATTTCCAATACTTAGCGGCTAACGTTATTGTTAACGAAACGGGCAAAACATTATTCCCAGAATACGTTATTAAAGAATTCAACGGTATTCCTGTTGCCTTCATCGGTTTAACTTTAGAAGGTACTGCAGCTATCGTAACCCCTAAAGGAACCGAAGGCTTAAGCTTCCACAATGAAGCAAAAACAATTAACGCACTAGTACCTCAGTTAAAAGCCAAAGGCGTTCAAGCAATTGGTGTTCTGATCCACGAAGGTGCAGCACAGCGTCGTGATGGTGGTCCAGTTAATATCAACGCATGTAATGGTATTACAGGTAAAGTACTGGGTGTTGTTGAACAATTAGATCCAGCTATCGACTTCGTTGTTACTGGTCATACTCACCAAGCTTATAACTGTACTATCAACGGTAAATCAGTGACATCGGCACAGTCTAATGGTGCAATGTTAACGCGTATCGACTTGAAATTAGATAAAACAACGAAAGATGTTGTTGATATCGAAGCTCGTAACATTTGGGTTGATAACCGTAAATATGAAAAAGATCCTGCAGTGACTAAACTGTTAGAAGCTTACGAAAAAATTGCTACCCCATTAGCTAACCGTATTATCGGTAAGTTAGAAGGTAACCTGAACAAGCAAACGAATGACGCGGGTGAATCTGCACTGGGTCAAGTGATTGCGGATGCGCATTTATATACTGCAAAACCAAAAGATATGGGTGGCGCACAAATCGCATTTATGAACAGCGGTGGTATTCGTGCTGATATGACTGGTGGTGACGTTTCTTATAACGCAATCTACACTGTACAGCCATTCTCTAACGTACTGTTAACTCAAACGTTAACGGGTGAACAAATCAAACGCCTATTAGAACAACAATGGGATCGTTCACGTCCACAAGTGTTAGCTGTTTCAGGCAACTTCCAATATACATGGGATAGCAAAGCCTCTAATGGTAACCGTGTTATCGTCGAATCCATGAAAATTGATGGCAAACCAGTGGATATGAAAGCCTCTTACCGTGTTGTGGCTAACGAATACTTAGCAACAGGTGGTAGTAATTTCTCTGTACTGAAAGAAGGTAAAGATCCAGTTTACAGCGTGCCAGATGTTGATGCAGTCGTGAAATACTTTGCTGAGCAGTCTCCAATTGCTCAACCAAAAGCAAACAACATCACACGTAAATAACGTATTTTCATACGCCTTGTGAAAATCGCACCTTTTACTTCGGTAAGGGGTGCGTAAATAAATAAAGAGAGCAAAGTGTTGAACACAAAGGGTCCATCCCTACCTTTGTATTCATTGCGCACTTTGCTCTTTTTTATAGGATTTTTATAGTGAAGGCATAATACCACCTCTCTTTTTCTGTGGGCATGTAATAAAAAAAAGCCCACAGTGGCTGTGGGCAAGGAATGAAAGTAAAAAAAGAGGGTATTATTTAGGGTCTTTTGTCAGATGTCTGTTCTAACTCTTATTTGAAGATTTTAAAGCGAGCGTCATCTTCAATATAATTCTTCTCGCCGGCCTCTTGTTCGATTGAACCAAAGACCATTTGCGCTCTTAATTTCCATGTTTTTGGCAGATCCCAAGTTGCATGAACTTCGTCATCAATAATTGGGTTGTAGTGTTGTAATGAAGCACCTACGTTCTCTGCTGCTAATGCAGTCCAAACAGAAAGTTGTGCCATACCACTTGCTTGTTCTGACCATACAGGGAAGTTATCCGCATACAGTGGGAATTGCTCTTGAAGACCTTTTACGATATCGGTGTCTTCAAAATACAGAATTGAACCCGCACCTGCAGCGAAGCTATTAATTTTTGCTTCAGTAGCACTAAATGCTTCTGCTGGAACTAATTTTTTCAGTGTGTTTTTAACGATATCCCACAGTTTTTGATGTTGTTCACCAAACAGAACAACAACACGCGATGTTTGTGAGTTAAATGCTGTTGGGCTTTCTTTAACCGCTTCTTTGATAATCGCAGTGACTCTGTCTTCGCTAATTGGAAGTTGATTACCTAAATGATAAATTGTTCTACGTTTTTTCATTAAATCAGTAAATGCGTTAGACATGGTGTCTCCTTGATAAATTTAGGCGCTTAAAGCGTGTCTTAGCTTGAGCTAATCTATGAACATACTATAGGGCTTAGCAGTGATTTATTGATATATAAAAAATTTAATCAGTTACGTCAAAATATTCGACCTAGTTTTTAACTGATTGATTTGTAATTTTTTTATCTATATATCTAAATTCAGGTGCCAGTTGGCTTATCCCTAATCCCCCAGCTTTCTTCACTTTAATCTGAACTGGAATGCGTTCTTTCATTGCTTCTACGTGACTAATCACACCAATAATTTTGCCCGATGCATTTAGACTATCGAGCGCATCAAGTGCGATATCTAACGTATCAGGATCGAGTGTGCCAAAGCCCTCATCTAGAAACAGCGATTCAATCTGTGTCTTATTACTTACTAAATCTGAAAGCGCGAGAGCGAGTGATAAACTGACTAAAAAACTTTCACCACCAGAGAGAGTTCGTGTATCTCGCAGTGCATCTGCTTGCCATGTGTCTGCAATTTGTAGTTCAAGGCTTGCAGGTGTTTTACGTTGTAAGAAATAACGCCCATGCAGTTTTTCTAAACGACGATTGGCTAAATAAATCAAATGATCTAGCGTTAATCCTTGAGCAAAACGACTGAATTTATCTCCTGAGGCAGATCCCACTAATTCATTTAAATAACTCCAATCATCAAAATGAGCCTGCTGATTAGCTATATGAGTCAGTAGGTTTTGTTGCTTTTTACGCTTTTCTTCATCCGTTCGCAGTTGCTCTTGAATGCGAAATTTTGTCTCTTGTAATTGCGTAAATTGTGTTTCTAACAGCAATAATTGAGCGTTGATTTGTTCAAGATTTTGCTGGGTTGCCAATAATGGTTGTTGTGATAAATGTTGTTGATAGGCATTTTCTTGTGTATCTAAGCGTGTTTTTTCTTGTAGTAGCTTGTCTAGTCGCTGTTTTTGCTGTTCTTGTAAGCGATTTCTTTCCTCGACGGATAGCAAAGAGGCTAAAAATGCATTTTCATCAGCAAAAGGACTGTTTTTTAATTTATTTTGATATTGTTCAACAGTGTTCTGTGAGTGAATTTGAAGTCGTTGTAGTGATTTTTTATTTTCCTGATATTGGCCAATAAGCTGATTTAAACGAATTTCAAGTTGGTTCTTGTCTTCGCTATATTGCTCAATATCTTTTTGTAATAACTGACTTTTTTGTTCTAATTCATTCCGTGCATCTTCGGTGGATTGTGTCCCGAATAAAGCTTGACGTTGTGCTTTTAACTGTTCTTGTTGTTGATGTAATTGGTGTAAATGAGCTAAGCCTGTATCAAGTTCTTTTTGGGTTTCCGCTAAATAACGTTTTCTTTCTTCTTGTGTTAATGACAATTCACGAATTGTTTGCAGTAATTCCTGATATTTTTTTAATGTTGATTGATATTGTTGACTCTCTTTTTTACGCGCATTAAGCCATTGTGTTTTTTCTTCAAATCGGCATAACTGATAGCCTTGCTGTTCAACACGAGATTGAATATCTTGCGCTAATTGTGTCTTCTGTTGAAGATATTGAGCTGTTTGTTGTTGTTGATTGGTGACTTCTTTTTGTTGTTGAGTCAATTCACTTTGTTGATAAAGAATAGCTTGCTGTTGTTGGTTAAATTGCTCTTTGTTATCAGATAACAGCTTGTATTCTTGCTGAATTCGGGCTTCTAATGCTTGGTAATTTATTTGCGTTTGAGTGAGTAGACTAGCTTCTTTTTCAAACTCGGCATCTAATTTAGTCAAAGCTTCTTCTTCACAGTCAGCATCAGGCAATGTGTGCGTTTGTGCTAAGATTTGCCATTGTTGTTTTAATGTCGCGATATCTTGGGTGAGTTGTTCACTATCTTCATTGAGTTTTTTGTTTTGAGCTTGATAGTTAGCGCATTGTGTTTTTTGTTCCACTAACTCTATTGTTAATGCATGAATTTGTTGTGTTAAAAGATCTAATCGTGTTTTTGTTTCATCTGGTTTAATTTCTTTATATTTTTCAACATAAGGATGTTCAGTTGAACCACAAACAGGGCAGGGGTTATCTTTAACTAAACGTTGTCTCTCTTCTTCATATTCTGCCAATTTTCGTATTAAGAGATAATTGGCATTTAAATCTTTAAGATGTTGTTCTTTCTCTTTTAAAATAATGTCATTTTTGTGAATGCTTTCAGTCAGCATGACTATTTTTTGCTGATTTTCTGACTGGATTTTTTTGTGTTGGTGTTCAGTTTTTATCGCTCGTTGTAATTGAGCTTGTAATCCCATCAGCTTAGCGAGTGCATTCCTTTGTTGTGATATTTGCTGTAAACGAGGGGGGATATCTGTAATAGCGTTAGCTTTATTTTGTTGCTCAAGCTGTGTCTGTAATTTATTTAATTGTTGTTGCTGTAAGTTCAAGTTGTGTTGCTGATCTTCTAGTGCTTTAGTCGCTTTTTCTAGCGTATGTTTGAGAGATTTTTCTTTTTCTTGTGCTGTTTTTTCACTCTTTTGGCTAATAAGATATTTTTCTGTGACTTCATCATATTGTTCAAAATAGCGTTGCCATAACGGTAAATTTTCAGCAAGTTGAGCATAAACCGTATGATGAGTTAAATAATCATTTAATTCATTGGCTTGTTTTTGTGATGTAGTTAGCTGGTGTGCCGTTGATTGAATTTTTTCCAGATATTCAGATTGTGTTTTTTCGAGTGTGTTTTTTTGCTGTGTTTTTGCTGAAATGTCTTGTTGTAGTAAGACTAATTGACTATCTAATGGCGCTACTTTCTCACGAATAAGGTGTAATATTTGCTGTTTTTTTTCATTGTGTTGTTTAAGTGTGTCACGAGCTTTGACTAAATGCTGATTAATAGGCTGGCTTTGTTGTTCAATAAGCTGTTTTTCTGTTTTTAATGTTGAGCGTTGTGACTCAATATAGGCTTGTTCTTTTAATAGGCGATTTTTTTCATCATAAATAGGGCGAATTTTTTCCGCGGGTTCGCTCTTTTCAAGACGTTGAATATCGGGGGTTGCAGCAACTAATGCCTCTTGTGCTAAGTTAACCGCGGTTTGTGCTAATATTTTGTTTTTATTGAGCTCGATTTCTTTTTCTTGCCACTGCTTTGCTGCTTGATATTCTTGTTGTTCCTTTTGTAATAGGCTCTCTTTTGCAAAAAGGGTGGTTTGTTCTGTTAATAAAGCTTGGCGATCATGTTCATCTAATAACGCCATCATTTCAGCTTGCTGTTTTAGCGTTTTTAAGGTTTGTTCTTCTTCTCGCCAATGTTTAAAGATAGATTGGGAAATATGACGATAAATATCTGTACCAGTGAGTTCTTCGAGTAACTCTGCACGAGATTTGTCATCAGCATTAAGAAATGCTGCAAATTGTCCTTGTGAAAGCAACATAGACTTAGTAAATCGGTCAAAATCTAGCCCCGTAATATTAATGATCATCTCTTTTACTTGGCTTATTTTGCTCGCTAATATTTTGTCTTCACCTCCTGTGATATTTATTTTGACGAGTTCAGCCTGTGGTGCTTGAAGATTACCATCTTCTTTATAATTGGCTCGGCGTTGTTCCCAAAAAGCACGATAAGCAATACCTTTAACTTCAAATTCAACTTCCGCCAAACACTCTGCAGTATGACGAGTCATTAATTCATTTTGAGATTGTGTGACTTTATCTAATCGTGGGGTTCTATGATAAAGCGCTAAACTAATAGCATCTAAAAGGGTTGTTTTTCCCGCACCGGTAGGGCCTGTTATCGCAAATAATCCGTTGCTAATAAAAGGTTCTTGGTTGAAGTTAATTTTCCATTCGCCTTTTAAGGAGTTAATATTTTTAAATCGCAGACTTAAGATTTTCATTTTGTTTCGTTATCCTCTTGTTCTGCCTTTTCAACTGCTTGTTTAAATAATGTGGTTAATCGCGTTTTAGTCTCTTCTGAATCAAACTGATGTTGTTCTAAGCGTCTTTCAAAAACATCATAAACCGTTAATTCTGTCAGTGTTTCTTTCTCATTTTGGGTGAGTGCCTGGCGCTGTTTTCTAGCTCTTCTTAATAAAACCACATCAAAAAGTGGGTCGTTAGTCAGTTCTTGAATTCGAGTTTGTATATCACCGAGATAATCTTGTGTAGAAACTTCAATATCCAACCAGATAGTCGTATCTGTTTCAGTATATTGTTTCTTTAAATTTTCAAGCTGTGTGGCTATCTCTTTTAAGGAGCCAGTAATTGTGCGCAATAGCTGAAATTCGGGGATAGGGAGTAGCGTAAGCTCGGTTAATTTATCTTGCTCAAAATCGATAAGGCAGACGCTTTTTTGTTGCCCACTCTCATCAAAACTTAAAGGAATTGGAGAACCACTATAACGAATATGTCCTGATTTATTCACCACTTGAGGGCGATGAATGTGGCCAAGAGCAATATAATCAAATTCAGGAAACAGGGTCGCAGAGAAGGCTTCTAAAGTACCGATATATATTTCACGTACAGAATCGGTCATACTTGCACCAATCGTTGTTAGGTGACCTGTCGCAATAATAGGGATGTTTATATTTAATTGATTACGCAAATCGAGAGCGGCTTGATATTGAGCTTGATAATAATCAGCAATCGCTTCTTTTAGGGCATTTTGTTTCTCAGCACCGGATTGTCCACTTCGACTAGTTATCATATCTCTAGGACGTAGATAAGGGATCGCACAAAGTAACGCACCTGGCGTGTTATCTTTTTGACGAAGAATTAGTGGTACTTGTGGTGCTTCAGTATGCACATTGGCAATAACAGTAGTATTTAAACACGCCAATAGTGATTTAGATTCATTGAGTGTTGCGACAGAATCGTGATTGCCACCTAAAATAATCAATTGGCATTGTGTTTCTCTCATGGCAACAACAAAGCGGTTATAAAGTTCTCGGGCATAACTTGGGGGAGAGCCTGTATCAAATATATCGCCAGCAACAATCAGGGCATCGACTTGATTATCCTTAATTTGGACTAATAACCAATCAAGAAATTGTTGATGTTCTTGTACGCGGGTTTTCGTAAAAAAGTATTGCCCTAAATGCCAGTCTGATGTGTGAATAATCCGCATTGCTATCCCTCTTTTTTATTTGATGAAGAGTATAGCGCACCTTGCTTTTTTAGTGAAAACTCAACAATAAACCCCATTTTTGAGTGATATTTCACCAAAAAATGATTTATTGACCTTAACAACAGGGATCTATTTCAGTAATGTTAAGGTTAGTCATAAATCTGTCATAAAACTGCATCATAATCATTTTGACCCTCTATATACATTACACAGGATAGAGTATGGCAAGGCGTATTCTTGTTGTTGAAGATGAAACCGCAATTCGAGAAATGATCTGTTTTGTTTTAGAACAAAATGGTTTTCAACCAATTGAAGCAGAGGATTATGATTCTGCATTGAGTTTTCTTATTGATCCTTACCCTGATCTGGTTTTATTAGATTGGATGATCCCCGGTGGCTCAGGTTTACAGGTAATAAAACAGATGAAGCGAGAAAGTAATACTCGTGACATTCCTATTATTATGTTAACAGCAAAAGGGGAAGAAGAAGATAAAGTCCAAGGCTTAGAAACAGGTGCAGATGATTATGTTATTAAACCTTTTTCACCTAAAGAGCTTGTTGCCCGTGTGAAGGCGATTTTACGGCGTTTGTCACCAATGTCAGCGGAAGATATTATCGAGTTCAATGGGTTAGCACTTGATCCTGTTTCTCATCGCGTCACCAGTCAAGATAAACCTATTGATATGGGGCCTACTGAATTTAAACTCCTGCACTTTTTTATGACACATCCTGAACGTGTGTATAGTAGAGAACAACTGCTAAACTATGTTTGGGGAACGAATGTTTATGTCGAAGACCGTACCGTGGATGTGCATATTCGTCGTTTACGTAAAGCCATTGAAGAAGATGGTCATGACCGAATGATACAGACAGTACGTGGAACGGGATATCGTTTCTCTGCCCGTTTCTAAGTCAATATGGGAGTAATCGTCAGGTGTTAGAACGACTATCGTGGAAAGCCCTCGTTTGGGGGCTATGTCTATTTTGCTTACCTGCTTTTGTATTATCGCTTTTTATTGGTCATCTTCCTTGGTTGCTGGTGGTATCACTCCTCAGTGCTTTGGTCTGGCATGCTTATAATTTGATGAAATTGTCTAAATGGTTATGGCTAGATCGCTCTGTCTTACCACCAGAAGGCAGAGGAGGATGGGAACCTATTTTTTATGGCATTCGACAAACACAACAACGCAATCGTAAACGGCGTCGAGAATTAGGAGACTTAATAAAACGCTTTAGAAGTGGCGCTGAAAGTTTACCTGATGCGGTTGTGATGATGACAAATGAAGGTAACATTTTTTGGTGTAACAGCCTTGCTCAACACTTGTTAGGTTTTCGGTGGCCGGAAGACAATGGGCAAACTATTTTTAACTTATTACGTTACCCGGATTTTTTGCACTATTTTACTGCGAATGATTTTAGCCGACCTTTAACCATTTCGCTCAACAATGGTTCTATTGTGGAGTTTCGTGTGATGCCGTATAGCGAAGATCAGCGCTTGATGGTAGCTCGCGATGTAACAGAAAAAAATAAATTGGAAAATTCGCGACGAGATTTTTTTGCTAATGTCAGTCATGAGCTAAGAACACCATTAACCGTTATTCAAGGCTATCTTGAAATGATGGAAGAAACTTGTGTCGCGAAACCCGCAGAGCATAAGGCAATAGTCACAATGCAAGAGCAAGCTAAACGTATGGATACACTTGTTCAGCAACTCTTACAACTTTCACGTATTGAATCTGCTCCTCATATTGATTTAAACAAGATTGTTGATATTCCTGCTATTTTGGTTTTATTAGAACAAGAAGCGAACGCATTGAGCCAAGGTCAGCATCACATTATTTTTGATATTGATGGGAATTGGGCTGTTCGTGGTAATGAAGAGCAACTACGTAGTGCGGTTTCTAATTTAGTCTATAACGCCATTAATCACACTGAGAAAGGTACGACAATTAAAGTCTGTTGGAAGAAAATTCCACAAGGTATGTTATTTAGTGTGTCTGATAATGGTGCGGGGATCAGTGCTGAGCACTTAACGCGTTTAACAGAACGTTTCTATCGTGTTGATAAAGCCCGTTCCCGCCATGCAGGGGGCACAGGGTTAGGTTTGGCGATTGTGAAAAAATCGCTTATTCATCACCACTCTCAATTGAATATTGAAAGTAAAGTAGGAAGTGGAAGTACTTTCTCATTTATCTTGCCTCAAACATTGTTATCCACTAAAAAAGCACACTAATAACACTTCTTTTCTTAAAGCCTTTATCACTTATTTTTTAATCAATGATAAAGGCTTTTTGTCACTTTTTTATTTTATTGATATCAAAAAAAATTAATATCGTAGTGTTAAATTTTAATATTATTAATTAATAATAACTTTAAATGTTGTTAATGCCCCATTTTATTGGTGATAAAATGCACAAATCATATCGTGTATATTCGATGATATATGATAGTTATAACTAGTGCTTAAAAATAGTTTAGATGATTATTCTGGTTTTTAGATTGGCTATTGCCTTTTTCCATTATAAAAGTTTTACTTGTGACCAGTTATCGGCAATTTTTTCTATTTGATACCTAATTGCTCTGCATTAAATGATTATATATGGATATTATCCTGAATAATGATGATATGAGCTTGAATAGATATTGTTGATTTTATGTTACGTCATTTTGATGTAATTAACCGTTATCGTAACTACATATTAACAAAACTTATGGCACATAGATTAACTTCTAGAGATATTCTGGCATTAGGGTTTATGACATTCGCCCTATTTGTTGGCGCTGGCAATATTATTTTTCCTCCAATGGTGGGTTTACAATCCGGTGAATTTGTCTGGACAGCAGCAATAGGATTTCTTGTTACAGGCGTCGGTTTACCGGTATTAACCATTGTTGCATTAGCAAAAGTAGGTGGAGGAATTGAGGCATTAAGTACACCTATTGGTAAATCAATGGGGCTATTATTAGCCATTGTTGCTTATCTTGCTGTTGGCCCTCTTTTCGCTACACCGCGTACTGCAACCGTCTCCTTTAAGGTGGGTATTGCTCCTTTAGTGGGTGATACTGAATTATCATTGCTGATTTACAGCATTGTCTATTTTTTAATTGTTATTGGGATTTCGCTTTATCCTGGAAAATTGTTAGATAGTGTTGGTCATATTTTGGCACCAATTAAAATTTTGGCATTGGGGGTATTAGGTGTTGCAGCAGTATTTTGGCCTGCGGGAGGCGCTATTCCGGCCACTGATGCTTATCGTGATATGGCATTGACTCAAGGCTTTATTAACGGTTACCTCACTATGGATACCTTAGGCGCAATGGTTTTTGGTATCGTGATTGTTAATGCGGCACGTTCTCGGGGCATTGATAATTCCTCACTGTTAACACGTTATACCATGTGGGCTGGTATTATTGCGGGGATATTGTTAACTGCGATTTATTTAAGTTTATTTAAATTAGGTTCTAGCAGTGGCAGCATTATTCCGGGTGCACAAGATGGTGCAGATATTTTACATGCCTATGTTCAGTATACTTTCGGTAATTTTGGCAGCTTTTTCTTAGCGGTGCTGATTTTCTTAGCCTGTATGGTGACAGCTGTTGGTTTAACGTGTGCATGTGCTGAGTTCTTTAGTCGCTATTTACCTATCTCTTATCGTACATTGGTATTGATCTTAGCGATATTCTCTGCTGTTGTTTCAAACTTAGGGTTAAGTAAACTGATCGCGTTTTCTATTCCTGTGCTGATCATGATTTATCCACCTTGTATTGTGATTATTTTAATGAGTTTCACATTACGATTGTGGAATAATCCAAGCCGTATTATTGCCCCTGCAATGGCGATTAGCTTATTTTTCGGTATTTTTGATGCCATAAAAGCGTCTGATTATCTGAAACATTTATTACCAGAGTGGGCGACAAAATTACCATTAAGTGAGCAAGGTTTAGCGTGGTTGATCCCAGTATTAGTGACGATTGTTGTATGTGGTATTTACGATAAAATTGCAGGCTCACAGAGTAAAAAAGTGATCCATACTGAAATGCTTAATAAGCAATAAAGTACATTGATTTGAAAAGTAAAAAGGGAAACGAAAGTTTCCCTTTTTTAATGGTATATGTTTGAGGTATTAATTAATAAAAGTAGAGCCCTGTTTTATATCCGCAATAGGATGCTGATCTTCATCTAAATAGTAATGAACTCCGGCGACGATACCCTCTTCACCTTCATAGAAGATCTTAAAGCGAGTACGATTGCCGTCGTGATATGCAATTACGGCACTACCGCCTTTTCCTAAGCAGAACTGATGAAGATTACCTGTTGAGATACAAATACTGTCGTCACCAGATACTGTGACTTTACAGTTATCTCCAGTATTAATCGCAACGGCGTTGTGTCCTGTGACATTGATTTGCGCTAAATCACCCGTATTCGCAATTTTAGCGCGAGGTTGAGAGGCCGTAATAAAATTACGCATACCACTGTTTGCAATATGAACACCATTGCCTGAGGCATAAATTTTGACATCATTACCACTATTACAAATGCGAGAACGGCCACCTAAACTACCAATACGGCACTGATTTCCTGTATTACACATTTTTCCTGCAAAACCGGAATTCATGAGTTGATTACTATAGCCTGTATTGGCAATGCTATTTTCATCACCAGAAAAAGCCACAATGTTATTACTACCACATAAAGCAAGATCAGTGCTGAGTTGCTGACTTTGTAAAATTAGCTGATGCCATTCGGTAGAAAATTGAATATTTTCAGAGGTAGGTAAAGTATTGTGATAGGGCAGACGTTGTAATGTGATGCCTTGCGGTTGTTTATTACCGAGCAGGAACAAGATGTTTTCCATGACTTCTTGTTCCTGTTTGGCAAAGGAGGCTTCGCTAAAATGACGCAAATAAATATATTGAATCAAGCTTTCTATCCATTGTGTGCGGCGCTGTTTTATTAACTCACTATGGATAGCTCTGTAAGTGCCTCCATCCGGAAAATAACGTAAAAACCAACGATAAAGCGAAGTGGAAACATGCAGTTGTCGTAAGTCTTCTTTTGTTAATGTGATATTTTCCTTTGAAGGGACTGACATATAAGCTCCTTAATAAATCTCTTTATTAGTGTCTGTGATAGCCATCAACCATACTGCGAAATGTTTGAAACGGTGTTCTTCCTGTTGTACACAGATAAAGGTGGCCAATGATAAAAAAGACACTACATACTGCTAATATCTGGTGTGCGATTAATAACCATGCTTTAAACATTACTGCATCAGCAGGAATAAACGTTGGGTTTTGAAGTAAAACACCTGTTATCAAAAGCAGTGGAACTAATGCATACATCACACCTAAATAGGCCATTTGTTGCAGTGGATTAAACTTCACATTAGGGGTTGCAGGGAAGGGGTGATCTTCTCCTTTAATAATCCCATAAAGATAAAAACGAGTTTGCATAAAGGCACGTTGAAACCAGTTTTTACTATCAATGCGGTAAAACTTACCATTACCGCCGACAAGATTAATAAATACAAAGGATAACCAGCATACTAAGAGTAGATAACCACAGATCTCATGCACACTGACCAATAACGCCGTATCGTGAGTAGAAAGGAGAGCGAAATGGTTAATGCCACCACTAACGAGCAATAAAATAAATAAAGAGGCGTTACTCCAATGCCATAAACGTACAGCTTTAGAGTAAAGATAGAGTTTCTCTTCTTGGTGTGATTGACCATGTGGTGTGGCAAAGCGATAACGTAAAAAACCATGAAGTGCGAGCACGAGTAGCATGCCAACAAACAATACACCTGCAATAATTAACCAAAGTGGTAAATAGTCTGGTGTATAAATTAAGACATACTCTTTTAGTGTGGCTTGGAACTGCGCACTGTCTGGCATAGTATTGACGATACTCATACTTTACCCTCCTCTTGAGCATGAGGCCCTACACGGCGATAAAGATGGGGTTTTCCTACACCATCAAGTTGATAAATATAATACTCGTGTGTTTTAAGCCATTCTCGAATTTGAGGGCTGTCCTCTCTACCAAATAACAAGGCATTTTGTGGACAAGCACTCACACAAATTGGTGGGAAGCCTTTTTGTAATCGAGACTCAAGACAAAAATCACATTTATCAGCAACATGTGTCACAGGGTTAAGATAACGTACTTGATATGGACATGCTGATATACAGTAGCTACAGCCGATACATTTCTCTTTATTTACACGTACAATGCCATTAGTTTCATCACGCCAAGAGGCACCTGTAGGGCATACAGGAATACAAGGTGCATCCTCACATTGCTGGCAAGAGTGTCTAAAGAAATGGTACTTGTCGTTATCTTCTTTTAGGCTCAATGGAATATGAGCAATATCCATTCTTGCCATTCCAGTTGGAACTTTATTTAATCGACGGCATGCAGTGGCACAAATATTACAGCCATTACAAAGTGTCTCATCATGGATCATGGCATAACGGATTGGTTTCTTTTCAGCGGTTGCCGCAAGCGCATTTCCTAATGGCGCACTGAAAAAAATGACCGATCCCATGCCTGCTACAAATTTACGGCGAGAAACACGCATTATTTTTGCTCCTCAGTCTGATGATGTTGTAATACCCACATGACATTTCGTGGATAAGATAGAACGTTAAGGATTTTCATGTTGTTCTACCTCTATCCATTCAGTTAAGCCGCGTGCTTTGCCATAACTCATTAACGTATTGCTAAAGAGATAAGGGGCATCGTTAGACGCTAAAATTTGCTGAATATCTTGAAAGTCAGGGTGGTCTTTCATCAGGGTCAGTGCATCTTCAATCTCTGAAGCCGTGTAATGAAAGGGGTCAGACATCAACATGCTTTGTTTCAATGGGCGAGGATAGGTTTCGCACTCAAATCGAACCACTCCCGCAATTGCGGTACAAATATCCGCATGGTGGTTTAATAATTGCAATTGTGCGAAGTTATCTGACATAAATTCATCAGAGTAAAAATAATCCTCACCATTGAGACTTAAATGGGCGATATCAATAAACTCGTCACTTTTTAACGCGGTTTCTAACAGCACAATATCCTCTTGAGTCAAAGAATAAGGCGCATCATACAGCGTTGAAATAGCTAGTAGTTCACCTTCTTTTGAACATTGACGTATTGCATTCGCGAGATGTTGTTCAGCAGATAATTCTGCGATTTCTTCAACCTGTTCTTCTTCAAGTCCCATTGTGGTGTTAGCACTGCGTCCAACACCTGTTTCTGATAATGGTAGTAGCCAACGGCGACGAGAAATATCAGGTTGCTCTAACGCAATATCTGCATCATCAGCAATATCCGGTGGTATAGAAGCTGATGCATTTTGTTCTATCATCATGATCTCCTTCTTTTACCGATTAACTTGGTAATAAACCACGAGATGCTAAATCGTCAGCAATATCTTGCAATCCAAGGCGAACCAACGTTTCTTTTGTTGGGCAACCTAATTGCGGATCCCAACCCATTTCTTCATAGAACATGGTGAGAGAAAGTTGCATATCATCTCTGTCCATTTTGTCTGTACCTTCAGTAAAGACAGGAATATCAGGATCTTTATCGAATACCCATGAGCAAATTTGGTCATGCTCATTACGCATATCCATGGTATTCATTAATTTAACGGTATAAGCACGGTGTAAAGTAAAGATACGCTCTGAAGCTAAATCCAGATCTTTAGAGGTTGTCGGTTCACCCGTGATAGCGGTAAAGAATTTGGCTTCCATTTCTAAGTCGCCACGATAATTACGGCTCTTATGAGGTGAAACTGTCATTGGCCAAACCCAGTTACATAAAGTGACAGCATCGTGTAAGCAACTACGTAAAATTGTCCATTTGGTGTAAGCAATTTTGGCTTTATTGATTGGTGTGTAGTTTTTGGTTTCATCAAAGGCATCACCAGAACCAAATAGCTCACCCGCAATCTCTTTTTGTAGTTTCAGAGGCAAACCACTGCCAATATAGTTAATATGAGTATGTGTCATCGCATCGCGGTTAAACATACAGTTAACGATAGAACCAACTTGGGCAGAGGCTTCATTGGCGTGGTGAATAGGGAAGCCCATTGGTGACCAGAGCTTATTTTTCTTGTTCGCCCAATACTCTTCACCTAAATTCCAGCGTTGTGCTATTAGGTAAGAGCCATCAGCAAGGTGACTAAATTCACCTTTACGGTGCGCTAAGCGATAATAGAAATCTTTGATAAATTCAGGATCACCTTCTTCAAGCTTATCCCAAGGGATATCATTATATTCTTCTTCAGAAAGCACACGCTTAAATACGCCGTGGGTATAACAATAGGTAAAGTCACGATGAAGTTGGCCGTAGTTACACCAAAGTCCCATATCATCAAAAATATTCAGACCGACTAAGTTACCTACAACGTTACCATCTCCTTTTTTCTCTATATCTTTAGGGCCATTAGGGAAAATGGTTGTGTGAACGAAGTTTGCAACACAAGTATTACCACCTGTTTGTGGTACACCGAACTTTTTCGCTTGTGGAACATTGAGTTGAGCCATACAACGGATAGGGCAAGAGTGGCAACCTCCCATTTTTACGGTGTATTCTTCAGCTTCAGGACCTAAGTCAAAGGTTGATTTCATCGTTCTGAAACCAACAGTATTGATATCACCTGGAGGGATTTCACCGGTCTCAATAGGGCCACCTTCTGCTGCTCCCCAATAAAGCCCTTTACGTGCAGTCCAACGAGAGCCTGGGTGAGAATATTCAGCCCAAGATTGTGGTGTGCTTGGTACAACGTGATTGTTATTAGAGCCAATCAGTTGTGTCATCATGTAGTCGTTAAGCTCTTTTAATGCTTTACGATCAGCAACGTTAACGCCACGACTGCCTTCTACCACAATGGCTTTTAATTTTTTAGAACCTAATATGGCACCTACACCCGCACCGCCACTGTGGTTACGGCTATTAATGATGCCAGATAAAGGTACGAGATTCTCACCTGCCGGGCCAATGGTTGCGACACAAGCCTCAGGGCTTGTTTGCGCACACAATTCTTCTGTGGTTTGACGAACACCTTTTCCCCATAAGAAAGAGGCATCTTCAATTGAAACTTGGTCATCATCAATATGGATCCAAACAGGCTTATCTGATTTACCTTCAATAATCAGTGAGTCATAGCCAGCAAATTTCATCCATGCGGCAAAAAAACCCCCCATATGGGCATCAACAACGAGATTGCCACGTGTAAATGTGGAAAGAGAAGTGATATTAACGCGAGAGCTACAAGGTGCACCTGATCCAGTTAAAGGTCCTACCGCGAAGACAACTTTGTTTTCTTCATCAAAGGGTTTAACACCAGGACCAACTTCGTCATACATTATTTTATAACCAAAGCCCATACCACCAATTAAGGATTTAAATTTGCTTGAGCTTTCGCGAGTGATGGCACCGGTAGTTAAATTAATTCTTAGAATATTTCCAGTCCAGCCGTTAATCATAATATTGCTTCCTAATCTAAATGTGGTTCAGTGATGTGATTGTATGGATTTTATTAAACAGTAATTTCTTTCCATTCAATGATTTGCAACGCACCTGTTGGGCACGCTGATGCACACTCGCCACATAAATTACATTTGCCGGATTTTTTAGTTTGTGGATTGACCGTCGCCATCATCCACGGGCAAGCCGTTGTACAGGCCGCACAACCGATACAACGACGCGTATCAACGACAATACAGCCGAATTCTTCTTGATAGCGGATCGCTTTTACAGGACAAACTTTCATACATTCTGGATCTTTACATTGACGACAAGTATCCGTTGTAAAGTTTAAATCACCATAAAGCCCACCACCGGAGCCAATGCCTTTATCACCAAAATAGAAATGACGATGAATTTTAGTTCGAGAGAAGAAAGAACCAACACTTCCATCGTTCCAGGTTGTACATGCTGTTTCACAACGGTGACAGCCAGTACAACGTGCTCGATTAGTGACTAAAACACCTTTAGGTGTCGTGGTTAATTGAATGATGCCGCTGTCTATTTCTTCTTGCTTACAACCTAAAAGAGAAAGCAATGCGGGTGCTATAGTGATCCCTGCAAGCCCTTTACCGGATATTCGCAGAAACTCTAGTCTTGATAGCCCAATATCTAATATTGGACGATGATGTGTATCAGACATTAATATTTATCTCCGCTTAACTAATTTAATAAGAAATAAGTTGTGATGATAAATTCTTTATTTATCCGCTTGCTTTACCGCTATATAAAAAATATAATAACGATATCGTTAGAAGATATATTATAAATTTAAACTTTTTTATGATTAAAAAACACGTTGTAGTAAAATGTTAAATATTTGTATTTACAATGTGTTATCTCCATTTTTTCACGTATTTTTATTATCCTTTCTGATAGTGTGGTTATTAAAAAATTTATTCTGTGATTACTATCATAGAAATAAAAATAATTCGTGATATTTAATTTTTTTAATTAAATGATTATTGTTTTTATCTGTAGTTACGAAAGAGAATAAATACCATTTATATATATTCTATTATTGAAGTTAAATTAAAGGTGATTTGCTCTTATATTATTTCTAATATTATTATTTTAATAATAAATTGATATTTGATGTTAATTAATTATTTAATCAAAAACGGGTATTGATTATTATTAATAGAATAAAATATGAATGAATTGTAAAACCATGACTAGATCATTTTTATAAAAAAAGAAACCTTTTCTAATCAAGAGAAGGTTTCTTATATTACTATTATTCTGTGGTTTAGTGATCAGTAACCCACAGCCTTACCTGCAGGGCGACGAACATCATTTGAGCCATAAAGATAACCTTCACGTACTGCGCCAGAAACAGCAGAATCATTACCTGATGATGCAGGGATCACACCTTCCTCTCCAGGGAGTCCGACCATAATGAGTTCAGCTGCTCCCCATGGCGTTTGCTCTACCATTTTATATCCCATAGCCGTGAGTTTTTCTAACGTATCTTTTGATAGCCCGCGTTGTTCATAATAAACCTCATCAGGTAACCATTGATGATGAATACGAGGGCTATTAACCGCTTCTTGTGGTGGCATACCAAACTCAATGATATTAAGTGCAGTTTGTAAGGTGATTGAGATAATACGAGAGCCTCCTGGTGATCCTAAAATCAGGAAAGGTTTGCCTTCTTTAGTGACAATAGTTGGGCTCATTGACGATAGTGGGCGTTTTAATGGTGCAATGCTATTACGTTCACCTTGCACTAAACCATAGAGGTTTTTTTCACCGACTTTGGTTGTAAAATCATCCATCTCATTATTAAGGAAAAAGCCTGTGCCTGGGGCAATAACAACAGCACCAAAACGACCATTAATGGTGTAAGTGGTCGAAACTGCATTGCCGTCTTTATCCATTACAGAATAGTGTGTTGTTTCAGGACTTTCATGAGGCGCTATGCCAGGTTGTACATTTTCTGATGGCGTTGCTTTATTCGGTTTAATTTGTTGGCGGAGTTCGGTGGCATAAGTTTTACTTAATAACTTTTCTGTTGGATTTTTAATAAATTGAGGATCACCAAGGAACGTGTTTCTGTCCATATAAGCATGGCGCATTGCTTCTGTCAGAGTATGAACATATTCAGCAGAGTTAAAGCCCATCGATTTAAGATCGTAACCTTCTAAAATATTCAACGTTTGACAGATAGTGATGCCACCCGAACTTGGCGGTGGTGCAGAAATAAACTCATAACCTCGATAAGTACAGGTGATAGGTTTGGTTTCTGTAATCGTGAAGTTAGCAAAATCTTCTTGGGTTAACAGACCATTATGTTGTTTCGACGCCTCTTCAACTTTTTTAGGGATTTCACCTTGATAAAATGCATCAGCACCTTGGTTTGCAATCAGTTCAAGTGTATTGGCTAAGTCAGTTTGAATTAGACGATCACCCGGTTGCCATGGAGTTCCATCTGGCTTTAAGAAAATTTTTGCCGATTCAGGATCTTGTTTAAAGCGCTCTGTTGTTGTTTCTAATACATCCGTATCAGCACGCGTTAAAATATAGCCTTCTCTTGCAAGCTTAATAGCTGGTGCCATGACATCTTTACGTGAAAGTGTACCGTATTTTTCTAACGCAGAATCAAGACCTTTGACTGTACCGGGGACGCCTGACGCAAGATAACCGTATAAACTGGCATCTTTAATTAAATTACCTTCTTTATCTAAATACATATTTTTAGAAGCCGCTGTGGGTGCTGTTTCCCTAAAATTAATAAAGGTATTTGTGCCATCAGCAAGGTGTATGGTCATAAAACCACCACCACCAATATTACCACAGCAAGCATTTACGACAGCTTGCGCATAACCAACAGCAACGGCTGCATCAATGGCATTCCCTCCTTTTTGTAAAATATCATTCCCTACTTGGGATGCTAAATGTTGAGAAGAGACAACCATACCATGTTGTGCTTCAACAGCAGGCTCATAGGCTGCATAAAGTGAATGTGAAAAAAGGGCAGTGAGTAACAGCAGGTGAGTTCTTTTTATAATAATCATTATTATCTCCATTAATAACAGTGAGTTATCTTAAATAAAGACAAGCAAAATAGGAGTGGTATACGCTGTTATTAATATTAATTAACAATTGCGTAACAATAAGTATAGAGAGAGGTTATTGTTGAGGTGAATTTTTTTTGATGTGATGATCACAAAATTCTCTTTAAGCTGGCAAATAATAAGATTATGGATAATTAATAATGGTAATAAGGGGATGATTTAAGAATAGATAAGTGAGGCGATAAACAATAAAAAAGCCTGTTTTCACAGGCTTTTAGAAATACTTTAGCTTACTGTTAAATTACAGTTTGCCAGAGTTTGCTTTCAGGTATTTAGCAACGCCGTCTGGAGATGCGCCCATACCTTCTTGACCTTTTTCCCACTGTGCTGGGCAAACATCGCCGTGCTCTTCGTGGAATTGCAGTGCGTCAACCATACGGATCATTTCATCAATGTTACGACCTAATGGCAGATCGTTAACGACTTGGTGACGAACAACACCTTCTTTGTCAATTAAGAATGAACCACGTAGTGCAACGCCCGCTTCTGGGTGTTCGATGCCGTAAGCTTTGATGATGTCATGTTTGATATCAGCAACCATTGGGTATCTAACTTCACCAATACCACCATCATCAATTGGGGTTTTACGCCATGCGTTATGAACAAATTCTGAGTCCATAGAAACACCGATGATTTCAACACCACGTTTTTTGAACTCTTCAAAACGGTGATCAAATGCAATCAGCTCTGAAGGGCAAACAAAAGTAAAATCCATTGGCCAGAAGAAAATAACGGCAGGTTTGCCTTTGATAAATGAATGCAGGTTGAAATCATTAACAATTTCACCATTACCTAAAACGGCAGCAGCTGTGAAATCAGGGGCTTTGCGAGTAACCAGAACCATAATGTACTCCTGTAAATTGAAAGAGTTTAGAGGGGTTATATTCGTCATATTTCAAGTTGTAGCGTTGTTGACTGCATTGACTCGCACTAGCCTCATACTATTGTATGCTTCTAGTGACTCATTTACTTGTCGCCTAGCTACACTTCGAACTATTTAGAGTATGTACCCTGTTTTTAAATAATAACTACAGCATAAATAATCAATCGCTATTGATAAAGTTAAACAGAACAATCTATTTGATAGATTATAACTATTAACTGAATACAACAAAGTAGGATTATTTATGACTCCTTGTATGACGGCTTATTCTAATCAACTTTGAAAATGAATACTATGCTTGTTAACAAATCGTTACGAATAATATGATACGTTGACTTAGAATCTCTTTGGTTTATCAAATGTGATCTCAAAATATGACAAAAAGATGAACGTCAAAAGGGCTTTAAATGTATCAGTCATCGAGTTGATGATGCTGTGCTCTTTCTAGCAATTGTGGATAAAACTGCCAAAAAATCTCACTTAATTCATCATAATGAGTTTCAAGTACAATATAAGAGCCGGCTAGCGCACTTAATCGTGGCCTTCTTCTCGCCATTCCTTTCAATGTTTGAGCAATATAAGACTTATCAGCGTAACGAATTAACCAAGCTTGTGACCACAAATACTCGTTGAGCTCTTGAAATTTTTCAGGCGTTTGCCATAAATCAGGTTCAATAATATTTCGAGTTTGGATGACAAATTCAGTTAACGGTATATTTGGTTCGAATTTTAACCAATTTAAAGAAAGGAAATGATCCCAAAAAACATCTAAGGTAATCGGTGAAACGCGACGATATTCATCAGGAAAGAAAAGGCGAGCTTGTTTAACTAATGGATGAGTGTCAGTGAGTACATCGATACGCCTATGCATACGAATGCCCTCAATAACAGCTTGGCTGTAATCAGAGCTAGGTGTGCCTTTGACGTAATCTGCCATCATATTGCCTAATAGAGAGCTTTTTGCTCTAAAGGCCAGATGTAAGTGAGCAAGATAATTCATCTCATCATCATAACGCTTTTTGAATAAAAAAGGGCTTCTTTGTTGCACTGACAAGCGGGCAGCACTAGACTAGTCCGCCTGTTTTTTATGAAAGTAGTCGTTTAATTATGCGTGTATCAGACTTTACATTTAAGTTGCCAGAAGCTTTGATTGCTCACTATCCACAACCTCAACGCAGTGGTTGTCGATTGCTCTCTTTAGAAGGAGAGACTGGTGCTTTATCACACGGTATTTTTACTGATGTATTAGATAAAATAAATGCCGGTGACCTGTTGGTTTTTAATAACACTCGCGTGATCCCTGCGCGTATTTATGGTCGTAAGGCGTCAGGCGGTAAAATCGAAGTGTTAGTTGAGCGTATGCTTGATGAACATCGTGTTCTTGCTCATGTTAGAGCCTCTAAGTCACCGAAAGAAGGCGCTACGCTGGTGCTAGGTGAAGATGAAAGTGTACAAGCAACTATGGTTGCGCGTCATGATACACTTTTTGAAATTCGTTTTGATGATGAAAGAGATGTTCTGACCCTTCTTAATAGCATTGGGCATATGCCTTTACCTCCTTACATTGATCGCCCTGATGAAGAATCGGATAAAGAGCTTTATCAAACGGTTTATAATGAGCGTCCCGGCGCCGTTGCAGCACCAACAGCAGGGCTACATTTTGATGAGCCATTACTTCAAGCCTTAAAAGAAAAAGGCGTTGAGATGGCGTTTGTTACACTGCATGTTGGTGCAGGAACTTTCCAACCTGTACGTGTTGATAATATCGAAGAGCACACGATGCATTCAGAATACGCAGAAGTGCCACAAGAGGTGGTTGATGCAGTATTAGCGTGTAAAGCACGTGGTAATCGCGTGATTGCTGTCGGTACAACGTCGGTTCGTTCGTTAGAAAGTGCTGCGAAAGCAACAAACGATGCGTTAATCGCCCCTTTCTTTGATGATACCCAAATCTTTATTTATCCAGGTTACCAATACCAAGTTATTGATGCGTTGATTACTAATTTCCATCTACCTGAATCAACATTAATCATGCTGGTTTCTGCTTTTGCTGGGTATAAAAACACCATGAATGCTTATAAAGAAGCGGTTGAGCAAGCGTATCGTTTTTTCAGCTATGGTGATGCGATGTTTATTACGCGTAATCCTTTAGCTATCAATGAAAAAATCGGACAAGAATAAAGATTTATTATTTTTTTAACGGTTTTCTTCATTTTATGAAGTGTTATTTCAATTTTATGATTTAATCCCATTGACTAAGTATAGGTTTTTGTTGAAGTAACATATACAGCCGTCTAACAAATGATTAGAATGTGCTGTTTTTTATTGCGCATTGGACTGTTTTTCTGATGCTTGGAGGATGAGTGAAATACGAATTAGATAAAATCGACGGCAATGCTCGCCGTGGGCGCCTTATTTTTGAGCGTGGTGTTGTTGAAACACCCGCATTTATGCCTGTGGGGACTTACGGCACCGTGAAAGGAATGACACCTGAAGAAGTAAAAGCAACAGGTGCGCAAATTCTTTTAGGTAACACTTTCCACTTATGGTTACGCCCTGGTCAAGAAATCATGAAATTACACGGTGATTTACATGACTTTATGCAATGGCAAGGCCCTATTTTAACGGATTCAGGTGGTTTCCAAGTCTTTAGTTTAGGCGCAATGCGTAAAATTAAAGAAGAGGGAGTTCACTTCCGTAACCCTATTAATGGCGAAAAGATTTTTTTAAGCCCAGAAAAATCAATGGAAATCCAATACGATTTGGGTTCTGACATTGTGATGATTTTTGATGAGTGTACACCATACCCTTCAGACTGGGATTATGCGAAAAATTCAATGGAAATGTCATTACGCTGGGCTAAACGTAGTCGTGAACGTTTTGATGAACTTAATAACAAAAATTCATTATTCGGTATTATCCAAGGTGGTGTTTACGAAGATTTACGTGATATCTCTGTAAAAGGACTAGTCGAAATTGGTTTTGACGGTTACGCTGTCGGCGGCCTTGCAGTAGGCGAACCTAAAGAAGATATGCATCGTATTTTAGAGCACGTTTGCCCGCAAATCCCTGCGGATAAACCGCGTTATTTAATGGGTGTTGGTAAGCCAGAAGATTTAGTTGAAGGTGTTCGTCGTGGTATCGATATGTTTGACTGCGTGATGCCAACACGAAATGCACGCAATGGTCATCTGTTTGTGACTGATGGTGTGATTAAAATTCGTAATGCAAAACATCGTTCAGATACATCAACATTAGATGAACATTGTGACTGCTATACTTGTAAAAATTATAGCCGTGCCTATTTACATCATCTTGATCGCTGTAACGAAATTTTAGGCGCAAGGCTGAACACTATCCACAACTTGCGGTATTATCAGCGTCTCATGGCTGAAATTCGTCAGTCTATTGAAGACTCACGTTTTGAAGAGTTCGTACATGAATTCTACGAACGTATTGGAAAACCCGTACCACCGCTAAATGGCAGTGCGAGTAAGTGTGATTAATGTATACGAGAAAGCCCAATTCTGTGTATGATATTGGGCTTATAACTTGAATATCGTCGATATCGACAACAATGAGGAAAAGTGAATGAGTTTTTTCATTTCTGATGCTGTTGCTTCTGCTGGACAAGCAGCGCCTGAAGCTAGCTTTATGTCTATTCTACCGATGTTAGTGATCTTTATTTTGATTTTCTATTTTATGATCCTACGTCCACAGCAAAAACGTACTAAAGAACATCGTAAACTGATGGATTCTATCGGTAAAGGTGATGAAGTTTTAACAACGGGTGGTTTAATCGGTCGTGTTGTTAAGGTTTCAGATAACGGCTATATCGTTGTTGCCCTGAATGAAACAACTGAAGTAACTATTAAACGTGACTTTGTTGCCGCTGTATTACCTAAAGGCACAATGAAAGCTATTTAATTACATTTCCCCAAAGGGAAAAGGGAACTGCCGTGCTAAACCGTTATCCTTTGTGGAAGTACCTGATGTTGATAGCCGCTATCCTCATCGGTCTGCTTTACGCACTTCCTAACCTATATGGTGAGGATCCGGCTGTTCAAATCACTGGCGCGCGGGGAACCGCCGCCAATGAGCAAACACTGGATCAAGTTCGATCTTTACTAGATAAAGAAAAAATTGAAGCGAAATCTATTGCACTTGAAAATGGTGCGATTTTGGCTCGCTTCAGTAACCCTGATATTCAGTTACGTGCCCGTGAAGTGTTGTTGCCTGCATTAGGCGACCAATTCGTTGTTGCACTTAATCTTGCACCTGCGACACCAAAATGGTTAGAAGCCATTGGCGGTGAGCCGATGAAGCTGGGGTTAGACTTACGTGGTGGTGTTCACTTCCTGATGGAAGTTGATATGGAAACTGCGTTAGGTAAACTTCAAGAACAAAATGTTGAGAGTCTACGTACCTTATTACGTGACGAAGGCATTCCGTATTCTTCTATCCGTAAAACGGATAATTATGGTGTTGAAATCCGTTTCCGTAACTCGGATGATCGCGCTAAAGCATCAGATTACCTGACTCGTCGTAACCAAGATCTTATTTTTAGAGATGGTGCAAATAACTCATTAAGAGCTATTTTTACTGACGAACGTTTACGTGATGCGCGTACTTATGCTGTACAGCAAAATATTACTATCCTACGTAATCGTGTTAACCAGTTAGGTGTTGCTGAGCCATTAGTTCAACGCCAAGGCGCTGACCGAATTGTTGTTGAATTGCCTGGTATCCAAGATACCGCTCGCGCTAAAGAAATCTTAGGCGCGACAGCAACATTAGAATTCCGTTTAGTCAATACTACTATTGATCCTTCCGCTTTAGAGACTGGCCGTATTCCGGGTGACTCAGAAGTGAAATATACTCGTGAAGGTATGCCAACTATCCTCTATAAACGCGTTATTTTAACGGGTGACCACATTACTGACTCAACCTCTCAGGCTGATGAATATGGTCAACCACAAGTGAGCATTTCACTTGATAGCGCAGGTGGATCTATTATGTCTAACTTTACGAAAGATAACGTCGGTAAACCGATGGCCACACTATTCGTAGAGTATAAAGACAGTGGTAAACGTGATGAGAACGATCGCGCAGTATTGGTGAAAAGTGAAGAAGTTATTAACGTTGCGAATATTCAAAGTCGTTTAGGAAATAGCTTCCGTATCACAGGCATTTCAAATGCGAATGAAGCACGTCAGTTATCACTGTTGTTACGTGCTGGTGCGTTGATTGCACCGATTCAAATTGTTGAAGAAAGAACGATTGGACCCACTTTAGGCCTGCAAAATATTACGCAAGGTCTAGAAGCGTGTTTATGGGGGCTGATTGCGTCTATAACCTTTATGATTATTTATTATCGTAAATTTGGTGTGATTGCGAGTACCGCATTAATGGCAAACTTAGTGTTAATCGTTGGGGTAATGTCATTATTACCAGGCGCAACACTGACCATGCCTGGTATTGCCGGTATCGTACTAACACTTGCCGTTGCCGTTGATGCTAACGTACTGATAAACGAACGTATCAAAGAAGAGTTACGTAATGGTCGATCAGTACAACAAGCAATCCATGAAGGTTATAAAGGTGCCTTCTCCAGTATTATTGATGCGAACTTAACCACATTGATTACAGCTGTGATCCTTTATGCAGTCGGTACCGGCTCGATTAAAGGTTTTGCTATCACAACTGCAATCGGGGTTGCAACCTCTATGTTTACCGCTATTGTTGGTACGCGTGCGATTGTAAACCTGTTGTATGGTGGTAAACGCGTTAAGAAACTGTCTATTTAAGGAGCACGTTGTGGCACAGGATTATACTGTTGAACAATTAAACCATGGTCGTAGAGTCATTGACTTTATGCGTTGGGACAACGTCGCCTTTAGTATTTCGTTTCTGCTTTTGGTAGCATCAATTGCTATCATTTCCGTGAAAGGATTTAACTGGGGACTGGATTTTACAGGTGGTACAGTAATTGAGATCAATCTCAGTCAACCAGCCGACCTTGATAAAATGCGTGATAGCCTAGATGCATCAGGCTTTAAAGATCCTCTGTTACAAAACTTTGGTAGCAGTCGCGATATTATGGTGCGTTTGCCTCCTGTTGAAGGACAGGCTGGTCAAGAATTAGGTAAAAAAGTTATTGATGTTATCAATGCTAAGGTTGATAACGACGCAGTGGTAAAACGTATTGAATTTGTTGGGCCAAGTGTGGGTAGCGAATTGGCTCAAACAGGTGCAATGGCGTTATTATCAGCACTTATCTGTATTCTTATCTATGTTGGATTCCGTTTTGAATGGCGTTTGGCGTTAGGTGCTGTTATTGCACTTGCGCATGACGTGATTATTACGCTGGGTGTGCTTTCACTGTTCCATATAGAGGTTGACTTAACCATTGTGGCGTCATTGATGTCTGTTATCGGTTACTCACTAAACGATAGTATTGTTGTATCAGACCGTATTCGTGAGAATTTCCGTAAAATTCGTCGAGGAACATCATATGAAATTATGAACGTTTCTCTGACACAGACATTAAGCCGTACCATCATGACATCAGCAACAACATTATTGGTTGTCTTAATGCTGTATATCTTCGGTGGTTCAATGCTTCAAGGCTTCTCTTTAGTCATGTTAATCGGTGTTTCAATTGGTACTATTTCTTCTATTTATGTGGCTTCAGCATTAGCACTGAAAATGGGAATGAAACGTGAACACTTGATTATACAAAAAGTGGAAAAAGAGGGTGCAGATCAGACAACACTCTTACCATAATAGAGCGTTTTTCTGATAAAACATCGCAAACACCCTGCCAGTGTATACTGACAGGGTGTTTTTTGTTCACTGAACAGGTACACTGTTTATGAGTATTGTCAAAAGTAGGAATAACTATGCATTGCCCATTTTGTGGAGCCGTAGATACCAAGGTAATTGATTCCAGACTTGTTGGTGATGGTTCACAAGTGCGCCGTCGTCGCCAATGTCTTGTTTGTCATGAACGTTTTACGACCTTTGAAGTAGCAGAACTTGTGATGCCTCGTGTTGTGAAAAGTGATGAAATACGTGAGCCTTTTGATGAAGAGAAACTCCGTCGAGGCATGCTTAAAGCATTAGAAAAACGTCCAGTCAGCTCGGATGATGTTGAGGCTGCGATAAGCCATATCAAATCACAATTAAGAGCAACCGGTGAAAGGGAAATACCTTCAAAAGAAATTGGCAATTTTGTTATGGAACAACTTAAGAAACTAGATAAAGTTGCATATATCCGTTTTGCTTCTGTGTATCGTAGTTTTGAAGATATTCGAGATTTCGGTGAAGAAATCGCAAAATTACAAGATTGATACTGCGCTTTATTGAATGATTTGAAAAATAACGATAAATAATAAAATTACATGTAATTATTATGACAAACAACAACAGCAACAATCTAAGTGAAAATGAAAGTCTGCATGATGAACACTATATGCGCCGAGCCATTGAGCTTGCAGCATTAGGTCGCTTTACAACATCACCTAATCCGAATGTAGGTTGTGTAATTGTAAAAGAAGGCGAAATTATCGGTGAAGGTTATCATCATCATGCTGGCGGTCCACATGCAGAAGTGAATGCGTTGAAAATGGCCGGTGATAAGGCAAAAGGGGCAACAGCCTATGTTACACTTGAGCCTTGTAGTCATTTCGGTAAAACACCACCTTGCGCTGATGCTTTGATTAATGCGGGTATAAAGCGCGTTGTTGCTGCGATGCAAGATCCTAATCCTCAAGTTGCAGGACGAGGATTACACAAATTATTATCAGCCGGAATTGATGTTTCACACGGTGTTTTAATGCAAGAAGCTGAAAAACTTAACATCGGTTTTTTTAAACGAATGAGAACGGGCTTCCCTTATATCCAGCTAAAATTAGGTACATCTTTAGATGGTAAAACGGCATTAGCATCAGGTGAAAGTCAATGGATAACCTCTAAAGCATCTCGTCGAGATGTACAAAATTTCCGGGCTCAAGCTAGCGCTATTCTAACGACAAGTGCAACCGTAGTTGCTGATAATCCTTCTATGAATGTACGTTGGGATGAGCTTTCAGATGAAATCAAAGCGATTTATCCAGAAGAAACGCTACGCCAACCTATTCGTATTGTCGCCGATAGTCAAAATAGAGTGACTGAAAACCATAAAATCACTCAAATTGAAGGCGAATGTTGGTTAGCACGCACGCGATCTCATCCAAATGATTGGCAAGGCAATGTTTCAGAAATTCTATTACCAACGAATGGTAAAAATAGTGGCGTAGATTTAGTATTACTAATGATGCAATTAGGGCGCCGCAATATTAACACCGTATGGGTTGAAAGTGGGGCGCATTTTGCAGGAGCCTTATTGGAAGCTGGGCTTGTTGATGAACTTATTATTTATATCGCACCTAAAATTTTAGGGAGTGATGCGCGAGATTTATTTGTACTTTCTCCTCTTTCCTCATTATCTGAAGCGCCTGAATTTAAAGTAGATTCTCTTCAACAAATTGGCTCTGATATCAGAGTTTGTTTAAAACCTCGTTATTAATAGACGCAAATAAGTGTGTCTACGGCGCTATTTGTAGTAAAATGGCGCCGTGTGTGTTATTTCCTGTCGTTACGACATCGTTATCAGCCAACTAAATACCTTGATTTATCAAGGATTTTTGGCACCCTTGCTGTGTAATAATAAAACAGAGCGCAGTAAGGGAAAGAATATGATAAAATCCGCGCCCCGCGGATAGGAGAAAAAGGTAACCTATGAACGTAATCAAAGGTGTTGTCGCGGCGCCAAATGCACGCGTAGCAATTGCAATTGCCCGTTTTAATAACTTCATCAATGACAGCCTACTTGAAGGCGCGGTTGATGCATTAGAACGTATTGGACAAGTTTCCTCTGAAAATATTACCGTCGTTTGGGTTCCAGGTGCTTACGAGCTACCGTTAACAGTTAAAGCTTTAGCTGAAAGCGACAAATACGATGCAGTTATCGCGTTAGGTACTGTTATCCGTGGTGGAACCGCACATTTTGAATACGTTGCTGGCGAATGTAGCTCTGGTTTATCTCAAGTTGCAATGCAAAGTGAGATCCCTGTGACTTTTGGTGTTTTAACCACTGAAAATATTGAGCAGGCTATTGAACGCGCTGGAACCAAAGCGGGCAACAAAGGTGCTGAAGCTGCAATGACAGCACTTGAAATGATCAATGTACTTAAAGCCATAAAAGGCTAATCATCTGTTTTAACTAAAGGGGAATTTTGTGAAACCTGCTGCTCGTCGTCGTGCTCGTGAGTGTGCTGTTCAGGCTATCTACTCATGGCAATTATCCGGAAATGACATCGCGGATGTGGAATTGGAGTTTTTATCCGAGCAGGATACCCAAGGTGTAGATATTGCTTATTTTCGTGAGCTTTTAGTGGGTGTTGCCATTAATGCAACACGTTTAGATAAGGCAATGGCGCCTTATTTATCCCGCCAACTTGAAGAACTTGGTCAAGTTGAAAAAGCAATTTTACGTTTAGCAATGTTTGAACTAAGCTTCCGCGAAGATGTTCCTTACAAAGTTGCGATTAACGAAGCGATTGAACTGGCTAAGGTATTTGGTGCTGACGATAGCCATAAGTTTGTTAATGGCGTGCTTGATAAAGCAGCACCAACAGTACGACGTAAAAAATAACGTTTTTTCACGTTTCCTCTATGGTAAATAATTCAAGGCCGGTATTTCCGGCCTTTTGTTTAATAAAACGAGTTTAGTAGGCACAGCTAAATAGGAAATTGATAATGCCTTGTGGTGAATTCTCCCTTATCAAACAATATTTCACGTCACAGCCTGTAAAACGAAAAGACGTAAGTACAGGTATTGGTGATGATTGCGCAATATTGACAGTACCTGAAAAGCAGCAAGTGGCGATTAGCACCGACACTTTAGTCAGTGGCATTCACTTCCTTCCTTCTATCTCACCTGAAGATTTAGCGTATAAAGCATTGGCTGTAAATATTAGTGATTTAGCCGCTGTGGGGGCTGATCCTTCTTGGGCATCTCTGGCATTAACATTACCTGATACAAACAGTGAATGGCTTGAGGCTTTTAGTCGTTCTTTCTTTGCATTAGCAGATTATTATGCAATCCAGTTAATTGGCGGTGATACGACTCGTGGACCTTTAAGTTTAACAATCACAATACAAGGACTAGTTCCTCAAGGAACGGCATTATTGCGTTCTGGTGCAAAAATAGGTGATTGGATCTACGTTACGGGCTTTTTAGGGGATAGTGCCGCAGGGCTTGCCGTATTACAAAATAGATTACAGCCAACAGAAAAAGAACATAGTGATTATTTTGTTGCAAGGCATTTACGCCCTCAGCCTCGTTTATTGCAAGGCCAAGCATTGCGTCATTTAGCGACATCTGCAATTGATATTTCTGATGGGTTGATTTCGGATTTGAATCATATTCTCACAGCTAGTGGCTGTGGTGCGCGTTTAAATTTAGACTCATTACCTTATTCACCTGCGATGAAAGCCGAAGTCAGTGAAGAACAAGCGGAGATTTGGGCATTAAGTGGTGGTGAGGATTATGAATTATGTTTTACAGTACCAGAGATCAATCGAGGTGCGTTAGAGATCGCATTGGCGCATACAGGGGCTGACTTTCATTGTATAGGGCAAATTATGCCGATTGCTGAAGGGATCCGTTACTTACGTGATGGTAAAGATGTACACCCTAATCTTAAAGGGTTTGATCACTTTAGTGATGCTAATGAGTAACCTTACTTTAATCAAAAGGCGCTTTATTCGCGCCTTTAAGAATATTGGTAATATCTAACTTTATGTTTAAATAGATTATTAATAATCTTCTATCTTAGCTTTTCTTCACAAATTCAGATTTTAATTTCATTGAGCCAAAGCCATCAATTTTACAATCAATGTTATGGTCGCCTTCGACTAAACGGATACCTTTTACTTTAGTACCAATTTTTAGCATGGTTGAACTGCCCTTGACTTTCAGATCTTTGATCACGGTGACGGAGTCGCCATCTGCCAATAAGTTACCGTTGGCATCTTTAACTACTAACTCATCATTATCAACCACAGATTCAGCATCGTTCCACTCATGAGCACACTCAGGGCAAACATACATTGCACCATCTTCATAGGTGTATTCTGAATTGCACTTAGGACAAGAAGGTAATGACATAATAATACTCTCAAATTTTATCAAAATGGGAAGTGATTAATCGTCACAATGAGGATAACACTTGCCCCATAAATTAAAGGACACATTATCGTTTAAGAGTGAAAATTCTAAGCAATTCCCTTAATGGTATTGCCTCTGATAATGCGAAAGGGCGATAGTATAATAGATTTGATGTAAATTTGCATCTTTCACAGGTTGTGACATAAAGAATTAGGAAAAGTTGGTTAGATATAGCGAGTTAAATAGAAAATAATGATAAATAAAAGTAGTTTTAAATATTATCTAACTTAATGATATTAAGGTTATAAATTTATAAATATAACTAAAAATAAATGCTCTCATCTTAAAAGAGAGCATCATCAATAATAGTATTAATCTTCTTGTCGTGATTTTACAAAATTACTCACTGAGCCACGCTCTATCAGTTTAGGTGTAAGCACCAAAACATTGTCATCAGCATCGATATTTTCCATACGATGCAATAATTGGCTGACAGCGAGTTTACCCAATTCGTCTTTGGGTTGGTGAATGGTTGAAAGAGGGGGGATCATATAAGAGGCTAGATCGATATCGTCATAACCTATGATGGAAATATCATACGGTACGCGCAAGCCTTTTTGATAAATAGCTTGGTAAGCACCAACAGCCATTGCATCATTACAGGTAAAAACTGCTTGTGGTCGTACAGGAAGTGAGAGCAGTTTTTGCATTGAACTAAATCCACCTGCGAACTCAAAATCGCTTGTTAATACAAACTCTTCTCGAATGGTTAATCCTGCTTTTTGCATGGCATTGTAATAGCCTTGCAAACGATGTTTTGCCGGGAGTTTATCTTGAGGGCCTGCAATACAGGCAATTTCGGTAAAGCCTTTTTCAACCAGATAATTGGTGGCAATTTCTCCCCCGAGTAAGGAGTTGTCTTGAATAATATCTCCGCCGTATTCAAACGGAGACCAATCCATCATCACCATAGGTAAACGAGGATAACGATTTAGTACTTCATGAGAGGGTGCTCGGGCTTCTGTTGACATCAATAATAAACCGTCAACACGTTTTTGCAGTAACGTTTCAAGGCTACTATCCATGCGCTCATAATCCCCTTCCGTGTTGCATAAAATTAAGCTATAGCCTTTTTCGTAGCAACTACGTTCAACACCGCGTACAACCTCGGCATAAAAGGGATTACTACTGGCTGTTACTAACATACCAATAGTATGAGTACAGTTCATTTTTAAACTACGTGCTAACGCTGAAGGGGCGTAATTCAAGGTTTCAATAGCTTCATTCACCTTTTTACGGATGCCTTCGCTAACATAACGATTGTTATTGATAACGTGAGAAACCGTTGATGTCGAAACGCCCGCCAAACGGGCGACATCTTTCATTGTTGCCAAAGTTTTATGCTCGCTCTGCTAAAAATGATTCAATTTCATGACGCCAAGGAACGGAAGATTGTGCACCATGACGTGTAACTGCAATGGCAGCCGCTGCATGGGCAAAACGAATAGCCTCAACAGAAGGTTTGCCTTCTAATATTGCTGTGACAAATGCACCATTAAATGTATCACCTGCGGCAATGGTATCAACAGCTTCGACACGAAATCCTGGAATTATCATGCCTTTCTCTTGCTCACTAAACCATACACCACGACGACCTAAAGTGATAAGCACTTGTTTGATACCTTTGCGATGTAAAATATTGGCCGCTTTTGCGGCACCGGCTTCATCATGTACAGAAACACCTGTTAATATTTCAGCTTCTGTTTCATTTGGAGTGATAACATCAATAAAACTCAGAAATTCGTCGGATAATGGTTGTGCGGGAGCTGGATTTAAAATGACTTTAGTTTGATGTGATTTTGCCCGTTTTGCAGCCTCAAAAACAGTCTCTAATGGTGACTCCAATTGCATTAACAAAGCATCAGCGTGTTCAATAACGTGATGATATTGCTGAAAATGTACTGGCGTTAGTGCGCCATTGGCACCAGCGACTATGCTAATTACGTTTTCACCTTGATCATTTACAAGGATCATGGCTACGCCTGTCGGTGTTTGCGGAATAATACTAATTGCATCGATATGAATATTGTCTGTTTTAAGTTGTGAGATTATCTCACTACCAATCGCATCATCACCGACACAGGCAATAAAGGTAATATCGGCACCACTACGACCACAAGCAACGGCTTGATTCGCACCTTTGCCACCAAAGGCTATTTTGTATTGATGACCAATAATGGTTTCACCTGGTTTGGGGAATTGTGAAATGTTCATAATGTGGTCAACATTGATGCTGCCTAGCACAGCAAGGCGAGGTGTTGTCATAGCCTTTAATCCTTGTAAAACGTGTTGTGATCATTAAAGCCACCACGGAGCATTATCACTCCGTGGTATTTATTGTTGTTATTTTTTAATAACTAACTCAAGTTCGACAGGGATTGTTGGATCCACTTTTTCGCCTTTGAGAATTTTATCAGCTGTTTGGATGCCGATAATACCAATTTGATCTGGGCGCTGAGCAATGGTTGCACCTAACATGCCACGGTTTACTGCTTTGATACCATCATCTGTGCCATCAAAACCTACAACTAATACATCAGTACGACCTGCGGTTTGTAACGCACGTAATGCGCCTAATGCCATTTCATCATTTTGTGCAAAAACAGCTTGAACAGCAGGATAAGCTGTTAATAGGTTTTGCATCACGTTAAGGCCTTTTGTACGGTCAAAATCAGCGGGTTGGCTTGCAAGTACATTCAATTTATGAGCATCAACAGCTTGTTTAAAGCCTTCACCACGTTCACGAGATGCAGAGGTTCCTGTGATCCCTTCTAATTGGATCACTTTGGCATCATTAGCCACTTTCTCTGCAATGTAATCACCCGCCATTTTTCCTCCAAGACGGTTATCAGAAGCGACGTGGCTGACGACTTCACCTTTGTTTGCAACACGGTCTAAGGTGATCACTGGGATCTTAGCTTTATTCGCTAAAATAACCGCATTCCCCACCGCATCTGAGTCTGTCGGGTTGATTAACATTAATCGTGTGCCTTTTACGGTTAAATCTTGCACATTAGCAAGCTCTTTAGCTGGGTTATCCATGGAATCGAGCACAACTAAGTCATAACCTAAACGATTGGCTTCTTTCTGTGCACTGTCTTTCATGGTGACAAAGAAAGGATTATTAAGCGTAGAGATAACAAGCGCGATAGATTCTTTGGCCAATGCATTGGCGCTAATTGTGGCGCTTAATGCAACAACAGAAAGTAGTGTCGCCATTTTTTTGAGTTTCATAATATAAGTTCCTGTCGGGGTTCGGATTAAGAGAATAGAGAGTTATTTTTTGTTATCTACCAAAACAGCAAGTAAGATGACCACCGCTTTTACTATCATTTGATAATTTGATGATATTCCTAATAAATTCAGTGCATTATTTAAGAAACCTAAAATAAGTGCACCAATTAGCGTGCCGATAATACGACCTTTACCACCAGCAAGACTGGTGCCCCCCAGAACAACGGCAGCAATGGCATCCAATTCATAACCATTACCAGCCATCGGTTGTGCTGATGAAAGGCGAGCAACTTCAATCACGCTAGCAAGAGCGGCTAATAAACCACAAAGTGCATAAACAATGATTTTGATTTTATCGACACTAATACCGGATAAACGTGTTGCTGATTCATTTCCCCCAAGCGCATAAATATAACGACCTAAACGGGTATGATGTAATAAATACCACGCGCTCAAAAAGACAATCATCATGAGCCAGATTGGGGTTGGAATACCAAACGGACGACCAATACCAAACCAGCTAAAGAGATCAGCATTATCGCTAAAGCCAGTATTAATAGGGCTACCGTCGGTATAAACACGGGTAACACCGCGCAGTAATAGCATCATGACTAAGGTGGCGATAAAAGCTTGAACTTTACCTTTTGCCACGATAATCCCGGTGACACCACCAATGGCAGCGCCGAGTGCTAATGCACCGACAACAGCAACAAGGGCATTGACATCAGCGCCAACCATAGAGGCCGCGACAGCTCCCGTTAACGCAAGTAATGATCCTACCGATAAGTCGATACCAGAGGTTAAAATAACAAGAGTCATGCCAACCGCCATAATGGCGTTAACCGATGTTTGTTGGAGAATGTTGAAGATATTATTTAAGGTAAAAAAGTTAGGACTGAGTGTGGAAACGACAACAATCAGAAGTAACAGTGCAATCAGAGATTTCTGTTCTAATAACCATGCTTTTGAGAACCAACGTTTTGACGCTGGAATTGAATTCGTGCTCATATCAAACTCCTATTTTAGCGTCATATTGTTTACCAACAGCGGCTGCCATTAGCATTTCTTGTGTGACATTGTGAGCTGAAAACTCACCGCTAATACGACCTTCATGCATCACCAAAATACGGTCACTCATTCCCATTACCTCAGGCATTTCAGAAGAAATTAAGATAATGCTTAATCCTTCTTGTTTAAATTTATTGATTAGCTGATAAATTTCTTTTTTAGCGCCTACGTCTACACCTCGAGTGGGTTCATCAAGAATAAGCACTTTGGGGCGAGTCATTAGGCCTCTTGCGATAGCGACTTTTTGCTGATTCCCCCCGGATAAAAAGCCAATGGTTTGATCCATTGAAGGGGTTTTTATATTGAATAACTTAATAAAATCGCCGACGGTCAGTTGTTCTTCTTTATGATTGAGTACGCCCATGCCTCGGCTAAAATAGCGAAGTGCAGTTAGCGACATATTTTCTTTCACTGACATGCCTAGTACTAAACCATCACGTTTTCTGTCTTCAGAGATATAAACAATACCGTGCTCAAGCCCTTCTACCGGCTTTCTGATTTGACAAGGTTTACCATCTAGCGCTATGGTTCCACTCGTTTTAGGTAATGCACCATAGATAATTTTCATTAATTCTGTACGTCCAGCACCCATTAAGCCTGAAATACCCAGAATTTCACTTTCATGTAATGAGAAACTGACATCGTGAACATCTTCACCACTAAGATTAATAACGTTGAGTTTGGTCTTGCCTTGAGGAATATTGATACGAGGGTATTGATCTTCTAGTTTACGGCCAACCATCATTTCAATGAGCGTATCTTCTTTTAACGAAGCGACAGGTTTCTCTCCAATAAACTGGCCATCCCGAAGTACCGTCACATCATCACAAATCTCAAAGATTTCTTTTAAACGATGCGAGATATAGACAATGCCACAACCTTGCTCTCTCAATTCGCGAATAACACTAAACAGTGATTCAGTTTCTGTATCGGTTAATGCATCGGTTGGTTCGTCCATAATAATCACTTTAGAACCAAAGCTGAGTACTTTGGCGATTTCCACCATTTGCTGATCACCAATTGATAATTCAGACACTAAACGGTGGCTACTGTAAGCGAGGTTTAATCGTGCTAATAACTTATCAGCCTCAGCATACATTCTCTTCCAATCGATAGCCCCAAAAGCACGCGTAAACTCACGACCTAAGAAGATATTTTCTGCAATGGTTAATTCTGGGATAAGGTTAAGTTCTTGGTGAATAATGCCTATTCCTGCTTCTTGTGATGATTTAGGACCATTGAAGGAGCAATGTTCACCTTGATAAATGACTTCCCCCGCATCTTTTTTATAGATACCGGTGAGTACTTTCATTAATGTTGATTTGCCTGCCCCATTCTCACCGACCAAAGCCATTACTCGACCAGGGTAAATTCGTAGAGTAGCGCCTGATAGTGCTTTTACACCAGGAAATGACTTATCAATATCTTTAAGTTCGAGTAAAGGTTCCATATTGTCCTCAGAAAGTCACACCAGAAAACAACACAATATTGGCATAAGGTGTACATTCACCCGTTCTAATAACCGCTTTATTTTCAGGAAGTTGTTTTTTGAATACTTCATGAAGAACATACGTTATTTGAATAGGTTTCTTCTGCTCTTGCTCTAATAAATTGAGGTAAGAGAGTATTTCATTAAAAAGGGAGGGATTAATGGTCTTAATTTCTTCTGCCAGCATCACGGCTTCTATTTGCATTTCATGAGTGACAGTTTGTAATACTGACATAAAGTCAGGTATTCCCTGTGTTAGAGCGAGGTCAATACGTTCGACAGAAGAGGGAATAGGTAATCCGGCATCTGCAATGGTGATTTTATCAGTGTGTCCTAAACGTGAAATTACGCTAGAAATAGGACTATTTAGTAATACGCCTTTTTTCATATTTTCTCCTCAGCGAAACGTTTCGCTGTGTATATAGTAGAAAAGAAAAGAGGGAAAACAAGTTTGATTTATTCATATTGTGAGCATGATCGAAACGTTTCGTTGGTAAGTAAAAAGAAAGAAAAATCTAACTGGTTGAATAAATTAAAGCTGAATGGATTCAATAAGGAGAACTATTGTTTGCAGTGATTTTCATGAAAATGTGATTTACTACAAAGGTTATAAAAAGCAAAAACAGAGAATCAAAAATGACTATTTTTATATGAACAGGTGAGTACAAATGATGGCTCTCTCCCACTTATAAAGCAGGAGAGGTTTTTAAAGGCGAAAAGTACTCACTATTTAGTTTGATAATCCATAATGGATTTTTCGATACCAATAGCATCAAGTCCTAAATCAGCTCTGATCTCTTCTTGTCCACCTTGTGGTACAAACAGGTCAGGGATACCTAGGTTTAAGACCGGCACTAAGCAACGCTCTTGCATGAGTAACTCATTTACACCACTACCAGCGCCACCCATGATGGCATTCTCTTCTAGCGTTACCAACATATCATGTTGCTCTGCCAGCAAAAGAATAAGTGATTTATCTAATGGTTTGATAAAGCGCATATCCGCAACAGTAGCATCTAGTTTTTCTGCGACTTCTAATGCTTCTGGCAGTAATGTACCAAAGTTTAAAATAGCAATGCCTTTACCTTGACGACGAATAATTCCTTTCCCCATAGGTAGTGCATTAAGTGGTTGTAATGGTGCGCCAACACTTGAACCTCTTGGATAACGTACGGCAACAGGGCCATCTTGATAGTGGTAACCTGTATGAAGCATTTGGCGACATTCATTTTCATCACTCGGCGCCATAATGACCATATTAGGAATACAACGTAAGAACGAAAGGTCAAATGCACCTTGGTGAGTTTGTCCATCTGCTCCCACAATACCGCCACGATCAATGGCAAATAAAACAGGCAGTTTTTGAATGGCAATATCGTGGATCACTTGGTCATAAGCACGTTGTAAGAATGTTGAGTAGATAGCAACAATCGGTTTATATCCCCCAATCGCTAAACCTGCGGCAAAGGTAACGGCGTGTTGTTCAGCAATCGCAACATCAAAATATTGTGAAGGGTATTCTTTTGAGAAACGGACCATGCCAGAGCCTTCGCGCATAGCAGGGGTAATTGCCATCAGTTTTGGATCAGTTGAGGCTTCTTCACATAACCAGTCACCAAAGATCTTGGAAAATGTAGGTCGTGCATTAGGGCTTTTAGGTAATGTACCTGTTTGTGGATCAAACTTAGGTACCGCGTGCCAGCTAATAGGATCACGTTCAGCAGGTGCATATCCACGACCTTTCTTAGTCATAATATGCAGAAGTTGAGGACCTTTTAAATCACGCATATTAGCGAGTGTTTGCACTAACGCAATAACATCATGACCATCAACTGGGCCGATATAATTAAAACCCAACTCTTCAAACATGGTGCCGGGAACAACCATGCCTTTAATATGTTCTTCCGTTTTTTTCAGTAATTCTTTAATTGGTGGAATACCAGAAAAGACTTTTTTTCCACCTTCACGTAAGGTGGTATACAGTTTGCCTGATAACAATTGAGCAAGATGATTATTCAATGCACCAACATTTTCGGAGATTGACATCTCATTGTCATTAAGTACAACGAGCATATCTGGCTCAATGTCACCAGCGTGGTTCATTGCTTCAAAAGCCATACCTGCAGTAATTGCACCATCACCAATCACACAAACTGTTTTTCTGTTCAGCTTTTCTTGTTCAGCTGCAACAGCCATACCTAAACCTGCACTGATAGAGGTTGAAGAGTGGCCGACACAAAGTTTATCGTATTCACTCTCTTCTCGCCAAGGGAAGGGGTGTAACCCATTTTTTTGACGGATAGTATCAATGCGGTCACGGCGACCCGTTAAGATCTTATGGGGATAGGCTTGATGACCAACATCCCAAATAAGATTATCAAAAGGGGTTTTATAGACGTAATGAAGAGCAACCGTTAACTCAATAGCACCTAAACCTGAGGCGAAGTGACCACTTGAGCGGCTGACACTGTTAAGAAGAAATAGCCTTAGCTCATCACAGAGTTTAGGTAAACTCTCTTTTGGTAATAGGCGCAAATCTTCTGGTGTTTCAACCAACGCCAATGTGGGATATTTTTCGATATCAATGCTCATGTGATGCCTATTAATTAATCTCTTGTAATAGGGAAAGAACAGGTAAGCTGCTCTCTTTATTTTTTATTAGTTTTTCCGTTCGACGATAAAACTCGCTAATTGTTTAAGCGTGGTCGTATCGTACTCGTATTGCTCAAGAAACGCTAAGGCATCCAGTGCTTCGTTATACAATTCCTGTGCTTTCTTTTGAGCTTGCTCTAACCCAAGAAGAGCCGGATAGGTACTTTTTCCTGATTCTTGGTCGCTACCTTGTCGTTTTCCAGTTTCTTCAGTACTACCAATGACATCTAAAATGTCATCTTGCACTTGGAATGCAAGGCCAATGGAGTGAGCATATTTATCTAATGCGGGTAATACATCATGACCTTTAGAACCCGCACTATATGCTCCTAAGCGAACAGCCGCACGAATTAATGCACCTGTTTTATGTAAATGGATTTTTTCAAGGGATTCGAGATCAATCGATTTATCTTCAGCTTCCAGATCAAGTGCCTGACCACCACACATACCTGAAAGTCCACTGGCTGTGGCTAATTCAGCAATCATTGCGACGCGATCAGCCATTGATACATCGGGCATTGGGTTTTTTGCTAAGATCTCAAAAGCTAATGTTTGCAGTGCATCACCGGCTAAAATAGCATTTGCCTCACCAAATTCGATATGGCACGTTGGTTTACCTCGGCGTAGATCATCATCATCCATTGCAGGTAAATCGTCATGAATCAGGGAATAAGCGTGAATACATTCTACTGCGGCTGCCGGAGCATCAAGGTTGAGTACTGGAACTTTAAACATTTCGCCAACAGCATAAACAAGGAAAGGACGTAAGCGTTTACCACCTAAAAGAGCGCCATAGTGCATTGCCTTACCTAGAGGCATATCAGCAAAAGGGAGCGATAATAAGGCTTGGTTTAATGCATTATCAACACGCTGGTGGGTGGAATTTAATTTATGACGGAACGCATCCGTACTTGAAGTTGCGTTGCTCAATTATTCTGCCTCTTGGATAAAATCATCAGGAGTGGCATTGTCATCTTCTTTTAAAAGAATACGAACGCGTTGTTCAGCGTCTTGTAATGTTTTTTGTCCAACACGGGCTAGACGAATGCCATGTTCAAACTCATTAAGCGCGTCTTCTAAAGGGAGCTCACCGGATTCTAAGCGGTTTACGATTTGTTCAAGTTCTTGCATAGATGCTTCGAAACTTGGTGCTTGTGCGATGTCTTCGTTAATTGATGTCGTTTTCTTAGCCATAATATTTTTGATAATAAAGCATGTGAGTGCTGAATAATAGCGATCATCTTACTACAACTAAGAAGAAAATTTCTTATTCAGTCGATGATTTTTGCGGGTGAGGCCTAAATATTGGTGATATACTTTGTGACTTTTATAAACTCCAGTCAATTTACATCACTGTAGTTTATGTTTCTACTTAATAACCTATGACCATTGACTATGAAGTTTATTATTAAATTATTCCCCGAAATCACGATCAAAAGCCAATCTGTTCGTATACGTTTTATCAAAATTCTCACTAGCAATATCCGTAATGTCTTAAGTTCAATTGGTGATGAAATCACAGTTGTCCGTAATTGGGATAACATTGTGGTTGTGAGTAAAGATGAAAGTAAAAGTGAAGCAGTATGTGATGCATTAACACGTATTCCTGGTATTCATCACTTTTTACAAGTCGAAGAACATCCTTATACCGATTTACATAATATTTTTGAGCAAACTTTTGCAGCATTTAAGCATTTAGTTGAAAACAAAACATTTTGTGTTCGTGCCAAACGTCGTGGTAAACACAGTTTTACTTCAAATGAAGTTGAGCGCTATGTTGGTGGTGGTTTTAACCAACACGTTGAAAGCGCTAAAGTGAAATTAACCCGTCCAGATGTCACCATTAATTTGGAAATTGAAGATGACAAACTTATTCTGGTGAATGCGCGTTATGAAGGCATTGGTGGTTTCCCAATTGGTACACAAGAAGATGTTTTATCACTGATCTCTGGTGGTTATGACTCAGGTGTATCGAGCTATATGTTAATGCGTCGTGGTAGCCGGGTTCACTATTGTTTCTTTAACTTAGGTGGTTCTGCTCACGAAATTGGCGTTAAACAAGTTGCGTATTATTTATGGAACCGTTTTGGTCGTTCACATAAAGTGCATTTCGTTGCTGTTGATTTTGAGCCTGTTGTCGCAGAAATCTTAGAAAAAGTCGATGATGGCCAAATGGGTGTTGTATTAAAACGTATGATGGTACGTGCAGCATCAAGAGTGGCAGAGCGTTATGGTGTTCAAGCAATTGTTACAGGCGAAGCATTAGGGCAGGTTTCTAGCCAAACCTTAACTAACTTACGTTTAATTGATAATGCGACAGACACGTTAATTTTACGCCCTCTTATCACTCATGATAAAGAGAACATTATCAATATCGCACGTCAAATTGGTACAGAAGATTTCGCTCGCACTATGCCTGAATTCTGTGGTGTGATTTCAAAAAGCCCAACAGTGAAAGCGGTAAAAGCGAAGATCGAAGCAGAAGAAGAGAAGTTTGATTTTTCTATTCTTGATAGCGTTGTTGAAAATGCTAAGAATATGGATATTCGTCGTATTGCCGAAGAAACCGTACAGCAAGTTACTGAAGTTGAAATGGTCTCTGAATTTGGGGCTAACGACGTTATTCTGGATATTCGCTCACCAGAAGAGCAAGAAACGTCACCATTAAAGATAGAAGGAGTTGATGTTAAAGAGCTACCTTTCTATAAACTAAGCACTCAGTTTGGTGATTTAGATAAAGCAAAAACCTATTTACTGTATTGTGATCGTGGAATGATGAGCCGTTTACAAGCGCTTTATTTACGTGAGCAAGGTTTTGAGAACGTTAAAGTCTATCGTAAAAAATAATATATAACGTTTATATTTTTGATAAAAAGCCACTATAAAGTGGCTTTTTTTAATTATACAACTTTTATGTTGGGGAATGTCGTTGCCATTCTCCGGATGATTACTTTGCTCTTATTGCTTGACCATCATCATGGTGCTTGCGCGAGCCCACATTTTTTACAAAATGCTTCATATTTATAGAGCCAAGGGCGTATGTTGGCTCTTAAGCTAGAAATATTATCTAGAACTAAGGAATATATATTAATCTTAAAAAGAGATCAAATTCAAAGATTACTTAAAAGGCAGATTGCAGTAGAACATGTTAATCCTGATCTATTTAATTTTATAGTTGCTGTATTTAATGTTGTTCCCGAAAATAATATTATAATGATTTAATCTATTAATATCGAAATCTGGGTTTATTTTCCAAGAAGAAAATAATGCCGAATTTTTTTTGGGGACTTTTTTAATTATTTCTTTATTTAAATAGCTGTTAATCACTTCATCCACAGTATATTTAATAAATACATTATTGTAAGATATCGATCTTAAACGACGAGAGATCCGTCTTGTCAATGTGAATGGTATTGTTGTCGATAATGGCATAACGATGAATAAAATATCTTCATTTGTTATCTTAGATCTTATTTTATTTAAAATGATTAAGAAAGAAGGTTTAAATTTATATAGCTCACTTATTGTAATTTTATAGTTATAGATTCCTTTTAACGAATATATTAAAGGGTTGCCATCTTTATCGTTATTACTCGACGTTCATGCTGAGTATTTAAAGTAATTATTTTATTTTCAGAAATATCTATACCCGGAAGATTGTATCCTTATATATTAATTGAGTAACTAAATTTGTTTATAATAATATTAGCATGTTGAAAGCATTCTAAATATAAAGAATATCAGGAATGAAACTAGAACCACTTAAACAATATTTATATTTTAAACAGTTCTAGTTATTTTTCTATCTATCCCCGAACCCAGTAAATTCATCTCGGTAATTATAAATACCGGGTGGTAATACAAGTTGTTTGGCAACATCGGCAGCGACTTCTTTACCTTTTAAGCGTTCGATAATTTTTAGTGCAAAATCGATAGATGTTGCGGGCGCTTGGCTAGTAATTAAGTTTACTCTTTCATCAAAATAGACTCGGTAATCAACCCATTTTTTCGGTGATATTTTATCTTTTAATGCAGGGAAGCCTGTCATATTTCCAATAGGAAAAATATTATGAGTTTCAAGAATGATTGCAGGAGCAGCACAAATCGCAGCCACAAGTTTATTTTCACTGTGCATGCGACGTACTTTTTCGACCACTAAAGGGCTATCTCTCAATGTTTCAGTACCTTGTAATCCACCGGGGAGAATAATAACGTCATAGTGATGATCAACAACACGAACTAGAGGCGCATCAGCGACAAGTTTAATACCACGAGAACAAGTGATAACAAGATCATCAACATCATCTTCTGCACTAGCAAGTACCACATGAATGCCCGCTCTTATTAATAAGTCTGCGGTGGTCACGACTTCTGTTTCTTCGCTTCCATTAGCTAGGCAGATGATCGCTGATATGGTCATAATTACCTTCCTGTTGTTTGATAAATTGAAAAAGGTGGTTATTTTCCGGTAAAACAAGGCCTTGCGCTGACGCTCGACGTAATAAATAACCGGTAATATAGTCAATCTCTGTGTGACGTTGATACTTCACATCTTGATACATAGATGAATAATTATTTGCCGTTTGTTCTATGGTATCAATAATGTAGCCATGCAGATGTGTTTTAGACGTAGGGATAACACCTTCACGCTCCATCACTTGATAAACTTCATCACAAATTTTGTGAATATGCTCAGGGTAGCGCAATAAATCCCCATTACGACACTGATAATAAACAGTTAATGGATTAATAACACAATTTACAGCTAATTTTAGCCAACTAATGGTATGGATATCATTGTGCCAAGCAACATCGGGTAATGCATGATGAAGTATTTCTGCTAAATGACTGTATTGCTGAGCAACACTATTTAATGGGCCAATATGTGTTATACCTGTAGCTGTGTGAATAACGTTCTGGCCTTGTTGATAAGCACCATGAGTAATAATGCCTTGCAAAATGGGTCTAGTGATAAGGTGTTGTGTTGCTGTTAATTCATCAGCAGTTCCCATACCATTATGAATTAATAAGATAGGACATTGTGCGGATAAATAAGGTAGAAGTGCATTTACAGCATCTGAGACTTGCCACGATTTTAAGCAAACAATAAGTAATTCGCTTTGTTTTAACCATTCAAGTTGATTCGCGATAATGCGCTGATAAAAAGGCTCACCATTAATATTATCGACACTCACATCTAAAAAAGGTTGTGGCACTCTTAGCCAGCCTTGTACTTCATGAGTTTGAAGTGTTAATGCGGCGATCCAAAGTTTACCTATTGAACCACATCCTAAAACGGTAATTTTCATTGTGCCTCTTCTTTTAAAAATCGTAATAGAGTAAGGCGGTGACTTGCTATCACTAGAGTATCTTTCTGAAATTATAACATTGATTGTGCTTCTCTGTTTAAAGTATGTTTGCTCTTTACTATCAGTATGAATTTGAGTGATAAAGTCGTTATTGAATGTGCAATGCTTTTTTGCAACCTTAAAAGAAGCTATTATTTGGATTGTATTTATTTATTGAGGAAGAAAGAATGCCATCTTTTGATATCGTATCTGAAGTTGACTTACATGAAGTGCGTAATGCGGTGGAAAACGCACAACGTGAACTGACTACTCGTTGGGATTTTCGTAATGTCGAAGCCAGTTTTGAATTAAACGAAAAAGCAGAGTCAGTGAAAACAACCAGCGTATCTGAATTTCAAGTTCAGCAATTATTAGATATTCTGCGTGAGAAAATGGCAAAAAGAGGGATCGATGGTGCAGTATTAAATATCCCCGAAGAAATGACTCACAGTGGAAAAATGTACAGCGTAGAAGCCACTTTAAAACAAGGGATTGATACTGTATTAGCAAAGAAAATTGTTAAGTTAATTAAAGACAGTAAATTAAAAGTACAAGCTCAAATTCAAGGTGAACAAGTTCGTGTTACAGGCAAATCCCGTGATGATTTACAAGCTGTAATGAAATTAGTCCGAGAAGGTGAGCTAGGGCAGCCATTCCAATTTAATAACTTCCGTGACTAACAATTTATTTAGTCATAAAAATGCGCTGTTTATTCAGCGCATTTTTGTTTTCATTCTATAGAAGAGATTAAGGACTCTAATGTTGCTCTCGGTGTTTGTTTGGTGTCCACTTTGATATAGGCGCTTTGCTCATCAGCAATAATCACAACTTCATTAACACCTGGTTGTTGTTTAAATATTTGTTGTAGTTTTTGTTGCTGACCTAAAGACAGATTAGACGGTAATTCAATACGTAAACTGCTAACATAAGCGGGTTGACGTAAGGTTAAACTAATCAAAAACCAAATAATGCCAATCACTAAACAGCCTAGAAATACGATTTGTGCATCATAATGCTGATAAAGCCATCCACCTAAAATACCTCCCAATGCCACACCTAAAAATTGGCTGGTGGAATAAATTCCCATTGCTGTACCTTTATAGCCAGCGGGTGCTTCTTTACTAATTAATGAAGGTAGTAGTGCTTCCATAATATTAAAGCCAATAAAAAAGACCTGAATGCCAGCAATAATTAGCCATAAACTAGAGTCAGAGCTTATTAAAATAACTTGAGCGATAATCAGTAAAAAGATACAGAATAAGAAAACCTGTTTCATTTTACGTTTTTTTTCTGCGTAGATAATAAAAGGCAATACAGTAATAAAAGCGATAAGCATGGTGACAAGATAAACAATCCAGTGTTTTTCTTTTGCTAAACCGGCGCTATTCATAACCAGAGGAAGCGCAACAAATGCAGCCATTAATAAAGTATGTAGTGAAAAAATACCCGTATTCAACTTAAGAAGCTGTGGGTCAAATAAGACTTTTTTTACACTGCCACGGACAAAACCAGATTCTCGATTAAGAATATGGTGTTCACTATTGGGAACGGTAAAAAGCGTAATAAGAATTCCACCAAAGGCAAGTAGGGCGATCCCCCAAAAGAGTCCATGTAAACCAAAAATATGTGTTAAGACTGGTCCTAAAACGAGGGCTAAAGCAAAGGTTATCCCAAAGCTGATACCGATAAAAGCCATCGCTTTTGTTCTATTTTGTTCCCGAGTTAAGTCAGACAGTAAAGCCATAACTGCGGCCGATATGGCTCCCGCACCTTGTAGCGCTCGACCAATAATAATGCCATAAATATTGTCACTCAGAGCGGCAATGAGACTTCCGACAATAAAAATAATTAGGCCGAAAACAATCATAGGTTTTCGACCAAATTTATCAGAGAAGATACCAAAAGGAATTTGGAATACCGCTTGTGTTAATCCATAAATACCGATGGCTAATCCAATGAGTGATTCTGTTGCATGCTGTAGTTGAAGCCCATAAGTGGTTAAAACAGGGAGTACCATAAACATGCCAAGCATGCGAAGAGAAAAAACAGTGCCTAGTCCCCATGTCGCTTTGCGCTCTAATGGGGTCATTTTATTATCATTCATGGATTACCTCGTATTACTGATACCCCATTGTAATGACATTTTATAACGAGGTTAATCAATAAATAGAATGCAAAAAAGCCAAAATTGTACTGATATCTTCTTAAGTCGTAAAAAAGGATAAAAAAAGACCAGTCAGAAGGCTGACTGGTCTTTCGGTTATTTTAATAAATACATTATCTTAGATAAGCAAGGACAGTTTCTGTTGAGCTTGTTGGATCAACCGACATCATTACACTTAATGAAGTGATTGCTACAATAGAGAAAATAAATAATTTTCGTGCCCACACTTTATCATTGGTTGCTTTGTAACCGGATAAAGCCATGCCTAACCACCAAATACTGACGGCTGAAGCGACTATCAGATATTTATAGCCTGCATATCCAACTAATGTCAGCATTAAGGTTGCAATCATAAATGCCAGAATATAAAGAATGATATGGCGTTTAGCGACTGAGATCCCCTTAATAACGGGCAATACTGGAATATTGGCTGCTTGATAGTCTTTAAATCGGAAAATCGCAATGGCATAAGAGTGAGGCATCTGCCACAAACTAAAGATAAGTAATAGGATTGCCGCACCCGCATCAAACTCACCGCTAACGGCACAATAACCGATAACAGGTGGTGCAGAGCCAGATAAACTTCCAATCAGCGTACCGTAAACAGATTTACGCTTCATGTAGAGGCTATAAACCCCAACATAAATAATAAAACCAAATACAGCGATAAACATTGCAAGCGGGTTGGCTGCTACATAGAGCAGCACAACACCTGCAATACCTAATACTGAGGCATAAATCAGGCTAATTCGAGGGTCAATTAATCCTTTAACTAATGGGCGATTCTTCGTTCTTTCCATGATACGGTCAATATCACGGTCAATATAGTTGTTAAAAACACAACCAGAAGCAACGACCAGAGACACCCCAAGTAGAGTCGCGACAAATAGGGGGTAGTCAATTTCACCTTTGGAGGCGAGAAGAAAACCACCTATTACAGAAATTAAATTTCCGAAAATAATTCCTGGTTTGGTGACTTGTAGGTATTGCTTAATCATAGCGACAACTCTTAATCCATCATCATATTGATGTTCAGGTTGTACATAATCCACAACGAGCCTACGACAACAATGCCGATAATAAGCAGTGTGAACAGGAATGCGACGACGTTCCAGCGCTCTTCTGATGACGTATTCATATGTAAGAAGCAGACTAAATGAACAATAATCTGCACAACTGCCATACCGACAACGGTCCATAGAATGGTTGCTGGTGTCGCTGTTCCTTCCATCACCATCCAAAATGGAATAACGGTGAGGATAACAGACAGAATAAAGCCAATCAGATAAGACTTCATGCTGCCGTGGCTTGCGCCTGAAGGAGAAGTATTTGGATGACTCATTACATCGCTCCCATCAGATAAACTACGGTGAACACACAAATCCAGACAACGTCAAGGAAGTGCCAGAACAGACTTAAACAGCTTAAACGAGTACGGTTAACTTCAGTTAAACCACGGCGTGATACTTGGATCATCATAATCACAATCCAAATTAAACCTGCTGTTACGTGAAGGCCGTGCGTTGAAACTAATGCAAAGAATGCAGATAAGAATGCACTGCGATCTGGGCCATAACCTTCTGCAATCAATTCATGGAATTCGTAAACTTCCATGATGACGAAACCTAAGCCGAATAAGAAAGTGACAAATAACCACAGATTAACTTGGCTAACACTGCCTTTATTCATGCTCAGCATAGCGAAACCAAAAGTAATACTACTAAACAGCAGTAAGAAGGTTTCAACTAAAACAAAAGGTAAGCTAAAAATTTCTTTACCAGAAGGACCGTCTGCAATCCCGTTGACAAGCACCGCATAAGTGGCAAATAAGCTGGCAAACAGGATAAGGTCGCTCATTAGGTAGATCCAGAAGCCGAAAACTTTCGTCGCTCCTGCATCGTGGTGCCCATGATGCTCATGGGCGTTTGTGTTATTTACAGTTTGAGTAGACATTATTTTACACCTGCTTTTTTCAGTTCTTCATAATGCTTATTCTCGATAGCTTCAATTTCAGGTACTGGGACATAGTAATCGACATCTGTATCGAAGCTTTTCACGATCCAAGTGACAATCATGCCAGCGAAACCAACGATAGCTAACCACCAGATATGCCAGATCATGGCAAAGCCAAGGACTAAGCTGAATGCTGAAATAATCACACCTGCGCCTGTATTTTTTGGCATATGGATGGGTTCGTATTTCGTTGGGCGCTGGTAAGCAGTGCCTTTTTCTTTTTGATCCCACCACTCATCACGAGTTTGCACATTAGGTTCAACAGCGAAGTTGTAGAAAGGTGCAGGTGAAGAAATTGACCACTCGAGAGTACGTCCACCCCATGGATCGCCCGTTAAATCACGGTTTTGATCACGGTCGCGAATACTTACGTAAATTTGGATAACCTGGCAAGCAATACCGATAGCAATTAGTGCAGCTCCCCCAGCGGCAACTAGTAGCATTGGGTTAAATTCTGGATTGATATTTTGGCTTAAACGACGAGTCATACCCATAAAGCCAAGAATATACAGTGGCATAAAGGCCATAAAGAACCCGATAAACCAGAACCAGAATGCACGAATCCCCCATTTTTCATTTAGGGTGAAACCGAATGCTTTAGGGAACCAGTAAGTCATACCAGCGAAACAGCCGAACACTACACCACCGATAATCACGTTATGGAAGTGAGCAATTAAGAATAAACTGTTATGTAAAACAAAGTTTGCACCCGGAACGGCTAACAGAACGCCGGTCATTCCCCCTACAGAGAAGGTAATAAGGAAACCGATAGTCCATAACATTGGGCTTTTGTATTCGATACGACCTTGATACATCGTAAACAGCCAGTTAAAGATCTTAACCCCTGTCGGTATGGCGATGATCATGGTGGCGATACCAAAGAAGGCGTTTACGTTAGCGCCAGAGCCCATGGTAAAGAAGTGGTGTAACCAAACGATAAATGATAATACGGTAATTACAACAGTCGCACCGACTAATGAGGTATAACCAAATAACCGTTTTTTAGAGAAAGTTGCCGTGACTTCAGAGAACACGCCAAAGACAGGCAGAACAAGGATATAAACTTCTGGATGACCCCAAGCCCATACGAGGTTGATATACATCATCATGTTACCGCCCATATCATTGGTAAAGAAGTGTGTACCAAGATAGCGGTCTAACGTTAACAATGTAATCGTGACGGTTAAAATAGGGAATGCTGCGATAATCAGGACGTTAGTACATAAAGCCGCCCAAGAGAATACTGGCATTTTCATCATGCTCATACCCGGCGCACGCATACGCAAGATAGTCGCGAAGAAGTTAACCCCTGTTAGAAGTGTACCAATACCAGATATCTGTAAACTCCATATCCAATAATCGACCCCGACTCCTGGGTTATATTCCAAGCCTGAAAGTGGTGGATAAGCTAACCAACCTGTTTGCGCGAATTCACCAATACCTAAAGAGATGTTGATTAACAACACACCCACGACAAAGAACCAGAAGCTTAATGAGTTTAGGAATGGGAATGCCACATCACGAGCACCAATCTGTAAAGGTACAACGAGGTTCATCAGACCCACAACAAAAGGTGTTGCCATGAAGAAAATCATGATAACGCCGTGTGCGGTAAAAATCTGATCATAGTGATGAGGAGGTAAGAAGCCTGCTTCACCTGCAGAGGCGAGTGCTTGTTGGCTTCTCATCATAATGGCATCGGCAAAGCCACGGAACATCATGACCATTGCAACGATGATATACATAATACCAATTTTTTTATGGTCAACGCTGGTTAACCATTCGCTCCACAACCATTTCCATTTACGAAAATAAGTTAGTGCACCAACAACAGCAAGCCCACCAAGAACAATACCGAGTAAAGTGACTACGATAATTGGTTCATGTAGCGGGATTGCATCAAGAGTTAATTTTCCGAACATGCCTTTATTCCTCTGCTCCTGCATGCGCCGCATGGCCCATGTTCATATTCATTGTTGCATCAGCATGTGCTGTCTGATTGCTACTGGTGTGAGCGCCATGACCAGTGTGACCAAATTTAGAAATGGTCTCTTGGAATAGCATTGGCTTCACGCTTGAATAGTAGGTCACTGGATTTTTCTGGCTTGGTTTAGCAAGTTCATTAAATGCAGCAGTGGTATTTAACGTATCTGATGATTGTTTTACTTTCTCAACCCATGCATCAAAACCAGCACGATCAGGCGTTGCTATTGCTGTAAACTTCATATCAGAGAAACCATGCCCACTATAGCTTGCTGATATTCCTGGGTATTCTCCAGGCTCGTTAGCAATTAGGTGAAGTTTGGTCTGCATTCCAGCCATCGCATAGATTTGGCCACCTAAGCGAGGGATAAAGAATGAGTTCATGACGGAGTCAGACGTGATTTTGAAATTAACAGGCACATTAGCAGGAAACGCTAATTCATTGACTGTTGCAATACCTTGTTCTGGATAGATAAACAACCATTTCCAATCCATTGAAATAACTTCAATAGTGATTGGTTTTTCTGTGGACTCTAAAGGCTTGTAAGGATCAAGCTCATGGGTTGTTTTCCAAGTGATGCTAGCCAAAATCACGATAATGATAATTGGCACAGTCCAAACAACGAGTTCAATTTTATTTGAGTGAGCCCAGTTTGGGCGGTAGGTAGCTTTTGTATTGGATTCACGGTAGCGATAAGCGAAAACAATCACCATCAATATTACCGGTATCACAACAATCAACATTAAACCAAGTGCAATGAGGATTAATGTTTTTTGCTCAGCGCCGATAGCGCCTTTGGGATCCATTAACGCCATCTCACAGCCACTTAATAAGAGCGTGGCTACTAATAGCGAAAATGTCCCAATACTTTTTATGTATTTCATAAGTCTCATCCAACGACCTAAATGACAAAGGTTCTATTGTTGTTTCATCAGTATCAGTAAGGACATTTTACGGTAAGGTTGCGACAGTGTAAACAATTGTAATGGTAAGTAAGGTGTTGGTTAGTCTTTTGTGTTAATGTGATCACAAGTAACTGGGTTATTAAATAATTGTTAACTTAATTATTAGATCTTAACGATAATTTCATAAAGTACCATACTTATAAAATAAATACATATTTTTACAAATAAAAATGCAGTAAAAAGTGTAAGAAAACGTATTTTGAGTAAAAAAGTAGCAATAGGGAGGTCGGAGGAGAGTTTGTGAGATAAATTCTTTTTATTTTGACGTTTAATATTTAAATTTGTCTACTACATAATTTTTAATATCGATAATAGATTGTTTGTTGAATGTTTATATCCAATGAGAACATTTTACTTTAAGTGAGAAAAAAGAATTACAGCGGATAAAAACCAATCCGCTGTAATAAAAATTAACAATTTTCTATCAGAAATTATATTTCAAGCTATATACAATACCGTCTTGCAGAAAATTCTCTCCTAGCTTTTTATAAGCATAACGATATTGAATACCAGTAGTGATAGATGTTGTTGGATGCCACCAAATGGCTAAAGCGCCATTAATGCCATTTTTACCTCCATTGCCATAACGTTTATGTCTCTGAAACTCCATTTCATGCCAGTTTGTCAGGCTAAATTTTTGATTTTTTATATTAAAATCATACCCTGCAATCCAACCAGCGACATAACCGTTGTTACCTGAATATTTAGACTGGTCGACATAATGAAGGGCAATAAAAGGTTTGAACCACAAATTAGCAATTTGTGTGTTATAGCCAAAACCGTAAAGTGTATTTACTTCATGGAAGTTGCCACCGTATTTTTTACCGGGAAGTGACCATGTTCCATAAACATGTCCATATAAATTAAAGTTACTATTACCTAAATAAATACGAGCGGTGCTTTTGACGGTATAGCGCTGATTATCTCCTGGCTGAGTTTCTTTTTTATTAAAGGGGTTTTCTAAATCGAAAAAACCATAAAACTCTCCCCATGAAAAATTGGCGCCACCTTCAAGTTCTAAATAGGCAAAATCATCTTTATGGGACGTTTTGCCAGTTTTGTGTGTGGTATGTGTTGTCCAATCTAAGTAGTTAATACTGGTGCTGGCAAATCCTCCTAAATAACTTGCTTGAGAAGATAAAGAGAATGTTGTTGCGATGACAAACAAAAATGGTTTTTTGATCATAAATTTTCTCGATGGTTTATGGTCGATTATAGTTGCGGTGAATGTTTAGCTTTTCTTTTTTATTAGAATAATAAACTATAAAAATCCATTTTCTAGAAATTAGATGTTTAAATGAGATCTGTTTCTGGAATTTTTATATTAGTTTAAAAAATAGGAAGTTTTGTATTTTTTATTTGTTTTTTCGAGTTAATAGTAAAAATAAAAAAAAGAACACGTGAAAAGAAGAGGAAATTTAAGAAGATAATGATAGAAAAAGGTGCTTAGATTAAAAAGTAATATGAACAGTGAAAAAATACCTCACGACACAAGAATGAAGGGGTAGTATCATTAGTTAATATTTATTTTTATCTTACTTGGAATTTTCATTGTGACCTCATTTGCTGAACTTAACGCACTGCCTGCTGAACAACTCGCTAATCTTAATGAATTGGGTTATTTAACTATGACTTCTGTTCAAGAAGCTGCTTTACCCGCTATTCTTGCAGGAAAAGACGTCCGTGCTCAGGCAAAAACAGGTAGTGGTAAAACGGCGGCTTTTGGTTTGGGCGTATTACAACATATTGATGCAAAACAGTTTAATACCCAATCACTAATCTTATGCCCAACGAGAGAGCTTGCTGATCAGGTTGCAAATGAATTACGTCGCCTTGCTCGTTATTTACCTAATATTAAAGTATTAACTTTATGCGGGGGAGTTCCCTTTAGTATTCAACGTGATTCATTAATTCACGCAGCTCACATTATTGTGGCGACACCGGGGAGATTGCTCGATCACTTGAAAAAAGAGACGGTCACTTTAGATGATGTAAAAACATTAGTACTGGATGAAGCTGATAGAATGCTGGATATGGGTTTTTTTGATGATATCAATGATATTATTTCTCGTATACCAACGGCTCGCCAAACACTACTTTTTTCTGCAACATGGCCAAATGAAATCGCTACAATTAGCCGTAAAATACAGCAAAATCCGATTACTATTGAAATAAATTCAGTTGATGAGCTTCCTGCTGTTGAACAGCAATTTTATGAAATATCGCGTCATGGCAAAATAGGGTTATTGCAAAAATTATTAAGTCGTGAGCAACCCGCCTCTTGTGTGGTGTTCTGTAATACAAAAAGAGATTGCCAAGATGTGTATGAAACACTGACAGAAAGCAATCAGAGTGTGCTTGCATTACATGGCGATATGGAGCAACGGGAACGTGACCAAACTTTAATTCGTTTTTCTAATGGTAGCTGTCGTGTGTTAGTGGCAACAGATGTTGCAGCTCGTGGGCTTGATATTAAAGCGTTGGAAATGGTGATTAATTACGAATTATCGTGGGATCCTGAAGTGCATGTTCACCGTATTGGCCGTACAGCAAGAGCGGGTGAAAGCGGATTAGCAATTAGTTTTTGTGCTCCCGAAGAAATTCAGCGTGCTAATGCATTAGAAGAAATGCTTCATATGAAGATAAATTGGCTACCTGTCCCTAGTGGTCTGCAAATCACCCCACTTGAGGCGATGATGGCAACATTATGTATTGATGGTGGTAAAAAAGCTAAAATGCGTCCGGGTGATATTTTAGGCGCATTAACTGGGGATATGGGGTTTAGTGGTGCTGATATTGGCAAAATTATGATTAATCAGACCCATGCTTATGTTGCGGTAAAACAATCTATTGCTAAACAAGTTTGGAAGCAGTTACAACAAGGCAAAATTAAAGGTAAATCAGTTAAAGTAAGACTATTTAGATAAATAAAATAATCAGTAACTGTTTTTGTTAAGATAAAGAAAAAGGACAGCTTAGGCTGTCCTTTTCTCATTAACATACAGAAATATAACGAAACTAGTGTGTTGTTTTTCTGAGTGCTAAATAATCTAATATTGTACCAACAACGAGACTTACGGCACCAATAATGACACCATATAAAAAGAGTGATGATGCCCAATGACTTAATAATTTAATATTGATTGATTGAATAAAATCAATAGATTGAAATAGTTCTAAGCTTGGCAGTGAGTTAGTAATAACTAGTATTAAGCTACAAATAAAGAAGAGTACGGCCAGTATCAAACCATAGAGAGCAAAACGGTATTGTTTTATAAATTGTGTTCTTCTAAGAAATTCGCCCGTTTTTTGCGTATAAATAAGTGTGTTTTTTGAAATTAGCAGTAGGATAAGACCAGGAACAGAAGCAATGATAGAGAAAATATAAAAGGCTTCCCAACCGTGACTTTCAACATACCAACCTGCAACAGGGCCAACATAAACACGACCTATAGCAGAGAGTGCAGAAAGAAGAGCAAATTGTGTTGCTGAAAAGGAGAGGTGACATAGTGTCATTAATAAAGCAACAAATGCTGCAGTTCCCATACCGCCACAAATATTTTCAAAGGCAACCACAGCACCCATGCTATAAATGCTTTGTTCTGAGACGGCGAGATACCAATATCCAATATTTGAGCCACCTTGTAAAATACCAAAAACCATCAGAGCTTTAAATAAGCTCCAGCGACGCATTAATAAACCACCTAATAATGCACCCACAATAGTGGCAGCAAGTCCTAGTGTTTTATTAACTAATCCGACTTCACCAGCATCAAATCCAGCACCACGAATCAGAAAGGTTGTACTTAAACTAAGGGCAAACGCATCGCCCATTTTATAAAGTACAATAAGTAGTAAAATTAACCATGCATTATTACGAGAGAAAAATTCATATAAAGGCTCAATAACTGCTTCATAGAGTGTACGAGGTGGTTTTACGGCGGTTTCTGGCTCTTGGGCAAGTAGTGTGGCAAGAATACCTACGCCCATTAAGGCTGCCATTAACCAGTACATGTTTTGCCAGCCAATATATTTATCAGCAAGCCAAAGCGCCATTCCGCCAGAAACAAGCATTGCTATGCGATAACCTAATACAGAAACCGCAGCACCAGTACCGCGCTCATCGGCTTTTAATATATCCGTTTTATAGGCATCAAAAACAATATCTTGTGAGGCAGAGCAAAAAGCAACAATAACCGCTAAAGAGGCAAGCCACCATAAATGGTCATTAGGATTTAAAAAACCCATTCCCGCAATACCGAGTATTAACCCTATTTGGGTGAGTAACATCCATCCTCGACGTCGACCAAGAAAAGAAGGGGTATAGCGATCCATAAAAGGCGACCAAAGAAATTTAAAAACATAAGCTTGTCCCACCAATGAGAAGAAACCGATGGTTTTTAAATCAATATTTTCTACTGTCATCCACGCTTGTAATGTACCTGCTGTTAACGCCAGTGGTAACCCAGAAGTAAAGCCAAGTAACAGAAGAATAAATGATTTATACCAAGTGGTTTGTTTGAAGGCGGGCTGAACCATGCAAAATTCCTTTCAACGACCTGTTTTAGACAACAGGCCGTTTATTTTAAATAAAATTAACGAGCGTTAGATTTGATAAATTGACTGATTGAGGCGTCTTTTGCCATATCGCTAACAAGTTCACTTAAGACATTGTTAATCGCAGCCGCAATTTTCTCATTGGTTGCACCAAATGGACCCTGAACATTGTAGCTAGTACGGAATGTTTTGGTATTGGAACTGCCATTTGGTAAGGTGACGATAACGGAAATATCTGCTTTGGCACTGATATTATGACGAACACTACCTTCGCCAACATCTGCATTGAGTTTATTGATAACAATAATCACATCAGCACTAGCAGGAGAACCCACCATAAAACCACGGGCTGTCATTTGTTTTTGCAACACTTCTTGCATTAAAAATGCAATATCACGTGTTGGAACAAGTACTTCTAGTTTTCCGTTACGGTTAATTTCCGCGAGGTTTTTTGATGGACGTTTGTCTTGGCTTGAAATATTCAGTGAGATTGGGCGCATAGTGGGATCGGCCGCAGGAACTGACATCACAGGCTCAATAGAAAGTTTGTTACTAGGAGTTGCACAACCTGAAAGCAGTGTTAATGCAAAAACAGCACAGAGTAAATTTTTAATCATGAGGTCATCTCGGTTAAATATGTCTGTTGTCTTAACAAGTAGAATAGGCTTCAAACTTTAGCCTATCATACCACTGCTGATAGGTTGCTAATATCCCTTTAACGAACGAAATTATCTGATTTTATCAATTGATTTTATTTCAAATTACCCCCATTTTTGCTCATGCATTTGACAATATTTAGTCAATGGTTTTACTCAAGATGAAAAATAAGCGATTATCATCAGCAAAATTAAAAAGAATAAGCTCATCATTTTGTATTGATAAAGACTTTATCAATATAATCTGGTCAACTTATTTTTTGTTCGCCATGATATAAAGGCAGAGTATTAGGGGCAGAGATGATCCGTGATAATATTGAGAATAAGCTGATTTCGCGCTTTTCACCGCATTTTTTACAAGTAATAAACGAAAGCCATCGCCATAATGTGCCTGAAGGCTCTGAAAGCCACTTTAAAGTCATTATCGTTAGTGATGAATTTAATGACAAACGCAGTGTTTCACGCCATCGCGATGTGTATCAAACTTTAGCGCACGAAATGGAAAATGGTGTTCATGCACTTGCATTGCACACTTTTACGTTGAATGAATGGAATGAACAACAGGATAAGGCATTACGCTCTCCTGGATGTCGTGGTGGAAGCCAAGAAGATTAACGATATTGTCGTTAATCATGAGTAAATAGATCCTAAGATGCGTATTTTTTGTTCTTTGTAGAGGGAAAAAGGGGCGACTTACTCGATTTTATGAAAAAATTGAGGAATAAAACGGCTCTTTCTCGACTCAACCCCTCTAGATCGTTATAATGTCGCGTCTAATTTTCAGTAAGGTTTCGGGATGCTTCTGATATCAGGGATCCTCGTTTTTTTAAATGTGGCGGCCCCGGTTCTGAAAGGAAAATAACTCTCAATATGCCAATGTCATATTAGTTTCCTTTAAAGTAGACCGAGCACTAAAACTTATTTTGAGGTAACAAGATGCAAGTTTCTGTTGAAACGACTCAAGGCCTAGGGCGTCGTGTCACAATCACCGTACCAGCCGCTGATATCCAAACTGCTGTAGACAGTGAACTGAAAAAAGCTGCTAAAACTGTTCGCATTGATGGTTTCCGTAAAGGTCACGTTCCAATGTCTATGGTTAAACAGCGTTACGGTATGTCTGTACTGAATGATGTTCTCGGTGATTTAATGTCGCGTAATTTCATTAACGCTATCATCGAAAACAAAGTAAACCCAGTTGGCGCGCCTGACTACAAACCAGAGCAATACAAAGAAGGTGAAGACTTTGTTTACTCTGTGGAATTCGAAGTTTTCCCAGAAATCGAACTGAAAGGTCTGGAAAGCATTGAAGTTGTAAAACCTGTTGTCACTGTTAAAGACGAAGACGTTGATAACATGTTAGAAACACTGCGTAAGCAACAAGCAGAGTGGAAAGACAAAGACGGCGCAGTTGCTGCAGAAGATCGCGTAACTGTTGATTTCAACGGTTCTATTGACGGTGAAGAATTCGAAGGCGGAAAAGCTGAAGATTTCGTACTGGCAATGGGGCAAGGTCGTATGATCCCAGGTTTTGAAGAAGGTGTTATCGGTCATAAAGCTGGTGAAGAATTCACAATTGATGTGACGTTCCCGGAAGATTACCACGCTGAAAACCTGAAAGGTAAAAAAGCACAATTCGCTATCAACCTGAAAAAAGTTGAAGAGCGTGAACTGCCAGAATTAACGGAAGAGTTCATCAAGCGTTTTGGTATTGCTGATGGTTCTGTTGATGGTTTACGTGCAGAAGTACGTAAAAACATGGAACGTGAACTGAAAAATGCAATCCGTACTCGTGTTAAAACACAAGTTATTGATGGCTTAGTTAAAGCGAACGAAGTTGACGTACCTGCAGCCGCTGTAGACAGCGAAATTGAAGTACTGCAACGTCAAGCAGCTCAACGCTTTGGTGGTGACGAGAAGCAAGCTCTGCAATTACCACGTGAACTGTTCGAAGAACAAGCTAAACGTCGTGTAATCGTTGGATTACTGTTAGGTGAAGTGATCAATAGTAATGAACTGAAAGCAGAAGAAGAACGTGTTAATACATTGATCGACGAAATGGCTTCAGCTTACGAAGATCCATCAGAAGTTGTTGAGTTCTACAACAAGAACGAACAACTGATGAATAACATCCGTAATCTTGCATTAGAAGAGCAAGCGGTAGAAAAAATCTTAGCAAATGCTAAAGTAACTGAAAAAGAAACTAACTTCACTGAACTGATGAATGAAGTTCAAATGGGTTAATTCTTAACCGCGAATATCGGTTTTAAGCAAAAACCCGTGGTTTTTACCACGGGTTTTTTTCAGTTTGTATATATTTATCAAAATTTGCCTTGAAATCTGAGCGATTATCTCCAGATAATTCTATATTCTCTTTATCACTCCTCGCGAGGCGCCTTGAATGTCTTGTGAGAGATTAGATCATTAGAAATGGTCATGATCAATTATCTCAAGTAAAATTGTTGTCATTGGCACCAATAAGAATGCAATAGGAGACAGACATGTCATTTAACGACACACAGGAACAATTCGCACCTAATATGGCTCTGGTGCCGATGGTTATAGAGCAAACTTCGCGAGGAGAGCGTTCTTACGACATTTATTCACGTTTATTAAAAGAACGTATTATTTTCCTGACTGGCCAAGTTGAAGATCATATGGCGAACTTGATCGTCGCTCAAATGCTATTTTTAGAAGCAGAAAACCCAGAAAAAGACATCAATTTATATATTAACTCACCAGGTGGTGTGATTACAGCAGGTATGTCTATTTATGACACCATGCAATATATCAAAGCAGATGTCAGCACGATTTGCATGGGGCAAGCGTGCTCAATGGGCGCTTTCTTGCTATCAGCCGGTGCTAAGGGTAAACGTATTTGCTTACCTAATTCTCGTGTGATGATCCACCAACCACTGGGTGGTTACCAAGGTCAAGCAACAGATATTCAAATTCATGCGCAAGAAATTTTGAAAGTAAAATCGCGTATGAATGAGTTAATGGCTCAGCATACGGGGAAATCTATTGAAGAAATAGAAAGAGACACTGAGCGAGATCGTTTCTTATCCGCTAACGAAGCGTTAGAATACGGATTAGTGGATAAAGTCTATACACAACGTAGCTAATTATCGCGCGTTGTAATAGCAAATGAATTAATACGTTTCCTTTGTTAGTCAATAACATAAAGGAAGCGGCTATCAATATCTATGTAAAAAAGTCTTTCTTCTTCTTATAAATTGATAAGAAGAATAACTAAGTGAGGTTGACTGATGACAGATAAGCGCAAAGATAGCTCCGGGAAGCTTCTGTATTGCTCTTTCTGCGGTAAAAGCCAGCATGAAGTGAAAAAGTTAATTGCTGGTCCGTCGGTTTATATCTGTGATGAATGTGTTGACCTTTGTGTCGATATTATTCGTGAAGAAATAAAAGAACTGGCGCCTCATCATGAACGCAGTGAATTGCCGACGCCACATGAAATTCGTAAGCACCTTGATGACTATGTTATTGGTCAAGAATTGGCTAAAAAAGTTCTGGCTGTTGCCGTTTATAATCACTATAAACGCCTGCGTAATGGCGATAAAGCCAATGGTGTTGAGCTAGGGAAAAGTAATATTCTGCTGATTGGACCGACTGGTAGTGGTAAAACGCTATTAGCGGAAACATTAGCACGCTACCTTGATGTCCCTTTTACTATGGCAGATGCCACAACGCTGACAGAAGCGGGTTATGTGGGTGAAGATGTTGAAAACATTATTCAAAAACTGCTACAAAAATGTGATTACGACGTGCAAAAAGCACAACGTGGTATTGTTTATATTGATGAAATTGACAAGATCACACGTAAATCTGAAAATCCATCAATCACACGCGATGTGTCTGGTGAAGGTGTACAACAAGCATTATTGAAATTAGTTGAAGGGACAGTGGCTTCGGTTCCTCCGCAAGGAGGGCGTAAGCATCCACAACAAGAGTTTTTACAGGTTGATACTTCTAAAATCCTCTTCATTTGTGGTGGTGCATTTGCTGGTCTTGATAAAGTTGTTGCACAACGTTTAAATACACACTCAGGCATTGGCTTTGGCGCAGAAGTGAAAAGCCAAAAAGAGAAAGCCAGCGAAGGTGAACTATTAGCTCAAGTAGAGCCAGAAGATCTAATTAAATTTGGACTTATTCCTGAATTTATTGGACGTTTGCCTGTTGTTGCGACATTAGGTGAATTAAACGAAGATGCGTTGATCCAAATCTTACAAGAGCCTAAAAATGCGCTGACAAAACAATATCAGGCATTATTTAAGTTAGAAGGTGTGGATTTAGAATTTCGTAAAGAAGCACTGACCGCAATCGCGAAAAAAGCCATGGTACGTAAAACGGGTGCTCGTGGTTTACGTTCGATTGTTGAAGCTGCATTACTTGATACGATGTATGACCTTCCTTCATTTGAAAATGCAGAGAAAGTTGTTATTGATGAAGGTGTCATCAATGGAAAATCTGAGCCGTTGATTATTTATAGTCAACCAGAAAACCAGGCATCAGGTGAATAATGCATCGTAATTTGGCAATGTCTCTTATCTGACATTATCTGTAATTCTTTCCTAATTAGGCGAGAAATTTAAGATAAAGCGCGCCAACGCAATAAAAATGAGGGAATTTTCCCTCATTTTGTTTTTTTAATGGGTAAGGCTATTGAATGTCAGAAAAGTGCCCTTATATATTTTGACAATCCGTGGAATTAATTTTATTTGGTACATACGAATAAAATTACCTGTAAAAGCGTTAAGCTAAAAACGAAGAGAGAGCTCTATGAATCCTGAGCGTCCAGAATGTATTGAAATACCTGTATTGCCACTGCGTGATGTCGTTGTATATCCGCATATGGTGATCCCGTTGTTCGTTGGTCGTGAAAAATCAATTCATTGCTTAGAAGCGGCGATGAACGACAACAAACAAATTATGCTGGTTGCGCAGAAAGATGCATCTACTGACGAACCAGGTGTTAATGATCTTTTTTCTGTTGGTACAGTAGCGTCTGTTTTACAGATGCTAAAATTGCCTGATGGAACTGTGAAAGTCCTTGTTGAAGGTATTCGTCGTGCGAAAATTACGATGTTATCTGATAATGGCGAGTATTTTCAGGCGAAAGCAGAATACCTTGAAACGCCAGCTGTTGATGAGCGTGAACAAGAAGTTTTAAATCGTACGACGATTAATCAGTTTGAAGGTTATATCAAACTGAATAAAAAAATTCCGCCAGAGGTATTGGCCTCATTACACGCTATCGAAGAATCAGCAAAATTAGCAGATACCATTGCGTCTCATATGCCGCTGAAACTGAAAGATAAGCAAGCTGTACTTGAAATGTCTGATGTAACTGAACGCCTAGAGTATTTAATGGCGATGATGGAATCAGAAATCGATCTGCTACAAGTCGAAAAACGCATTCGTAATCGCGTTAAAAAGCAGATGGAAAAAAGTCAGCGAGAGTATTATCTCAATGAACAAATGAAAGCGATTCAAAAAGAGCTAGGTGAGATGGATGATGCGCCTGATGAAATGGAATCGCTGAAACGTAAAATCGATGCTGCAAAAATGCCCAAAGAGGCGAAAGAAAAGACAGAAGCGGAACTTCAGAAGTTAAAAATGATGTCGCCAATGTCAGCAGAAGCTACGGTTGTACGTAGTTATATCGACTGGATGGTTCAAGTTCCTTGGAATAGCCGTAGCAAAGTTAAAAAAGACTTAGTGAAAGCGCAAGAAGTGCTTGATACTGACCATTATGGTTTAGAACGAGTAAAAGAGCGTATCCTTGAATACCTCGCGGTACAGTCTCGTGTTAGCAAAATTAAAGGGCCAATTTTGTGTTTGGTAGGGCCTCCTGGTGTAGGTAAAACCTCACTAGGCCAATCCATTGCTAAAGCAACAGGCCGTAAATATGTTCGCATGGCGTTAGGTGGTGTGCGTGATGAAGCTGAAATACGTGGTCACCGCCGTACTTATATTGGTTCTATGCCGGGTAAATTAATTCAGAAAATGGCAAAAGTTGGCGTGAAAAACCCACTTTTCCTATTAGATGAAATTGACAAGATGTCATCAGATATGCGAGGCGATCCTGCATCTGCGCTGTTAGAGGTGTTAGATCCCGAACAAAATATCGCATTTAATGACCATTATCTGGAAGTTGATTACGATCTGTCTGATGTTATGTTTGTGGCGACATCTAATTCCATGAATATACCGGCACCGCTGTTAGATCGTATGGAAGTGATTCGTTTATCGGGTTATACCGAAGATGAAAAGCTGAACATTGCTAAACAGCACTTGTTACCAAAACAGATTGAACGTAATGCATTAAAACCAAATGAGCTGACAATTCATGACAGCGCCATTATGGGCATTATTCGTTATTACACTCGTGAAGCGGGTGTACGTAGTTTAGAACGTGAAATTTCTAAATTATGCCGTAAAGCCGTGAAACAACTGCTCATGGATAGCACCATCAAACATATTGAGATCAATGAAGATAATCTCAAAGACTACTTAGGTGTTCGTAAAGTCGACTATGGTCGTGCTGATACAGAAAACCGAGTAGGTATGGTAACAGGACTTGCATGGACTGAAGTTGGTGGCGATCTCCTGACAATTGAAACAGCGAGTGTACCGGGTAAAGGCAAGCTAACATTCACAGGTTCTTTAGGTGAAGTAATGCAAGAGTCTATCCAAGCGGCAATGACGGTTGTTCGTGCTCGCGCGGATAAGCTGGGTATCAATAGCGATTTCTATGAAAAACGCGATATACACGTTCACGTTCCTGAAGGGGCGACACCAAAAGATGGTCCAAGTGCGGGTATCGCAATGTGTACCGCATTGGTATCAAGCTTAACGGGTAACCCTGTTCGTTCTGATGTTGCTATGACGGGTGAAATTACGTTACGTGGACAAGTATTGCCAATTGGTGGACTGAAAGAAAAGTTACTTGCTGCACATCGTGGTGGAATTAAGACAGTTCTTATCCCAGATGAAAATAAACGTGATTTAGAAGAAATTCCTGAAAATATTGTTGCTGACCTGGATATTCATCCGGTGAAAACAATTGAGGAAGTTTTATCGTTAGCCCTACAAAACTCGCCATTTGGCGTGGAAATTGTGACGGATAAATCGCACTAAAGAGTGATACTAGTCATAAATTATAGCTAAAAAAAAAGGCTGGATAAGTAATAAAAGCTTGCCAGCCTTTTTTTGTGTCGCTAATTTAATGGGGATTTTAATTAAAAATGCTGTTTTATCGGTCTTGCTATATCTAAAAAGGCTTGATATAACGACGTTTGCAAAATTTGCCATTAATGGTGAAAAATAACGCATAAAATTATGGGGATGAAAGCGTGAATAAAACTCAACTGATCGACAAAATTGCTGCAAATGCAGATATCTCAAAAGCGGCAGCGGGTCGTGTTGTAGATGCTCTGGTTGCTTCTATCACTGAATCTTTACAAAAAGGTGATGATGTAGCGTTAGTAGGTTTCGGTACTTTTACTGTCCGTGATCGTGCAGCTCGTACTGGCCGTAACCCACAAACAGGTAAAGAAATTCAAATTGAAGCTGCAAAAGTTCCTGCATTCCGTGCGGGTAAAGGCTTAAAAGACGCAGTTAATCAATAATAGTTGAACGAACTTTCTGCCAAAGAGTTATTAATTTAACGTTATGGATAAACAGAAAACGACTCAATTAAAAAATGAAGCGCATCTTTTTGAGATGCGCTTTTCTTTTTTTAGACGTTAAATCACGATTAAACCTTGAATTCTCTAGCGATAAGACGTGAAACTAAAGTAGTCATTTGATAGAATATCGCGTTGTTCTATAACTAAAATAGACAACAATGAATGATTCAGTGGTTAATCAAATCAATGAATCAAATATTGCTGTTTAGTTTTATTAGCGATAGAAGTGCGTGTTAAGACTGTATATTGAATACGGGACTGGCTGTTTTTAATGATTGTCGCGTGTCGCGATATTTTGATATTAAGCCAGCATGGGCATATTATCTTTTCGCTGTGCTCAAAATAGTCGTGTAACACTCATAAAAATAATTTTTATTTCACCAAACGGAGCCTCGTCTCGTTATGATGGACAACATTCGTTCAACTGCTAATAATCCCTTTATCAAGATTTTATTAGCTGTGATCATCCTCTCTTTCGTCCTAACTGGTGTGGGCGGATATCTTTTTAGTTCTGGCGTTAATGATGCTGCGGAAGTTAACGGATATAAAATTAGCCGTTCTCAATTAGAACAAGCTTACCAGCAACGTCGTGCTCAGTTGCAACAAGATATGGGTGAAAACTTTGCTGCTCTTGCTTCATCAGAAGAAGGGCAGAAACTGATCCGCCAACAATCACTTGATTTATTGATTAATCAAGCATTACTTGATCAATTTGCACAAAACCTCGGTATTTCAGCGGGTGATCAACAAATTAGAGATGCAATTTTTGCACTTCCTTACTTTCAAACTGATGGTAAATTTGACAATAAGAAATACGTCGATTTATTGAAAGGCAATAATATTGATGCAGATGCATTTGCGGAAGGTATTCGCCAAAATCTGATTAATCAGCAAGTGAGATTCTCTATTCAAGGTACTGATTTTGCCTTAGATAGCGAAGTTAAAGAATTTGCGGGACTGATGCTACAAAGCCGTAATGTACGTTTAGCGTCATTAGATATTCAGCCATTCCTTGAAAAAGAAACGGCATCTGATGATGAAGTGAAGGCGTTCTATGAACAAAATAACCAAATGTTTATCGCGCCAGAGCAATTTAAAGTGAGTTATATCCAATTAAATGCTCAAAAAGATCTTAATGGTATTAACATTACTGATGATGAAGCGAAAGCGTATTACGACAGCAATATTGATGAATTTACTGCCGCAGGACAGAAACAATACAGCATTTTAGTATTAGCTGATGAAGCAGCAGCTAAAGCCGCAGCAGAAGAACTGAAAAAAGGTGCTGATTTCGTTACGTTAGTCAAAGAAAAATCAATTGATACGTTCTCTGCAAAACAAAATGGTTCTTTAGGTTGGATAACTATTGGACAAGAGTTGCCAGAACTGGCTAAGGCAAGTTTGACTGAAAAAGGTCAAATTTCTGCACCTGTTAAAATTAGCAATGGTTACGCAATTTTCCGCCTTGATGACATTAAACAATCTGTTGTAAAACCGTTTGATGAAGTCAAAACAGATTTATTGGCAAAAATGCGTGAAAACAAAGCCATTGATGATTTCTTTGCATTACAACAGAAAGTGAGCCAAGCGGCTTCTAATGATAACGATACATTAGCACCTGCAGCTAAAGCAGGTAATGTGACTGTTGTTGATACAGATTGGTTTGACGAAAATACCGTACCAGCACCATTAAATAATGAAAAGCTGACCCAATTAATATTTGGTGGTTCATTAGTTGATGAAAATGGCCCTACGGGCATGAATTCAGATATGGTAACGTTAGGTAATGATAGTGCATTTGTCGTGCGTGTAGAAGGTTATAAGCCTTCAGCGAGTCTACCGTTAGATAAAGTACGTGATCAAGTTGTTATGCTGGTTAAACAGCAAAAAGCATCACAAGCAATGAATGCACAAGCTCAAAAACTGTTAGCTGCATTGAAAGAAGGCAAAGGTGAAGAAGCACTGAAAGCTGCAAATATTTCGTTTGGTAATGAAGAAAGCATGGTGCACTCATCTGCAACAGATGTGGTACAAACCGCTATTTTTGCTATGCCAAAACCAGCTGAAGGTAAAAAAGAGTATAGTATGACTAATGTACCTGGTACTAAAGTCGTCCTTATTCAATTAGATAGCGTAACAGATGGCAAGCCAACATCAGAGCAATTAGAGTTTATGACTAACCTCTATCGTGCACAGATGGGAGAAGAAGCCTTACAATTGATTTTACGTGACTTAAAAGACAACGCTAAAATTGAGATCTTCGACAAAGACTATCAATAAGTTATCTTTAAACTTAAACAAAAGACCCAGCTTAGGCTGGGTTTTTTTATGGATATTAAATATTGATATAGTGTGTTTATATCTATTTTTTCTTAAAACAGGATATTTGGGAGCAGCCCCGATAATTTTTTTGTAACTCTATCTTTATTCATTTTATTTTTCCTGTTTCCTCGATATTTTATTTTTATGTAATTGTATATTTATCAATATGTTGTCATCATTTCTTGGCATTCAGGAAATACTGTTTGCTATTGAATTTAAAATTATTTTATAAAAGGAAATTATGATTATGACGATGGATAAAAAAACATTATCAGGATTTATGGCTTCAATCTGTCTTGCTTTAGGATTAGGACTTTCCCCCCTTTCTTATGCAGAAGAGACGCCTGTTTCAATACCAACCATTTCTATTGAAACGAGTACATCCGTTGATAAAGAAGCTAAAGAAGTAAAAGCCAATGTAGAAGGTAAGGTTGATTTAAATACAGCGACGGTTGATGAGTTAATGACACTTAAAGGCATTGGTAAAGCGAAAGCTCAAGCTATTATTGATTACCGTGAACAACTAGGTCGATTTACTTCTATTGAACAACTCGAAAAAGTATTTGGTATAGGAATGAAATTAGTCGAACAAAATCGTGATTCTATCGTCATAAATTAATAGGCTAGATTACACTTTATATTGAATGTAGTGCATTTACTGAAAATATAAATATCGATTTAATAACCTGTGTTTCTCTTTGTAATAAGGGAAACACATTTACATCAATTTGATTCGTTAAAAGAGGTGAAAGATAAAAGAGTGAGTTTAAAACATTACTAAATTTATTTTTTTGACTATATTAACTGTATCGCAAAGAAACGTTATCAAAAAAACTTACTATAATAATCAAGAGGTAATGGATTTATATGAGTACATTAATTAAAGTTTATGGTTTTCATTTAGATGTTTTTGAACATGTAAATAATGCACGTTACCTTGAGTTTTTAGAACAGGCTCGATGGGATTGGATTGAACAACATTTAGACTTTGCTTGGTTTAAGCGTAATGGCTTAGCGTTAGTGGTTGCTAATATCAATATTAATTATCGCTTACCTGCAAGCCTTGGAGATGAATTACTTATTGATTGTGAAGTTGCTGAAGTTGGGATTAAAAGTGGTGTGCTATCTCAAAAGATAGTGAGAAAAAAAGATGGTGCACTTATCTCTGACGCATTAATCACATTTGTTCTTGTTGATATTAATACTAAAAAAGCACTGACATTAACGGATCAATTAAGGGAAAAACTAGAATATGTACGTCAGTCATCATAATACAGCGTAATTTTTCATTATAAATAAAAGTAATGCGCTCAATATGAATTAATTTAACATAATTTAAGGCAGTGATAATGCCTATTTAGTTATCACTGTCTTAGCGAGTAAGTTGCAGTGATAACGATAAGCGGGCGATATTATAGTATTTATTTCAATCCTATCTTCTGTTTCATTGCCTGCATAATTAGCGTTTTATCGGCTAAATAGGTGCTTAATCCGCGTTGTCTTAAATGGCAAGCTGCGCATTCACCACAACCATCACCTTGAATACCGTTATAGCATGTTAAGGTTTCATGACGAACGAAATCTAATTTTTGATAATAATCCGCTAATGCCCAAGTTTCTGCTTTATCTAGCCACATTAGGGGGGTGATAAATTTAATATCACGTGCAATACCTAAATTGACCGCATGATTTAGCGCTTTGACAAACTCATCACGACAATCAGGATAGCCAGAAAAATCAGTTTCACAAACGCCAGTAATGACACTTTTAGCCCCAATCTGGTAAGCGTAAATGGCGGCTAAAGTGAGGAAAACAATATTTCTACCTGGGACAAAAGTACTTGGAATATCACTTTTTTCACTTTCTTTGAAATCAGGAACAGGTATATTGTCGCGAGTTAAGCTACTGATAGCGAGTTCATTGAGTAAATTTACATCCAAAACTTTATGCGCAGTTGCCCCCAGCAATTGACTTACTTTTTGTGCTACCTCAATTTCTTCTTTATGACGTTGTCCATAATTAAATGTAATGCAATGTACTTCATCGTACTTTTCTTTTGCTTGAATAAGGCATGTTGTCGAATCTTGTCCACCACTAAAGACAACGACCGTTTTTTTCATCGGAATACTCCTGAAAATTGAATTTACATAAGGATTAGTACGCATAAAAGTACATATATTATGACAATTTATTACCGATTTATCATTAGATGATTACTCTTATAGTCAGGGGCAGGTTATCATTATTTTTGTAGGGGCATATTTTGAAGGAGTATCTATGTTAGATAAGATTGACCGTAAATTATTAGCGCTGTTACAGGAAGATTCAAGCCTCTCACTGAATACTTTGGCTGAGGCTGTTAACCTAACCTCAACACCTTGCTGGAAACGATTGAAACGACTTGAGGATGAAGGGTATATTCGTAAGCGAGTTGCTCTACTTGATAGCGAAAAAATTGGGCTAGGTCTAACAGTTATTGTTATGATTAGAACACAGCAACATAATAGCGAATGGTACGAACAGTTTGTTTCATTTGTTAAGCAAATGCCAGAAGTACTGACATTCTATCGAATGGCGGGTGAGTGTGATTATCTAATGCATGTTGAAGTGGTAGACATGAAAAGTTACGATCTGTTTTATAAGCGTATGGTTAATGGTGTACCAGGCCTTATTGACGTGACTTCTAACTTCGCAATGGAAAAAATTAAATACACAACGGCAATGCCGATACCTGAATAAGGTTCATCTTTACCAACTGGCACTTTTATTTTTTGTATAACCTTAGGATTTAAGGCGTGGCTCTATTTTCACAGCTCAGTTGGTATTTCCTCAGTGAATGGCGTCGTTATGTCGGTGCTATTTTCTTATTGATGGTTATCGCAGTATTACAGGTGATCCCGCCTAAAATTGTTGGGATCATTGTGGATGGTGTCGATAACCATAATCTGTCGTTTAGCCAAGTAATGAATTGGGTTGGCGTGATGGTGTTAATTGCTATTGCGGTTTATCTTTTGCGTTATTTTTGGCGTCTTTGGTTATTTGGGGCCTCTTATCAATTAGCTGTAAAGCTACGAATGCAGATTTATCAACAGCTTAATCAGCAATCTTCCTCTTTTTATCACCGCTATCGCACTGGTGATTTAATTGCACGTACCACGAATGACGTCGATAAAGTCGTTTTTGCTGCTGGCGAAGGTGTTTTAACTTTAGTCGATTCAATGGTGATGGGACTTGCTGTACTTGTGATGATGAGCATCCAGTTAAGCTGGGAACTCACTTTAATTTCACTGTTACCTATGCCATTAATGGCAATGTTGATTAAACGTTATGGTGATAAATTACATAGCCGTTTTAAAACCGCACAGGCACTTTTTTCTTCATTGAATAATCAAGCTCAAGAAAGCCTGAGCAGTATTCGCATGATCAAATCATTCGGGCTTGAACAACAGCATGCCACTCGTTTTGAGGATGTTGCAAAAGAAACGGGGCGACAAAATATGCGTGTCGCAAGAATTGATGCTTTGTTTGACCCCACCATTTTTATGGCGATCGGTTTTGCTAATTTATTCGCCGTTGCTGGCGGGAGCTATCTTGTACTCAATGACAAGATGACACTAGGTGAATTAACCAGTTTTGTTATGTATTTAGGGCAAATGATTTGGCCTATGTTGGCGCTGGCATGGATGTTTAATATTGTTGAACGTGGTAGTGCAGCTTATAGCAGAATTAATAGCTTATTGAATGAGAAACTCGATATGATTGATGGTGATTTATCACCAAAACAAGGCCGAGGTGTATTATCGGTTGATATCGAGCGCTTTCAGTATCCTGAACAAACGACTGAGGTGCTGAAAAATATTCATTTCATCTTATCCCCTGGTGATATGTTGGGAATTTGTGGAATGACAGGAAGTGGTAAAAGCACACTGCTTACTGTTATTCAACGACTTTATGATGTGACAGAAGGGGAGATTTGTTTTCAATCCATACCTATTTATCAATTAAAACTCGATGAATGGCGAGCACGTTTAGCCGTGGTTAATCAAACACCTTTTTTATTTTCAGATACCATTGCAGGAAATATTGCACTAGGACGTCCTAATGCAACCAAAGATGAAATTGAAGCAGTGGCAAAACTGGCGAATATTCATGACGATATTTTACGTTTACCTGAAGGGTATCAAACACAGGTAGGTGAAAAAGGCGTGATGCTATCCGGTGGGCAGAAGCAACGTATTTCTATTGCGCGAGCACTACTTTTAGATGCGGAAATCTTGTTATTAGATGATGCATTATCTGCCGTTGATGGGCAAACTGAATATCAAATTTTACAAAATTTGTCGCAATGGCGAAAAGATAGAACGTTGATTATCAGTGCACATCGTTTATCTGCTTTGGTCGGCGCCACTCATATCCTAGTGTTAAAACAAGGTGAAATAGTAGAACAAGGTACGCATCAACAACTAATATCAATACCTGGTTGGTATCAAGATATGTACCATTATCAGCAATTAGAGGCTGCGCTGGATGACGATGAATAAAAATAAATCCGTTAAAGCGCTATTCCCTGCATTAAAGCGCCTGTTAACTTATGGTAAAACTTATCGCAAACCTATGACATGGGGTGTCATTATGTTGTGGCTCGCGGCTGTTGCAGAAGTGGGTGGGCCATTAATTGTGGGTTATTTCATTGATGCGAAAGTGGCTACGAATAATGTTGAATTAGTCTCTTCATTAAGTTTGGCATTGGCATTTATTCTCTTACAAATAATTGCTGCTGCTCTTCACTATTATCAGGCGATTGTATTTAATTATGCCGCGGTCGGTGTTGTGCAACAATTACGCACTGACGTAATGAGTGCGGCGCTAAAACAACCTTTAAGTGCTTTTGATAATCAGCCAGTAGGTCAATTAATTTCTCGTGTAACAAATGATACTGAAACAATTAAAGATTTATTTGTTAACGTATTACCGACATTATTCCGCGCCATTGCGTTAGTGGTTGTTATGTTAATTGCTATGTTCTTATTAGAGTGGCAAATGGCATTAGTGGCGATGACTATCTTTCCTGCCGTTATTGGTGTGATGATGCTTTATCAGCGACTCAGTACACCGATAGTCCGTAATGTGCGCCATTTTCTTGCCAATATTAATGATGGTTTCCATGAAGTCATCAATGGGATGTCAGTGATCCAGCAATTTAGGCAACAAGCTCGATTTGGTAAAAGAATGTCTGATGATAGCTGGCAACATTACCAAGCTCGTATGAAGGCATTAAAACTCGATGGTCTGTTATTACGTCCTTTGTTAAGTATGCTCTCTGCATTGGTTTTATGTGGCTTATTGATGCTATTTGGTTATCAAGGCAGTGCTGTTATTGGTGTTGGGGTCATTTATGCGTTTATTAGTTATTTAGGACGTTTAAATGAACCCTTAATCACACTGACATCTCAACAGTCTATTTTGCAACAAGCAGTTGTTTCAGGTGAGCGAGTGTTTGAATTAATGGATGCACCTTTGCAACATTACGGTTCATCATCACATATCATTACTCAAGGTCATATCGATGTTAATTCCCTATGGTTTGCCTATCGCGATGAACAATGGGTATTAAAAGATATCAATTTAGCCATTCCTGCGCGCCATTTTGTGGCATTCGTTGGGCATACTGGAAGTGGTAAGAGTACGTTAGCAAGCCTGTTAATGGGAAATTACCCTTGGCAAAAAGGGAATATCTATTTAGATGGCCAACCTTTAGAGGACTACTCTCATTATGCGTTGCGTAGTGGTATTGCCATGGTGCAACAAGATCCGGTCTTATTGTCCGGTTCGTTACATGACAACATTACATTAGGGCGAGAATATGACGAGTCACGTCTATGGCAGGTGTTAGAAACAGTACAACTCGATCAATGGGTGAACGCATTACCTCAAGGATTACAAACAGAACTCGGTGAACAAGGTAGTCGATTATCAGCGGGGCAAAAACAATTACTTGCATTAGCTCGTGTATTATTACTACCACCTCGCATTCTTATACTTGATGAAGCAACAGCCAATATTGATTCAGGAACAGAACAAGCCATACAGAAGGCATTAAAAGTCGTAAGAGAGAAAACAACCCTAATTGTTATTGCCCATCGGCTTTCTACGATTATTGAAGCTAATGAAATCGTGGTGCTTCATCGTGGTGCAATTGTAGAGCAGGGTGATCACGCGAAATTGCTCTCACAAAAAGGGCGATACTATAATATGTATCAATTACAGCAAGTCAGAGAGTCTTTACAAGAACAAGCTCCTGTTGAAGTAGAATAATTGACTTAAAATTAACATCTGATTTTTTAGAGGGCACATAAAAATTATGTGCCCTTTTTTATTTTCCCGACTATTTTGCTTTTATCAAAATAGTCGGCTTATTGTTGCACCAATACGGTGAATTTATTTATTTTATTTTTTGATGATTTAATTTTCTTTTTAAATATCAATGTATTAATAGTTGGCATATCTTTTGCTCTATAAACGTTGTTCTTTCTCACATCGACGAGGTTTATATGAAATATATCATTGCCATTATTAAGCCATTTAAATTAGAAGAGGTCAGAGAATTACTTTCTGAGTTAGGTATAAAAGGGATGACAATTAGTGAAGTAAAAGGATATGGACGGCAAAAAGGGCATGCTGAGCTTTATCGAGGAGCTGAATACGAAGTTAATTTTCTCCCTAAAGTAAAAATAGAACTCGCTGTCTGCGATGAACAACTAGAGCCTGTTATGCAAACGATCATGCAAGCGACAGACACCGGCAAAGTGGGAGATGGCAAAATTTTTGTTTTGGAATTATTGCAAGCTGTTCGTATTCGTACGGGTGAGTTTGGTGATGAAGCACTTTAAAGGAGAATTTTGATGAAAAGCTTATTTTCTTTATTATTAATGTTAGTGCTTACAAACTTTCCTTCATCAGCACTTGCCACTGAAGTCACTGTAATTGATAACGCGGACAATGGTTTTATGTTGATATGTACTGCGTTGGTCTTTTTTATGACTATTCCTGGCATTGCCTTGTTTTATGGCGGATTGCTGAGAAGTAAAAATGTACTTTCGTTGATAACACAAGTGATGATGATCTTTAGTGTTGTGGTCATTCTTTGGATAACGTTCGGTTATAGTTTGGCTTTTACTGCAGGTAATAAAATTTGGGGTGGGTGGTCACTTACTTTCTTGAATAATGTTTCTCTAGGATCTGTTTCTGGTTCAATTAATCAATATGTTCATATTGCCTTTCAAGGCTCTTTTGCTGTGATAACGATTGCATTGATTGTTGGAGCACTGGGTGAACGTGTCCGTTTTTCAGCATTGGTAATTTTTACGGTTATTTGGTTCACGTTTTCTTATATCCCGATTGCTCACATGGTATGGGGAGAAGGCGGCTGGTTAATTGATGATGGAGCACTCGATTTTGCCGGAGGAACAGTGGTTCATATCAATGCCGCTATTGCAGCCCTTGTTGGTGCTTACTTACTTGGAAAGCGTCGTGACTATCAACATACAGCACTTAAACCGCATAATTTACCGATGGTATTTACAGGAACGGCTGTACTTTACATTGGTTGGTTTGGCTTTAATGCCGGCTCTGCTGGTAGTGCAAATGCGATTGCGGCATTAGCATTTTTAAATACGGTAATCGCAACGGCAGGAGCTGTACTTTCTTGGACTTTATCTGAATGGTTAGTCAGAGGAAAACCATCGATGCTAGGCAGTTGCTCTGGTTGTATTGCTGGGCTGGTGGCGATTACGCCAGCAGCTGGTACTGTTGGTGTTATGGGGGCGTTATTTATTGGTGTAACAGGTGGAATTATCGGACTTTGGGGCGTTGTTATTTTAAAACGGTGGTTAAAAGTTGATGATGTTTGTGATGTCTTCGGTATTCATGGTACTTGTGGTATTGCGGGATGTTTGTTAACGGGGGTATTTACGGCTTCATTTTTAGGGGGAGTGGGCTATAGCGATGGCATGACATTAAGCAAGCAAGTTTTAATACAGTTAATGAGTGTCGTTATTACGGTGATTTGGTCAGGTGTTGTGGCTTATATTGGTTTTAAAATCGCAGATAAGCTGGTGGGATTACGTGTTTCTGAAGAAGAAGAGCATGATGGGTTAGATTTAACGTCTCATGGTGAAAGAGCTTATCAGCAGTAATTGTCTATTCCCCCTCTTTTGAGGGGGGAATATGCTGATTTATTATTTTGTATGCTTAGGGCGTTTTTGGCGAATAACCCCTTCTTGAACAGATGAAGCAACTAACTGACCATTTGTATTAAAGAATTTCCCTCTAACAAATCCTCTTCCTCCTGATGCTGATGGGCTTTCAATCACATACAGTAACCAATCATCAATACGAAATGGACGATGAAACCACATGGAATGGTCAATTGTGGCCACTTGAAGGCTTGGATCCATAAATCCTAAACCATAAGGTTGAAGTGCCGTAGGTAAGAAGTCAAAATCAGAAACATAACCTAACATATATTGATGTAGAAATGGATCTGATGGCATGTCGCCACGACTACGATACCAAACATAGCGTTCTGCGGGGGCTTTAGAGTAGCCAAAAGGGTTAAAGTATTGCACTGGGCGTGCTTCAAAAGGCGTTTCTCGTAATGCTAAAGATTTAATGGGTTCTGGTAATTTAGGAGCCATTTTTTTCAAAATATCATCTTGAGAGATAAGCTCATTGGGAAACGGAACATCAGGCATTGTATCTTGATGTTCAAAGCCCTCTTCAAACTCTTGAAAAGAAACTGTCATATAAAAAATGGGCTTACCATGCTGAATCGCACTGACTCTACGAGTACTGAATGAACCACCATCACGAATAAACTCTACGTCATAAACAATGGGTTTATGGCTATCACCAGGACGTAAAAAATAGCTGTGAAAGGAATTGATATAGCGGTTATCTGCTATTGTTTGTTTTGCTGCGTACAGCGCTTGTCCTACAACTTGTCCACCAAAAACTTGAGGTAGCCCTAAATCTTCGCTTTGCCCTCTAAATAGGCCTTCTTCTATTTTTTCAAGTGCCATCAAGTTGATGAGATCTTTTAATGCCTGACTCATAGTGTACCTGTACCATTAGATCGGGTTATTTTTTATAAAGTGATTATATACAATCCTAAGAATATAAAAAAATAATCTCCTTTTTATCTTAGATCTCAACCTAATGTTTTATGAACATAGTTGATGAGATTATTATTTATTAGCTTATTGAATACGGTCTGATGGATTTATGAGAGGCAAAAAGAGTGTTAAAGGCTATTAAATAAGAGATAATCCTTGATTTGGGTAATTAATCATCACTTAGGCTTACTGTCCTTGCTATTTTGGCGAGATTAAAACATAATGCGTGTCGTCTTAGCAATAAGGCAATCTATGGGGTCTTGTTGGTTCTCCCGCAACGCTAACTTGTTAACTCGGTCAGGTCCGGAAGGAAGCAGCCATGGCAGGTGTCGCGTGTGCCGGGATGTCGCTGGCAAGGCCCCACCCAATTTTAACCCTCTTAAATTCGTACCCTCCTATTTTTTATCTCCAATAATAGCATTTTTTGCATGTTATATTTTCTTGCGAATATCAATATCGTCTATATGGGAAATAATAAATTTAATGTATTGATGCGTCATTTGAAAATGAATGATGATATTTGTAAATGGGGTATTTTGGGTAAAATAGTGCTGTCATGCCGTAATAAGTTAACGGCATGATGGTGTGTAATCATTCTACTGATAAGAAAACGTGAATAAAAAAACGATATCTAAATTAAGAAATAATAACCCTACTATAATAAAAAATAAAAATAGCAAAAATAAAATTAAGCTAATTAAATAGTGCTAGATTATCTTACGAACTTCCAAACAGAAGCTGGAATTTTGTCATAGAGCTTATTCATAGTCAGTTCAGCCAAACGATGATCAGCTGCTGAATAAAACAGCTCTAGTTCATCATCAGAGAGCTCATATTTGTTTTTTTCAATTACTCGCTCTAATGTTTCGATTGAGGTACATTTTCTTAAACGCATTAGATAGTCTGTCTTAGTCATGTTGTCTTTTCTCTATTATTTCAAATAAAACTAAAGATAATTAAATTTACTTAATATAACTTTTGGGATTTTTAGCAATAAGAGTTAAAAGCGAATGGTTTAACTCTTTCCAATTATTGATATCTGTGTAAGAAATTGAAGTATTACCAAATAAACGATATGTCTCTTCAAGGTACTCTTCCATAAGAGTATTAATTACTTGTTTATCTGGATGTTTTATCTTAAATTTCCAACTAAAGTCCATAATGTGTTCAATTAAGACATTGAGGTCAACACTTTTTGTGCTACTCAGATCATTGTGCCAAACAGTGTTATTTTTATCTAAAGAGTCTAAAGCTTGCTGTAATAGCTCCTCACATAAAAACGACAATTCAGCTAAATCTACTTTTTCTGGTGAATATTCGTCCATAACTTATCGTGGGTGAATTAATAGGAAATATTCATTAATAATGGTAAATACGTAGAATGAACAATTATTAATGAGACATATCACATAATTCATTAATGGATTAATAAAAAAAACATAAACTTAAAATCAGGTATTTATATTTACCTGTATGCTAAAAGCGTTTAATAATTATATTTATTATTTCTAACAAAGTAATAGCATATCGAAAGGCGATATCAAACACTCGATTGCATACATGAGAGTTTAAAAATGACACAATAAAATGTTTCTTTGCTTAATATAGCACTATTATCGCATAAGTCACTATCTGAACAACAGAAATTTGTCTATTTTCGTAAAAATTAAGAAATCCCAATCAAGATGATCATTTTTTAACATCATGATTATCTTTATTTTTATTGGTGTTTACATGTTTAAGCGTGTAAATGAGGTATATTTACTGTTGTTATTTATAAATAACAGTATTGTTTGATTTTGACAAAAAGTCATATATAAGAAAAAAAATAAAATGCGTTTATTGATTAAAGGGATATTTTTTTTAAATAATATACTGAGAGAAGTTTTCATTTTAAACGATATATCAATAGATAAAGAAAAAGGCCACTTACGTGGCCTTTTTGTATTCACAACAAATTAGTGTGAATTACTTGGATGCTCTAAATCTTCATTTTTCTTCGTAAATCGTCTACGGATCACGACGAAGAAAATAGGAACGAAATAGATAGCGAGGGAGGTTGCGGCAATCATACCACCGAATACACCTGTACCTACAGAGTTCTGTGCACCAGAACCCGCACCATTACTTAATACAAGGGGAATAACCCCTAACATAAAGGCCAGAGAGGTCATTAGAATTGGACGTAGACGCATTCTAACAGAGTCTAACGTTGCTTCTATGAGTCCTTTTCCTTCTTTTTCCATCAAGTCTTTGGCGAATTCAACAATCAAGATTGCGTTTTTCGCCGATAACCCAATGGTTGTTAAGAGCCCAACCTTAAAGTAAACGTCGTTCTCAAGACCCCTTAATGAGGTTAATGCAAGCGCACCAATGACACCCAGAGGGACGACTAACATAACGGAGAAGGGGACTGACCAGCTTTCATAAAGAGCAGCAAGGCAGAGGAATACGACTATCAAGGAAATGGTATACAGCGCAGGCGCTTGGTTACCAGATAAACGCTCTTGATATGACATTCCTGTCCATTCGTAACCGATACCACTTGGTAATTTACTTGCGAGATCTTCCATCATCAGCATTGCATCACCACTACTTTGACCCGGTGTTGCACTACCTTGAATTTGGACAGCAGGTAAACCGTTATAACGCTCTAAACGTGGAGAGCCATATAACCAAGGATCTTTACTTGTATCAATGAACGATGAGAATGGAACCATCTGACCGACATTGTTACGAACATAAAGATTACCGATATCTTGTGGCAACATACGGAATTGTGATTCAGCTTGAACATAAACTTTTTTAACACGACCACGGTCGATAAAGTCGTTGACGTAGCTGCCACCAAACATGGTACCTAATGTTGAATAGATATCGCTAATTGCAACACCTTGAGCTTGCGCTTTTTCTAGATCGATATATAGACGATACTGTGATGTATCTTCCTGACCATTAGGACGTACACCCATTAACATTTGAGGTTGTTGTGCCGCCATTCCGAGTAATTGATTTCGCGCTTCCATGAGTTTTTCATGGCCGAGGTTAGCTTTATCGACTAACTCGAATTCGAACCCCCCCGCAGAGCCTAACTCAACAATCGCTGGAATATTAAATGAGTAAACAAAGGCTTCTTTAATTTGAGATAATGCCATATTGGCACGACCTACAATTGCCGGAACCTTGTCTTCATCTGCTTTACGTTCATCCCAATCATTCAATACCACGAAGACTAGACCCATATTTTGCCCTTGACCACCGAAGCCGAAGCCACTTACGGTAAAGACGGACTTAACGAGTTCTTTTTCATCAGTATTGAAGTAGTCATTTACTCTTTCTAATACGTCTTGAGTTTGTTCCTGTGTAGAGCCAGCAGGTAACTGAACCATTGTCAGTAATACCCCTTGGTCTTCTTCAGGTAAGAACGATGCGGGTAAGCGGATAAACATTAACGCCATGCCCACGACTAATAAAACGTAAATTAATAAGTAACGACCAGTTCCACGAAGAGTACGGGATACACTGTCAGTATAGTGATGGCTACTTTTTTCAAAGGTACGGTTAAACCAACCAAAGAAGCCAGTTTGCACACCATGACTGCCTTTGGGTACAGGCTTTAACATTGTTGCACAAAGTGCAGGTGTTAAAATCAATGCAACGAAAACAGACAGGATCATGGCTGATACGATGGTGATCGAGAACTGACGATAGATAGCCCCCGTTGAACCACCAAAGAATGCCATTGGAATAAATACCGCAGAAAGCACAAGGGCGATACCGACCAGCGCACTTTGGATTTGCCCCATAGATTTACGAGTTGCTTCTTTAGGTGACAACCCTTCTTCTTGCATAACACGTTCGACGTTTTCTACTACAACGATGGCATCATCCACCAGAAGCCCGATGGCAAGAACCATTGCGAACATCGTCAAAGTATTTATCGAATAACCAAACGCCGAGAGTATGGCAAAAGTACCTAATAAAACAACCGGTACTGCGATTGTTGGGATTAACGTAGCTCGGAAATTCTGTAAGAACAGATACATAACTACGAATACCAGCATGATGGCTTCAATAAGCGTTTTTACCACTTCGAAAATAGAGATCTTAACGAATGGCGTTGTATCATAAGGATAAACGACCTCTAATCCCGCAGGGAAAAATGGTTCCATTTCAGCTAATGCAGCACGTACAGCCGTTGCGGTATCTAATGCGTTGGCCCCCGTTGCTAACTTAATACCAATACCAGAAGCAGGTAGGCCATTAAAGCGAGCAATAGTACTGTAGTTTTCAGCACCCATTTCAACAATACCGAGATCTTTTAGCTTAACCTGCGAACCGTCAGTGTTGACTTTCATTAGGATGTCGCCAAATTGCTCTGCGGTATTAAGTCGAGTTTGAGCAATAATAGATACGTTTAAACGCTGACCAGGAACAGGAGGGGTGCCCCCTAATTGACCCGCTGCCACTTGGTTATTCTGTGCTTTTATTGCACCAATAACGTCAAGCGTTGTCATGTTATATTTTACTAGTTTATCGGGATCTAACCAGATACGCATTGCGTATTGGGTACCAAATAACTGAGTTTCACCCACACCAGTAACACGGCTTAACGGGTCTTTAATTGTTGCACCTACATAGTCTGCGATATCATCTTGTGACATTGAGCCGTCAGCAGAGATGAACCCCGCAACCATCAAGAATGAACTTGAGGATTTATCAACACTGATCCCTTGTTGTTGCACTTCCTGAGGTAATAACGGCATAGCAAGTTGCAGTTTATTTTGCACCTGTACTTGCGCGATATCAGGATCAGTACCTGCTTCAAAGGTCAGAGTGATATTCATCATACCGGCTGAATCACTGGTTGCAGACATATACACCATATTATCGATACCATTCATATTTTGTTCGATAACTTGGGTAACAGTGTTCTGCACAGTGGTGGCGTCAGCACCAGGATAAACCGCAGAGATAGAAATCGCTGGCGGTGCAATCGTTGGATACTGGGCAACAGGCAGTTTGATGAGTGCCAGAAGACCTGCGAGCATGGTAATTATCGCAATTACCCACGCAAATATCGGTCTATCTATAAAAAACTTAGGCATGGATCACCGACTCCTTATTGAGGATTCTTAGCTGGCTCAGTTTGTTCAGGTGATGGCTTTGCATCTAAATTTTCCTCTTGAGGCGTTACTGTCATTTTGGGTTTTGCTTTTTGCAATCCAGAAACGATAACGCGCTCACCCGCCTGAACACCACTATTCACTAGCCATTTATTACCAACAGCTTGTGACACATCAATGGTACGAACTTCAACAACATTGTCTTTATTAACAACCATTGCTGTTGCATCCCCACGAGCTGTACGAATAACGGCCTGCTGTGGGATCAAAATTGCATTTTGACGAATACCATTTTCTAATTTAGTACGGACAAACATACCTGGTAATAATTCACCATTGGGGTTAGGTATGATAGCACGCATCGTAATTGAGCCTGTGGTTTCATCAACAGTCACATCAGAAAATTCTAAATGACCTTTCTGTGCGTAAGCTTGCCCATTGGTCAATGTTAAATGAACAACAGGTTTACCTTGTTCTTGACGGATAACACCACTTTCAATTTCATTTTTAAGTTTCAGGTAATCTTCACTCGATTGTGTCACGTTGACATAAATCGGATCGATTTGCTGAACAGTGGTGAGTGCCACTTGTTGACCTGGCGCGACAAGTGCGCCTTCAGTCACAGTAGACTTACCTGAGCGACCTGAAATGGGCGCAGTCACTTTTGTATATTCAAGATTAATCTTTGCTGTCGTTACAGCAGCTTCACCTGCTCTAACGGCCGCAACAGCTTGCGCATATTGAGACGTTGCAGTATCAAAATCTTGTTTGCTGACATAGTTTGTACCCAGTAGAGGCTTATAACGCTCCACAGTGAGACGAGCTATTTCAGCATTAGCTTTAGCTTTCGCTAATTCAGCTTGCGCACTATTTAACGTTGCTTCAAAAATAGCTGGGTCGATTTGGTACAAAGATGTACCTGCTTCTACATAGCTACCTTCTTTGTAATTGCGGTTTAAAATAATGCCGCCAACTTGAGGGCGAACTTCAGCAATACGGAAGGCTGATGTACGACCTGGTAGATCAGTGGTGATTGTCAGAGATTGCGCTCCTAAAGTCACAACACCGACAGCCGGTGCAGGAGGTGGACCCCCAGCAGACTGTTTAGCTTTGTCGTCACATCCAGCAAGAACCAAGCTGCCTGATAGCACTAACAGAGCCAGAGGCAAAACCCCTCTGTTTTTTCGCATAAGAAAACCTCTATTCAAACGTTGTTTCCCGGGATAAAAATAATTAAGTTGATGATTGATTGCGATGTATAGTACAAACATACATGAATGTATGTAAATTAACTTCAGTCAAAATCGAGGAATAATGGCACGAAAAACTAAACGACAGGCACAAGAGACAAGACAGCAGATAATTGATGCTGCACTTAGGCTGTTTACTGTGCAAGGCGTTTCTGCCACATCACTTTCAGATATTGCCACCGCTGCCGGTGTTACTCGTGGTGCAATATATTGGCACTTTAAAAATAAAGTGGATTTATTTACTGAAGCGTGCGAACTCACCGACTTAAAAATAGAATCTTTAGAAATAGAGTATCAAACAAAATACCCAGATGATCCACTATTTGTATTAAGAGAATTGCTTATTTACATATTGACATCGATTGTCGAAGATCCTAAACATAATGCACTTTTGGAAATATATTTCCATAAATGCGAATTTGTCGGAGAAATGACACCAATTGTTGAAATTCGTAGAGAATTGTGTGCAGCTGATTACTCTAGAATAGAGCAATCTTTATCTCGTTGTGTTGAAAAAAAACAACTCCCATCCAACCTTAATTTAAGAAGGGCCGCCATCATGTTAAGAGCCATGATGACTGGTCTTGCCGAAAACTGGTTATTTTCACCAGAAAGTTTTTCTATCAAAGATGAAAGTCAATATTTGGTTGATAGCTTTATTGATATGATAAAGCACAGTGCAAATATGAGAATATCTGCACCCTCTTAATCTATTATTAAACAAAAGGGAGACATTCATGAGTAAGGTATTAGTTATTGCTAATGGTGCGGCTTATGGTAATGAGTCATTATTTAACGCGTTGCGTTTATCTATTACATTAAAAGAACAGCACCCAGAAACTCAATTAAATATCTTTTTAATGTCGGATGCTGTTACGGGAGCTTTAGCTCGCCAACAGCCTAAAGAAGGTTATAACTTACAACAAATGCTGGAAATTTTAACAGCACAAAATGTTCCTGTTAAATTATGCAAAACATGTACAGATACCCGCGGTATCAGTGACTTACCATTAGTTGATGGTGCAGAGTTAGGCACATTAGTTGATTTAGCACAGTGGACGCTAGATGCAGATAAAATACTAACCTTCTGATCATTATTTCGGTTTCTCAGGCGAGAAACATCCAAGCAACTTGTTCTGTTTACACTGCCAATTTAACGTAATTGGATTATACTAATAAACAGTTTTTCAATATTAATTGAACAAGTTGCTTAATCATGCGGATACATACTTTTTTTTCTTCCTTTAATAATCGAATGACGACGATTGTCGCTATCACGGTTATTATTTTTATTCTTTGGTGCCTCTCCATCACCTCCGTTTTAGCTGCGGTTCCCACCAATTTACCTACTCAAGAAAATATTCAAAATCAGCTCAATTTATTAAACAAACGTAGCGAGTTAAGTGCAGAAGATAAATTAACTATTGCGGATTTAGAACAATCACTTTTATTACTTGATAATATTCAACAGCTAGAAAAAAAATCAGTAAATTATAATAAAACCGTAGAGCAACTACCTGAGAAACTGCGTAGTACGCAATATCAACTCAATCAATTAAAACAAAAAGTTGCCAATAAAGAAGTGGATGACTACCAAAAATCATTGGAAACATTACCATTAGCAACATTGGAATCACAATTAGAAAGTGTCTTGCAATCTTTACAAAAATCTCAAGATGATTTGGCTAATTACAGTAATGAACTTATCGTATTACAAACTCAGCCTGAAAGGGCGCAATCTATTTTATTTAATAATTCAGAAAGACTGCAACAAATAAGAACATTGCTGAATAAAAGTAGTGCAGATAAAGCGCAGATGCGACCTTCTGCTGTGCAGTTATTGCAATTAGAGCAATATTACCTTCAACAACAAAACAATTTTCAAAAGCGCACGCTACAGTCAAATGTGCAATTACAAAGCTTATTACAACTTCAACGTGACTATAGTTCTGCGTATATCGACCTTTCACAAGAACGTGCACAGTGGCTTCAAGAAGCCATCAGTGATAAACGCCTAGATAGCTCAGAAGAAACAGCGAAAGAAGCGCAAAGTACGGAGCTTGATAATCAAGCCATTAATAATGATCCCTTTTATTTAGCGCAAACAGAAATTAATAAGCGCCTTAGTGATAAGCTAATTGTTACAACACAAAATAATAATGAGTTAAATCGCCATAGTTTAATGGTGAAAAACCGCCTAGACAGAGCTATTCAATCTGAACGAAACCTAAAAGAACAAATTGATGTATTAAAAGGAAGTTTGTTACTTTCCCGAATTTTATTTGAAGAACAAGTTGATTTACCGGATGGTATTTTTATTAATAATTTACCTGATAAAATCGCTGATTTGCGGTTAGAGCAATTTGAAATTAATAAACAACGTGATCAGATAATACAACCCAATATCTATCTTGATCAGTTGATGCAGGAATACCAAACAGCTCATCCTGAAGTTACCGATCCTAATGCACTAAAAGAGTTACGTAGTGCATTAGAATTACTTGTTGATGCGCGTCGAGAGTTGCTTGATAAACTTAATAATCAATTAGGTAATCAAATTTCAGGTTCGATAAATCTGCAAATGGATCAGCAACAATTACGCAGTGTTGTAAGCTCTTTAGAAGGTACATTAGCACAACAGATTTTCTGGGTGAGTAGTAACAAACCTATCAATCTCAATTGGTTTTCAACGTTTCCTTCTCAAGCAGTGGCAGAATTTCAAAGTTTTAAATTGAATTGGTCAAATGAAAATCTGTTGATCGGGGCTAAGAAATCACTCCCTGTCCTTATTGCGTTGATTCTGTTTGGTTCAATACTGATTTGGCAACGTAAAAAACTAGATACTCAGTTTGAAAAGCTGAATGGGGATATTAATAAGCTCAATAAAGATTCTCAGCTACATACACCTCTGGCGTTAGGCATTGTTTTCCTAAAAACATTACCTCTTTCTTGTTTTGTTTTAGCGATTGGTTATTGGCTAATAAATAGTTTTAATGTGCAACAAGAATTTATCTGGTCTTTTGCTTGGCAATTTGCGGTATTTTGGCTGATGTTTGAATGGTCTTATCGTTTAATGTCTGATAATGGCGTTGCTGTAAAACATTTTAAAATCCCTGTAGAGCGAGTTCAGCAAAATCGTAAACGTTTATTACGTCTTTCTTTTCCTATGCTACCAATTATTTTGCTTTCTGCTTATGGTATTAATAACCCATTATTACTGGTGGGTGATGTTATTGGGCAATTGGTTGCGATTATTTCACTGTTTTGTATTAGTTTATGTGCGTTGCCATTTTGCCGTGAAATGTGGCAAGAAAAGGGCAATCATGTTGTTAGAACGGTTGTGATCACCCTATTAACGTTCTCGCCTTTAATTTTAATGGGGTTAGTGATTTTTGGTTATTACTATACGGCGTTACGTTTAGCAAATCGCTGGATTGATAGCTTATATCTGCTTATGTTGTGGTTCATTGCTTATCATGCCAGTTTGCGGGGATTAACCGTGGCGGCTCGAAGGCTTGCTTACCGTCGAGCTATCGAGCGTAGGCAAGCGATGTTAAAAGAAAAAAAAGAGAGCGAAGATAATAGCCTTGAGCCAATTCAAGAGCCACCCATGGATATGGAGCAAATCAATCAGCAATCATTAAGACTGACAACAATGATTTTATTTATCATTTTTGCGTCTAGCTTCTACGGTATCTGGTCTGATTTTATTACTGTATTTACCTATTTAGATGGTATCTCGCTCTGGAGTTACACTTTACCTACTGAGTTAGGCAATGTTGTCAAAGCTGTCACCGTAGCAGATCTCTTATTGTCTATTTCTATTATGGCAATTTCTTGGTTTTTGACGCGAAACTTACCCGGTTTATTAGAAGTATTAATTTTATCGCGCATCAAATTGCAACAAGGCGCTTCTTATGCCATTACGACCATTCTAACCTACGTTATTATTGCTATGGGTACTATTGTTTCTCTAGGAATATTAGGTGTGGCATGGGAAAAATTACAATGGTTAGCTGCTGCTTTAACGGTAGGGTTAGGGTTTGGTTTACAAGAGATATTTGCAAACTTTGTGTCTGGTTTAATCATCTTGTTTGAAAGACCGGTCAGAATTGGCGATACCGTTACTATCGGGAGCTATTCTGGTACTGTTAGTCGAATTCGAATAAGGGCAACGACTGTGACAGACTTTGATCGTAAAGAAGTGATTATTCCCAATAAAGCCTTTGTAACAGAACGTCTTATTAACTGGACATTATCGGATACAGTCACACGTATTATTATTCAGGTGGGGGTGGCTTATGGATCTGATCTTGATAAGGTCAAAGCTATCTTAATGAAAGCGGCAAAAGAGAATGCCAGAGTGATGACTGAGCCTGAGCCAGTCGTCTTATTCACTGAGTTTGGCGCCAGTACGCTAAACCACGATTTACGTTTTTATGTCAGAACATTAGGGGATAGAAGCATTGCAATTGATGAAGTTAATCGTGCTATTGATAAGCTTTGTAATGAAAACGACATTAATATTGCATTTAATCAACTTGATGTTTATTTGCATAATAAACAAGGTGATGAAGTACAAGAGATAAAACGCCCTCTTGATGGTTCAACACCTGAAACGAATCCCCCTTTGGCTTAATTAAGGGGAATATTTGTTGATTGTGCCGCCAATTTGTTTTCATAATCTTGGCGCACAATCTCAAGGGCTTCTAGTGCTGTTTTAGGATCAATATGGTGACTTTCAAGTAAATAGATAAGATCAACAGCCAACTGAACAGATTCTGGGGCTTCTTTTAAACTCATAATAATCGCCTTTAAAATTTATCCTCTTGTTTTTCAATGCTTTTTTCGATAGAGAAAAGGGCGTTTTTACAGCGTGCTAGGCGATTCTCCAGTGTGGCAATTTCTTTTTGCAATTCTTGTTGCTGCATAAAACTCTGTGCTTGCGTTAATGAAAGTTCTCTATCTTGGATCATGGCCTGTAGTCTGCGCTCATAATCCTGATGTTGGGCAAGTTTTTGGTATAAATCGACACTTTTTTTTCGTTGAGTAAGTTGGTTCTCTTGCTTTCTTAGTGTTTGTGTCGATAATTCACGAGTTAATGCTTCTATTTGTTGTAGGATTTGTGTGGCCAGAAATTTAACTTGCTGGCTTCGTTGTGCCTCAACACAAGCGATTAACTGGGTAAAATTATCGCGGATCTGTTGCATATAGCCGCCAAGAGAATCACTTCGGCGGTGGAATAGTGCTGTGTCGAAGCAAGGTGCTGCAATTTTTTTGTTTGCAATAGGCGCCAGTGTTTCGGCAAGATTGTCTATCTGTTTTTTAAACAAGCTTAAAGGATCAGGTTTATTCATCAGGTTCTTGTCCTTGTTTTGATAAAAACATGAATTGACTTAAAGCAACAAAAAAGAGTTGTTAACTGGCTTTCTGTTGCATTTTAACGGCATATTGCATAGATTCTATCGTTTCGTTTTTTATTATGGCACTGATTATGACTGCTAACGCGCAACAACTGCAATTTATTAAAGACAGTATTGAAACCATTCCTGATTATCCAAAAGAAGGGATATTATTTCGTGATATCACTACATTACTGGATAATCCTGCTGCATATCAGGCAACCATTGATTTATTGGTAGAACACTATCAAGGTCAGGGTATCACTAAAGTCGTGGGTACCGAAGCTCGCGGTTTCTTATTTGGTGCTCCGGTCGCTCTACGTCTTGGTGTTGGTTTCGTTCCTGTTCGTAAAAAAGGTAAATTGCCTCGCGAAACGCTCAGTGAAACTTATGATTTGGAATACGGCACAGATACTTTAGAGATCCACAAAGACAGTATCACGGATAAAGATAAAGTATTAATGGTTGATGATTTACTGGCAACAGGTGGCACCATTGAAGCAACTGCACGTCTTATCCGTCGTTTAGGTGGAACTGTGACAGAAGCAGCCTTTATTATCTGCTTACCTGATTTAGGCGGTATTGAACGCTTAGAAAAACAAGGTGTTCACAGCTTTACACTAGTTGATTTTCCAGGACATTAATATCTTCACTGTTTAGAGTGTGGTGATTCACACCATTATTTTAAACATGAGTAATAGTGCGGGTACTTTTGTGTTATTTGTGTGTGATATATAAATATCCATGGCCCGCACAATTGATTTTCTTTTCTGACACACGTCAAATATTCGACGGTTCTTTCATCAATATCTCATTTGTTTCTGACAAATCTCGCTCAATGGGGCGTCCCTGTGTTAGCATAGAGATAAATCTCGTTCAAATTTAGCGGAATCAATGAGCTATCAGGTACTTGCCCGTAAGTGGCGCCCACAAACTTTTCACGATGTTGTCGGTCAACGTCATGTGTTGACGGCTTTAGCTAATGGTCTAGATCATCAGCGACTTCATCACGCCTATCTTTTTTCAGGCACTCGAGGTGTCGGAAAAACCACTATTGCCCGCTTATTTGCTAAAGGGCTCAATTGTGAAACAGGCATTACGAGTAAACCTTGTGGTCAATGTGCAAATTGCCTTGAAATAGAACAGGGGCGTTTTGTTGATTTAATTGAAATAGATGCTGCATCGCGTACCAAGGTAGAAGATACCCGTGAACTGCTTGATAATGTGCAATATGCGCCAGCACGTGGACGTTTCAAAGTCTACTTGATTGACGAAGTTCATATGCTTTCTCGTCACAGTTTTAATGCGCTATTAAAAACATTAGAAGAACCACCAGAGCACGTTAAATTCCTACTAGCGACGACAGATCCACAAAAATTACCGGTCACGATTTTATCGCGTTGTTTACAGTTTCATTTGCGCGCGTTAGATATCGACCAGATTGCGACTCAACTCGAAAAAGTACTTACCGCTGAGCATATTGAAAATGATGTAAGAGCACGTCAGCTTATTGCTCGAGCAGCCGATGGCAGTATGCGAGATGCTTTAAGTTTAACGGACCAAGCTATTGCAAGTGGTGAAGGGGTTGTCAGTACTGAAGTTGTTAGCCAAATGCTTGGTACTATTGATGATGCTCAGCCTTTAGCACTGATTGAAGCTCTAGTAAAAGCAGATGGTCAACAAGTGATGTCACTAGTTAATGAAGTGGCTTCAAGGGGCACCGATTGGGAAAACTTCTTGGTTGAAACACTTTCATTATTGCATCAAATTGCCATGTTGCAATTATTGCCAAGTGAAGATAATCCCCAAGAACAATTTACCCAAGAACGTTTGCGCCTATTGGCTAAATCTGTTTCACCACAAGACTTACAACTCTATTATCAAACCTTATTGGTTGGACGAAAAGAACTGGCTTATGCACCAGATAGACGCATGGGCGTTGAAATGACGTTATTAAGGGCGTTGGCTTTTCATCCAAAAACAGTGATTGATGAGGTTTCTTCTGCACCATTAGCACAAACTTTACCTTCTACGTCATTGCCTACGAATAGAATGTCTGAACACAATGCCCAACAAGTGCCTCAGATACATTCGTCACAAAATACACGTTCTTCTTCACCTATGGATAATGCCTCATTAGGTAATAGTCCAGCAGCACAACTTTTAAGAGCACGGCAGGCGATAAAGGGGACGGAACAACAAACTCCGCCAAAAAAGTCTGAACCGGCAATGCCAAATCAGGCTAAGCCGGCTGCTAGTGCATTAGAGCGGCTAGCAGCCGTGAGTGAAAGACGTCAGCAAGTTGCTAAGCGTCAATCTAATCCTAATGCACTCGAGAAAAAGAAAAAAGAAGCGTATCAATGGCGTCCACAAAATCCTGAGTTGATGTCAACGCAAGAGACGGTATCTTCGCCTAAAGAGATCAAAGAAGTTCTCGAATACGAAAAAACCCCTGAATTAGCGGCAAAAATCGCGAAAGAATCACAAGAAAGAGATGCATGGGCTGCTGAAATTGAAAAAATGCCATTACCTAAATTGGTGCAACAACTGGCATTAAATGCGTATAAAGAGACAGTAAGTGAAGAAAACGTGATTTTGCATTTACGAACGAGACAGAAACATTTAAATTCTGCAAATGCGCTACGCACACTCACAAATGCATTAAGTGAATTGCATGGAAAAGCAATTTCACTCACAATTATAGAAGATGATGATCCCGCGGTAAAAACTCCGCTGGAGTGGCGACAAGCCATTTATGATGAAAAGTTGGCGTTATCGCGTCAATCGATTATTACGGATAAAACAATTCAAACATTACAGCAATATTTTGATGCTGAATTGGATGAAGAGAGTATCCGACCTGTTTAATCGCAACATGTTGTATGACTTCATACTGTGTGGCTTTTACAAAGAGAGACAATTATGTTCGGAAAAGGTGGTTTGGGCAATCTGATGAAGCAAGCCCAACAAATGCAAGACAAAATGCAACAAATGCAAGAAGAGATCGCGAACTTAGAAGTGACCGGTGAATCTGGCGCTGGCTTAGTCAAGATCACTATCAATGGTGCTCATAATTGCCGTCGTGTTGAAATCGATCCTAGTCTGCTAGAAGATGACAAAGAGATGTTAGAAGATCTGATTGCAGCCGCCTTTAATGATGCTGCGCGTCGTATCGATGAAACACAAAAAGAGAAAATGGCCTCTGTCTCTAATGGTATGCAATTACCACCAGGCTTTAAGATGCCATTCTAATGCAAACTAGCCCACTTCTTGAATCATTAATGGAAGCGTTGCGTTGTTTGCCTGGTGTCGGGCCTAAATCAGCGCAACGAATGGCTTTCCAACTGCTTCAGCGTGATAGAAGCGGTGGTATGCGACTTGCACAAGCGTTAACGCGTGCAATGTCTGAAATCGGTCATTGCTGTGATTGCCGTACTTTTACTGAAGAAGAGCGTTGCACCATTTGTGCCAATGTTCGTCGTCAGCAGAATGGGCAAATTTGTGTTGTGGAAAGTCCTGCAGATATTCATGCTATTGAGCAGACAGGGCAGTTTGCGGGCCGATACTTCGTTTTAATGGGGCATTTATCCCCTTTAGATGGCATCGGACCGATGGATATTGGTTTAGATAGACTTGAAGAGCGTTTGAGCCAAGAAACGATTTCAGAAGTTATCTTGGCAACAAACCCGACAGTGGAAGGTGAAGCGACAGCTAATTATATTGCTGAGATCTGTGCTCAGTATGATATTACGGCAAGCCGAATTGCTCACGGGGTTCCTGTGGGAGGCGAGCTTGAAATGGTTGATGGTACAACGCTTTCACACTCTATTGCTGGACGTCAAAAAATCTATTATTAATATAATAAATATTTTATTTGAAAAGCACCTTTTACTTAATGTAACAAGGTGCTTTTTTCATTTAATATTATGAAAAATATCGTAATTCTAATTTAAAATAATATTTTTAAGTCTTAAAACCGACTTTTTCTAAGAAATATCTTTATCTTCAAATTATTGTTTTTTTCTTTCTGATGAATTTTGCGCCTTTATGTTACATTAATCATTATCATGAAAAATAATAACTGAATGATGGAGCATCTTATGATCCCTGACGTAGCCTTAGTTGATAACAGTGAACAACGTACCCCTCTGATCTTAGTGTTAGATAGTTCTGGTAGTATGTATGGTCAGCCTATTCAACAATTAAATGAAGGCCTTAAACTACTTGAACAAGAACTAAAAAATGACGTTATCGCAGCGAAACGTGTGCGTATTTTAGTGATTGAATATGGTGGATATGACCAATGTACGGTGCATGGTGATTGGAAAGATGCGATGGACTTTACGGCTCCCGTTTTAGAAGCAAATGGCACAACCCCAATGGGACAAGCAATCATGTTGGCGCTTGAAGAGATAGAAGCTGAAAAACAACGCTTTAAACAAGCGGGTGTTGCTTATACTCGTCCTTGGCTATTTTTAATGTCTGATGGTGTACCAACTGATCAGTGGGAACAAGCCGCACAGCTTTGTCGCCAAGCAGAAGAAAGTCAAAAAACAGCAGTATTTCCAATTATGGTTGATGGTGCATCAGCAGAAGTGATGGGAAGTTTTAGTCGTAATGGTGTTAATGGTGTGAAAATGCTTAAAGGGCTGCAATTTAAAGAATTATTCTTGTGGTTAAGTGCCAGTATGCAAGTGGTTTCTCAATCAACACCGGGTGGCACTGCACAATTACCTTCAACAGATTCTTGGGCGAGTGTACCTGTTTGATGAATGATTGGTTAGCTTATGGGGCATCGGTGACAGGTATTGCCCATCAAGAACGTCAAATTCCTTGTCAGGATGCGTATTTTATTCGCCGCAAGGGCGAGTATCTTATCGCAGCTGTTTGTGATGGTGCTGGTTCATCTCGTTATAGTGAGCAAGGTGCTCAACTTGTGGCGCGGTTATTTACACTACGCATTACAGAGTGGCCAAATATTGATTTATTAACCGAAAAACAGATAGCACAGGGTACAAAACAACTTATTGAAGATATTCGCATTCAACTTGCTGAATATGCAGAAATAAAACAGTGTGCACTTAATGAATATGCATCCACTCTTGTGGCATGTTGGATTGGTGATGAAGGTGGCTACTTATTCCATTTAGGTGATGGTATTGCGGTTGTGGAATACAGTGATGGTACAAGTTATGTTTCTCAACCAGAAAATGGCGAATATGCCAATCAAACCTGGTTTGTGACGTCTGAGAACTGGGAAGCACACCTACGTGTTATACCTCTCAATAAACCAGTGAAGCAAGTTATTTTAATGTCAGATGGTGTACAGCCTTTTGCCATGAATAAAGCGTGTGATGCTCTTTACGAGCCTTTCATTACCCCCGTTATTCGTTATTTAAAAACAGTCTCAGAAGACTGTGGAAGTGAAGCACTCGCGGGAACATTGGCAGATCCTCGTACACATTCAATTACGGGTGATGATAAAACTTTAGTGATTTGCATCAGGGATGAAACGTTGTGGTAAAAGCGAGAAAAAAAAGAATAGTGACATCTGGTGCGACACAACTGCAAGATGAAAATGGTAAGATTTATCAAATTGGTGAGTTGATAAAAAGTGGGGGGGCAGGAAGTGTTAGTCACATTAATAATGCCTCTTTCCAAGTATCAAAGGTTTATCATGATAAAATTGATAAAGCTTATTATCTGAAAAAGATCACGGCAATGCAGAAGCTAAAACCTGCATTAGAAGCCATTTCTGTTAATGATACCCCAATAATTCAACTCGCATGGCCAGAAGCACGTTTATACAATAGCCAAAAGCAATTTGTTGGCTTTGTAATGCCTGAACTGGATGTGAAAAACACCATAGAGTTGGAGTATATTCTTCAAGAGCGTCAAGCAAAAGCTCATAACTTACCCACAGGGATGGGCGCTAAGGTTAGTCTGGCTTATAATCTTTGTACATTGATTGATGCATTGCATCAACAAGGACATCGTATTATTGATATGAAACCGTTAAACCTGCGGTTTTATAAATCAAGCTTATACATGTCTCTTCTTGATTGTGATGGTTTTAGTATTCAAGGTGAAAATATACGCTATCCCGCAGGGCAATTTACGGTTGAATACTTAGCGCCAGAATTTCAAGCAAAGCAAACTATTCCACAAGAGCAAGAAGAGTCGCAAGACCGATTTGCATTAGCTGTCATTATTTTTCAACTGCTTAATTTTGGTATTCACCCCTTTAGTGGTCGTCCTAAAAATGACAGTGTTCCTACTGATATTCCAAGACGTATTGCTGGTCGTTTTTATGGCTATGGCGTAAAGGCACATAATTTAATTACACCCAGTGTGGCGAGTGGACATAAACAATTACCTGATACATTAAGAATACTTTTTGATAAAGCGTTTTCTGGTGCACCTTCATTAAGACCAAGTGCCAAAACATGGGCGACGGCACTTTATGAATATGCACAACCTGAAAAACAGCAAATGGTGGTTTGTCAGAAAGATAAAAACCACCAGCATTTTGCAGGTAAAGCCTGTGTAGCATGTGCAAGACAAGCTCAATTACAGCAAGTTGCAACGACTCAAAAACAAAACCAAACGCAACGTGAGCAAGTTCGTCAAAAAAGAGTACAAAATGCGAATATCCGACAAGCGCCAATTCAAACTACGCCAGCGAAACCTATTCAACCGCCTGCGATATTTATTGCAGTTAAAAATGCAATAAACCAAGTACCCAAAGTCATATTACATACTGCTATTGCCATGATTGTTCCTGTGATTTTGGGGGTATTACTGATGAACTTTATTCCACAAGGAGCCAGCAGTAGTTTAGGTTCTAGTTGGATCGCTGATTTAATCAAAGCGGATTATATTGAACAAATACTAATAACGATGTTGAGTGTGATGTTTTTAATGGTTTCAGCCATTATCTTGTTAGTTATTTTTGTTTTCCCTTCAATGCATATTTTGAAAAGAAAGCCATAGTTTAGGGAAATAACATGAAAAAAAGAATAAAGCTGATCCTCATTATTATTGGCGTTATAACGTTACTGTTCCCTTTTTGGTTGCCAGCCTTCTTAGTTTCAACCTTTAGTTTGATTGATGGTGTTAATAGCCAAATTCTCCCCTCATCTGTTCGCTTTGATGAGCGTAATTTCTTACTGGGATTATGGCTAGGCTCTCTCATTATGACGATTGTAATGTTATTGCAATCGTGGAGAGCTAAAAATATTTACTATTTATTCGGTGGGGGGCTAGTGCTTTTAATGGCGCTGGGCGTGTCATTTTCAGTGATCCCAACGAGTGAATTGGAAGATCGTCGTCGTTTTGTTTTACAAAGTATCGAACAATCTGAATGGCAAAATTATCATTATCTTGTTGTTAATAGTGAAAATGAGATCCGTAACATTATCCGGTCTAATCAATCTAAAGCGCTGGCATCTATTAGCGCTATTGAGAAAGTGCGAATTACTTTACCAGGATTGGATTATTTTAGTGATGATGTGGCAGTAGCGACAAAAGCGAAAGAAGCTTATTTAGTTCATACCAAGGGAACATCAGAATATGCGGAAGCTGCAAAAATACTCAATTTTTATGGCGACTGGCTATTAAATCAACCTGAGATTATGGTTGCTCAGGCATTAGCTTCCCTTTCAAATAGTAATGATGCTCAATTAACGCAATCAGGTATTAATGTTATTGCTGTTGCACCATTATCACCTGAGGCATGGCAAGTTTTAGCACTTACTTATATTGCTCATCGTTCTTTGGATACACAAATTGAAAAAGCGATGTTAGCTTTAATGGTGGCAGATACGCTCAAGCAAGCTAAGCAAGGCCATAATGATATTTCAGCACAACAATTGTTGAAAAAAGCAATTTCAGAGCTTACTGAAAATCAGCGCCAGATTTATCAAATATTACAAGCGCGTGTTGTTGAAGATCGTTTTTATCGACAAAGCAGTACACCACCAGAAGAAGTCACTAAGCTTGCTAATCAGCGATTACCAGTGAGTAATGCAATTAATAATGATTTAACCACTTATCTTGAAATGCAATCAATGATGGGAAAAGAGTATCCCGGAGAAGTGATTGTTGAATCACCTAATGAAGTGAAAAACTTAACTGAGATCCGTTATCCAACAATCAGAAAATATATCCCTCGTGCAGATGTTATTTTATCCGTTGATGTTGATCCTCAAGGGCGTATTTCAGGGCTTTGGGTGCAAAACAGTAGTGGTATTCATGCTTTCGATGATCAAGCTGTGAAAGCTGCTCGTCATTGGCGTTTTATGCCAAACAAAGACGGATATCGCCAACGTGTGACAGTCCGTTTTGAAAGTACCCGTCTTGGTTGGAAAGAGTATGCGGTTAAGCAACAATCAACATTGATAACATTGGTTAAAGCTTATGCGAGACAAGATGTAAAAGGGATAACACTGACTGAAAATGCTTATACAGAACTGAAAAAGCAAGCACCTGAATTAGAAGATGGAAGAGAAGCAACTCGCTCTAGCTATGATCCTTATGCTTCTTATTACCCTAGATTATCTCAACAACAGCAAGAAAAGCGTGCAGCGTTACAAGCTATCTTAAAAGAGTTGCAGACATTGCCTAATGGTAAAAATAACCATGAAAGTTGGGATAATAGCATTCGCTTTTTAAATGAAAAACTTGCTCTTCATCAGGATAATGCTGATATCGTGAGAACAGTGGCACGTTTTGAATTGCAATATTACAACGTAGGAACCAATAATTTAGCCAGTTCTCCGAAAATTTATCCTCAAGATAAAGAATATTGGCAAACTTTATTACTCAATGCGCGTACTCACTTTGAACAGGCCATTGCATTAGAACCCGATCGTGAAGATGTTTGGTTAGGTTGGGGGATAACATGGTTAGATGAAGATCCTGAAATTGCAGCAGGTGCATTTGCTAAAGCGGCACAGCAAAAATCAAAAGAGAGTATTAGCTCTTTAATGCAAATGCTAGAAATGAGAATGGTGATAAATACACTTGAGGGTGCTCGCTTAGAGCGCTATCAAACCTTGCGAGCAAGAATGGATATGCGTTATTTACCAGAAGGTATTGAAGTCAAACCTTCAGATGATTATCTCAGTGATGACTTAACACAAATTCAGTTAGCTCAACGTGCAATACCAGCATCAGAACCGAATAGCAAAGTTATTCGCTCACCGTTAAGTGTTGATAGAGTTGAGCAATCAAATCGGATATTTAGTGTTGATTTCTCATCAGCAAATATCAAAGGCAGTAATCAGCCGTTACCAAAAGTGAATGCACCTAACTCCGCACCTAAAACAGGGGATATGATCTTACAACTTGATATTGATCCTCAAGGTGTTCCTACAGTGGTGATGCTAAAAAGCAGTAGTGGTGATATGAGCATTGATAATGCTGTGATTGATGTTGCTTATCAGTGGCGATTTAATGGTTCACCTTCTCGAAAAGGTAATGTACTTTTGATATCCGTTCAATTTAGTCAATAATCTTACTTTGTTTAAGTAATGTTATAAAAAAACGCCTTTTTTGTTGATGTTGAGGCGTTTTTTTTTGTATTTTATTATTCTATAACTTATTGAAAGTCATAAAATTGTTATCTAGATCACAAAAAAATCGCCTTTTGAAAACAGCAAAACCACTTAACTAAGAAAATAGACCGCTTAATTCGGTATACAACCGCTAAGCGATTTAGTCACACCATGTCAGTGTCAAAATTCTTATTATGTAGCTGCGGGCAGTTATCTCTCAGATTCGCTTAAATCATTCTTTACTGTCCCGCATTACTCTTTGGCTGTTCGGTCTTGCCTGAAAAAAAGGTGTCTCATGAACAAAAATGCATTTTTAAAGCACGTACCTTGGGTGGTCCTCGGGATTATCGGTGCTTTTTGTCTTTCAGTGGTTGCACTTCGTCGTGGTGAACACGTTAGTGCTCTATGGATAGTTGTTGCTTCTGTAGCTGTCTACTTAGTTGCTTATCGTTATTACAGTCTTTATATCGCTCAAAAAGTGATGAAGCTTGATCCAACGAGAGCAACACCTTCTGTTGTTAATAATGACGGATTGAACTATGTTCCGACTAACCGTTATGTTTTATTTGGTCACCACTTTGCGGCTATTGCAGGCGCTGGTCCTTTAGTTGGCCCGGTTCTTGCGGCTCAAATGGGGTACTTACCCGGCACACTTTGGTTATTAGCAGGGGTTGTGCTAGCGGGGGCAGTACAAGACTTTATGGTGTTGTTTATTTCAACACGCCGTAATGGTAACTCACTTGGTGAGATGATAAAGAAAGAGATGGGTCCAATTCCGGGTACTATCGCTTTATTCGGCTGTTTCCTTATCATGATCATCATTCTTGCAGTACTTGCACTTATCGTTGTTAAAGCATTAGCTGAAAGCCCATGGGGTGTGTTCACTGTTTGTTCAACAGTGCCGATTGCCCTGTTTATGGGTATTTATATGCGCTATATCCGTCCAGGTCGTGTGGGCGAAGTTTCGGTTATTGGTATTGTCTTACTGATCGCAGCGATTTGGTTTGGCGGTGTTATTGCGAATGATCCGTACTGGGGGCCAGCGTTAACCTTTAAAGATACAACAATTACCTTTGGTCTTATTGGTTATGCTTTTGTGTCTGCATTACTGCCAGTATGGTTAATTCTTGCGCCTCGTGACTACTTAGCAACGTTCTTAAAAATTGGCGTTATCGTTGGTTTGGCCGTGGGGATTGTTATTTTAAACCCTGAATTGAAAATGCCGGCGGTTACTCAATATATCGATGGTACTGGTCCATTATGGAAAGGGGCTTTATTCCCATTCTTATTTATTACTATCGCTTGTGGTGCCGTTTCAGGCTTCCATGCTCTGATTGCTTCAGGTACAACACCTAAGCTTATCGCAAATGAAATGGATGCTCGTTTTATTGGTTATGGTGCCATGTTAATGGAATCGTTCGTTGCGATTATGGCGCTAGTGGCTGCATCTATCATTGAACCTGGTCTGTATTTCGCAATGAATACACCACCTGCAGGCTTAGGCATTACTATGCCAAACCTACACGAATTAGGGGGTGAAAATACGGCAGTGATCATGGGGCAACTAAAAGAAGTTACTGTACATGCAGCTGCAACAGTAAGTTCATGGGGCTTTGTCATCTCTCCGGAAGAAATCTTACAAACAGCGAAAGATATTGGTGAGCCTTCAGTATTAAACCGTGCTGGTGGTGCACCTACTTTAGCGGTTGGTATCGCGATGGTATTCCATAAGATCATTCCTGCTGCAGATATGGGCTTCTGGTATCACTTTGGTATTTTATTCGAAGCGCTCTTTATTTTAACGGCGTTAGATGCCGGTACACGTTCTGGTCGCTTTATGCTTCAAGACTTGTTAGGTAACTTTATCCCTTATCTGAAGAAAACAAATTCGTTTATTCCGGGTGTTATTGGTACGGCGGGTTGCGTAGGTTTATGGGGATATCTGTTATACCAAGGTGTTGTTGACCCACTAGGTGGTGTTAAGAGTCTATGGCCATTGTTTGGTATTTCAAACCAAATGTTAGCGGCTGTTGCTCTGGTATTAGGTACGGTTATCTTAATTAAGATGAAACGCACTAAATATATTTGGGTAACTGTTATTCCAGCAGTATGGCTATTGATTTGTACAACATGGGCATTAGGTCTGAAACTTCTAAGTGATGACCCACAAATGGAAGGTTTCTTCTACTTAGCAAATGAATACAAAGCGAAGATTTTAGCAGGAGGTGCCGACTTAACCGCGGCAGAGATTACCAATATGAATCATATTGTAATCAATAACTACACTAATGCAGGCTTAAGTATTCTGTTCTTAGTGGTTGTTTACAGCATCATTTTCTACGGTTTCCGTACCGCAATGAAAGCACGTAAAAACCCAAAAGAAACAGCACAAGAAACACCATATGCTCCTATGCCAAAAGACGTTAAAGTGTCCTCTGGTCACTAATATTCGGTAAACAGTTTAACTCCGTACTGGTTTAGCTGGTACGGAGTTTAGGAGAAACGTATGTTTGGCAATTTAGGACAAGCTGGAAAATATCTAGGACAAGCTGCACGTATGCTGATAGGTATTCCTGATTATGACAACTATGTACAGCATATGAAAGATAACCATCCAGATAAGCCAGTTATGACCTATAACGAGTTTTTCCGTGAACGTCAGGAAGCTCGTTATGGCGGTGGTGACGGTAAAGGCGGTTTTCGCTGTTGCTAATAATCTGTAAAGGAGACACATTATGGAACCTATTGCAGTTACGATATTGACTGGTTTTTTAGGATCAGGAAAAACAACGCTTTTGCGTCATATGCTCAATGAAGAGCATGGTTATAAAATCGCTGTTATTGAAAATGAATTTGGTGAAGTGCCTATTGATGACGAAATTATTGGTGATAGAGCCACTCAAATTAAAACGCTTACCAATGGTTGTATTTGTTGCAGCAAATCGAATGAATTAGAAGACACGTTATTAGATTTATGTGACAGTCTCGATCGTGGTGAAATTCAGTTTGATAGATTAGTCATTGAATGTACTGGTATGGCTGATCCTGGCCCGATTAGCCAAACATTTTTTTCTCATGAAGTAATTTGCCAACGCTATTTGTTGGATGGAATTATTACTGTTGTCGATAATATTCATGCTCAACAACAGCTTGATCAATTTACGATTGCTCAGTCTCAAATAGGTTATGCTGACCGCATTTTGTTAACGAAAACAGATATCACACCAGCCTCTCCTGAATTAATGGCGCGTTTAAGACGTATTAATGCAAGAGCCCCCGTTAATACCGTTATTCATGGGCAAATTGATTTAGGATTATTGTTTAACGTAAAAGGTTTTATGTTGAACGATAATCTTGATGTAAAACAGCCTTTGTTTCGTTATCAAGCAGATAAGCAAGATGATATTCATTCCATTGTGCTGAAATTCGATTATCCCGTTGAATTGCAAAAAGTCTCAGATGTAATGGAAAAATTATTATTAAGCTTTGCTGATAATCTTTTGCGTTATAAGGGGATATTAAATATTAAAGATCAACCTAATCGCTTGTTATTCCAAGGAGTACAACGTCTTTACAGTGCTGATTGGGATAGACCATGGCATGAGGATGAAACTCGCCAAAGCACATTGGTCTTTATTGGCATTCAATTACCAGAAGAAGAGATAAGAGCCAGTTTTGATGCATTGATGCCTAGCACAGAAGAGAAGACATATTAACCTAATACCCTGTAGTGAGTGTTAGAAAGTAGTAAGAAGTAGAGAAGTAACCGTAGTAGTCGTAAAAATAGCAGTAACGAATATTGATAAGCTCCTGACTTGAGGAGGATCCTGTTCCTAGGATCTTATGTTTCACCCCATAATAACCAACATTATGGGGTGCTTTTTTTTAAACGTTCAAATTAGCCATTAGCAACAGCTTTATATTCCATGATCTCAATAATTTGGACATCAGTATGTTGCATTGCACGGCTTGCTAATGCACACAGATTTTCAATTGTAGAGTCAACATCATGAGCGACAATACCGTCATTACCTGTCACATAAGTATTATCTAGCGCCATTAATACAGCTTTATAAGCCGCACTTGCTCCTGTTGAAACTTTCATTGCACAGCTATTTGATGCGCCATCACAAATTACACCACTAATATCACCAATCATGCTACTAATTGCCATTGCCATGGATTCATAGCGTTCATCCATTAGCCATGCAATTGCACCTGCAGCACCCATTGATGCGGTTGTTGCTGCACATAACGCAGATAACGCGGGGAATTTATGATGAATATAGATTGCGAGTAAATGAGAAAGCATTAATGCTCTCGCCATTTTCTCTTCGCTGACCTTCAAATATTCAGCAACGACGACGACAGGCATTGTTGCCGCAATACCTTGGTTACCTGAGCCAGAATTACTCATAGCAGGTAAAACGGCACCACCCATACGTGCATCAGATGCAGCAGAAGTACGGATCATAATTTCAGATAATAAATCTTTTGCTAATAAACCACGCTGTTGTTGGCGTTGTAAAGTTTGCCCAATATGTAAACCATAAGTATTGTTCAAACCTTCTTTTGATAACGCATCATTTAAGTGTGCTGATTCAAGGATAAAAGAAATTTCTTCTACTGGTATTTGAGTAACAAATTGATAAATTTCTTGGGTATTTGTTTGAGTCAGTGTTTCTTTGATTTCGCAAGGCGATGTTGATTGTTCAGCATCGTCACAAGTGTTATCAAAAATCACATTGTTGTTATGAATGATTTTAACAATATTGGTGTGATTGCCTGCAATAATGACAGTTGCGCTGTTTTCGCCATCTTCAACAGTAACTTCGCTGTAGAGTACTTCTTGGCATGCTTTTTTAATCGAAACATTCACAATGCCAGAAGCTAATAATGCTTTGCTTTGTTCAACATGGTCTGGTGTTGCATTTTTTAATACTTCGAGGCCAGCTTTACAATCACCACCAACGGCACCCAAGCTTGCGGCAATGGATAAACCTACCATACCCGTACCTGGTACGGTTACGCCCATGCCGTTTTTCATTAAATTAGGAGAGACTTCTGCACTAATGCGGGTAATCGCGTGTTGTAAGTAACTTGCTGCTGTTGCAGCTGCTAATGCAAGCGAAATAGGTTCTGTACAACCTAAAGCGGGTTTGACTTGTTGTTTTACTGCCGCTATTAATATTTTCCAACGAGAGGATAATTGTTCTTTCATTGCATGTATCCAATAAACAGTATGAAAATTAATGAGTTATTCTATTTTTAATACCATCATAATACTGAATTTATAGGAGAAAGTTTTTTCCGAATTTACTAGCATTGCGTAAAATTTAAGAAATTATTACTCTTTATGATGTCAATCTTGGTAGTTTTTTCCACAATAAATAAAAGTAAATATTTTGGCGCCCTTGTGCAATTTTTTAGTGTAAAAGCGGGTGTTTTGTATCTTATTTATTAATAAAAAATAGAATGAAATAATTTGAATATCTAACGGTGAGATAAAATAAAAAGGCAATAGAACGAATACACAGTTCTATTGCTAGTATAATATTCATACTGAATGTGGGCTAACTTAGGAATGTTAAAATAAAGGCAATGAGTGCTTCAAGCATCACACGATTATCTTAACAGAATAGATAATAAGCTCTTTATTTTCGAGAGTATAAGAATAATCTTTTATTCTTTTGTTAATATTTTCATAGTAATAGCATCAATGCTTTATTTGAAAATAGAAATATATTTTTATAAAAAGATATAATTAATTTTTTATTATCTAAATAACAATCAAATATCTTTATCTATTTTTAATATGTTTATTATTTGAAAATAACCTGAAGCAAAAATATAGCTTCAGGTTTATTTATTAATAATAGAAAATAGCAATAATAGCGCTATGGAATATAAAACCAACCATAAGTGGTATTGCTGTCCTTTTTACAACATCAAATGGTTGTAGCTTTGCACCACTAGATACTGCAATGATAACCCCAGCTACAGGAGACATACCTCGTCCCATATGTGATGCTTGTTGCATAGGTAAAATCATCGCAATTGGGTTTACTCCCATACTATGAGCAATTTGTGGAATTAGTTCAACGAATGCAAGGAATGGCGCATTACCTGAACCCATAATAATCGCGGCTGCTAATGTGACGATAGCGAAAACGAGTGCCATTGCAAATGGAGGCAGGCCAACAGACTCTGCCATAATGATCAAACTCTCTATAGCACCACTCACTTTAATACCATGAGCAAAAACACCTGCAGCGACTAATAAACCCACAACATTACTAAATGCAGAGCCCATACCTTTTAAGAAATGCTGAAAGCCGGCACATACTGATTTAAAATCACGTAAGCGTAGGGATTCAATTAGCATACAAATTGCCATTGAAATCAATACGATTGTGACCACATCAAGGTGAATGCCTTTAACAAATAGGCTTGATGAACTTACCGCCATCATAATGGGTAACATTGGCAATAAGGCATAAAAGCCAGGTACGTTTTTATTACTTTTTACTTCTTCAGATATTGTGCCTAATTGAGGCATAAATCCAGCTTTGCGGTCACAATGACGTTGCCAAAAGATATGCGTAATACCAATAGCTAATACGGTTGCGACAGCTGCTGGCCCTTGGTAATAAAGCACATATTCAACAACCCCTAAATCAACGGCTTTTGCACCACGAATGGCATCAATTGCAGTCGGGGTATAAGCAACACCCAATGAAGTTGCAATCACACCCGCAGCAGAGGCTGGAGATAAACCAAGTCCTATCATAATCGGGAACATGGTGCCCATTAATAGAACGGCCAATCCAGTTGCTGAAGGAATAGCAAGTTGCAAAATACTCGCGAGTAAAAAAGAGAAAAATAGCAACACATAAGGTGAGCGCATATTTTTCAATGGGCGAGTTGCAACACGTACAACGGCCTCATTGGCGCCAATATGATCCATATAATGCGCAAATCCCATCAGTGCCATGATCATTAAACCAAGATCAGCCGCACGACTACTAAAGAGATCACGCATTACTTCAAAAGGATCTAACCAGCCAATACCTGTTGTTTTGACATTTTTAGGAAGAATATCTCCCCAACCAAACAGCATGGTGAGTGCCATTAAGGCTAAACCTGCTATTAACAAAACAGGTTCGGCTTTATATCCTTTCAAGATCATTCTGGCGACAATAACGACGACTACTAAGACCGCAAGAATTTGGATCATGCTTTAGCTCCAGGTGCAAAACGCTCCGCCGTGATCGTCACGACAGATTTTAAGACATCACTAGCAGCGTAAAGCGATTTAACTGGCAGATATTCATAAATAGAGTGGAAATTATGCGCACCGGTAAAGATATTAGGACAAGGCAGGCCATTTTGAGAGAGCGCTGCGCCATCATAACCACCACGCATTGGAATTGGACGAGGGGTAATGCCATTTGCTTCATAAGCAGCCACAGCAATATCAATCGGATAACGGTTATCACCTTGCAGGCTATTAAAGACGTTGGCATAGCGGTCAGCTTGTTTACAAACGACAGAACCTTCCCCCCATAAGCCTTCACAATATTCTGAAAGCTGCTTTAAAAATGCCATACGTTGTGCATAGCCTTTTTCGGTAAAATCACGCACATCCATTTTTAATATCGTGCGAGCACTATTACCAGCTAATTGTTTTACCCAATAATAACCCTCACGGCCTTCGGTATATTCTGGAGCTTCACCGCCCGGCAACATTGCAACGAATTTGTGTGCCATTAATAATGAGTTTTTTAATTTACCTTTTGCTGACATCGGATGAGCTGATGCACCCGTAAATGTGATTTCAACATCACCTGCATTCCAGTTTTCATAAACTAATTCACCAATACCGCAACAATCCAATGTATAAGCAAAATCGGCGCCAAATTCTTTAGTATCAAAAGCTTTTGCACCTCGTAGACCTTGCTCTTCATCTGGCACAAAACCAATTTTAACCGTACCATGTTTAACTTCAGGATGTTGTTTAAAGTACTGCAACATATCCATAATAGAGGCGATAGCTGCTTTATCGTCAGCACCTAATAAACTGGTACCATCAGTGACAATAATATCATCACCAATATAGTTCTCTAATTCAGGAAATTCACTTTGACGTAAATAAATATCAAGATCTTTATTTAAGCAAAGATCACCCCCTTTATAAGGTAAGATTTGCGCTTTGGTATCATTAGTCTGTTCTGCACTAGTGTCTAAATGACCAAAGAAAGCAACAGTAGGTACTTCATAATCAAGATTAGAAGGTAGTGTCGCAGTAACAATCGCAGTATCACGAATTTTAATATCTTCAACACCTAACGCTTTTAGCTCTTCGACTAATTGTAGAGCAAGCACTCGCTGACCTTCTGAGGAAGGCATAATGCCAGCAGCGCCATTTTCTCTATTTGTTGTTGTATTCACTTTTGTATAAGAAATAAATCGTTTAACGAGATTCATAACAAGACTCCATTGTATTTTTAATTGTATTCTCTGTATTGATGATTAGTGATCTCATTTATTAGAAAATGACTAATGCTTACTTGTATCATAAAAAAAACAATAGGGAATTAGAGAAAAAGAATTATTTTTACAAAAAAAATTTAATGTTGAATATTATTTAATCTTTGGTTTTTCTTTTATTAAAAAAAATAGTGTTTTTTGTAGGTGAGGTTATTTTATTTAACTTATAGGACTGTATTTCTGTGATCTTAATCATGAAAAAGGCTCTTCGCATAAAAAATGTTAAAAATATAAAATTAATCATTATTTATTTTAATGTATTGATTTCTTTAATGGTTGTAATTTATTTATCTTTTGATGGAATTTAATCGAAAATAATGAATAAAATAACGTAACTTATTGATAGAAAATAATTATAATGTACGATTTAATTCTCTTAAAACGAATAGGAGGATATATGTATATAAATAATGTAGTTAGAAGCACATTTTCAGCGATACAAAATATTGAAAATAAAGGCGATAATTTTAAAATTAGTTTAAATAGCGTAATATTGGTTTGCTATAATACGATTGTTAGTTTTATAAAACCTATTTTAAATAAAAATATAAATTATCTGGGGTTGAATAAAAATATTTCTAACATTGAAAATAAAATCCATCGAAGAAAAAGTAAAATTATACTATTAAAAAATAATAATGAGCTTAATAGAATAGAAGTTAATGATTTTGTAGATGAGCATTTATCTGAAGCTAAAAGAAAAGTAAAAAGTGATAAAATAAAAGAGAGTGTAATTAGTAATATTATCTCTTCTTTAGAAGAAATATCTACGTTAGATAAAGAAATAATTATAAATTTCAATAATGAATTACATTTTCACTCTAAATGGATTTTATTTTCTGGTAATACAATTTCATTGAAAGAAATAAAAAATGAATTTTTAGAGTCAATAATAGATACTATATTAAATTCAGATTATAGAATAAAATCTAAATTTGGCAATATTGATAGTTATAAATATTTTTTACGCGATGATATCAACAATGCTGTTGAGAGCATTCTTTATAAGAATTAGTTTGATGTATTTATTTTTGAATAGTATTGGTTATATAGATGGTGGATAAATGGTAGATGGAAAGAAAATATAATATAGAATATTGCCTATGTTAAATTCATAGGATGATCATGATGTATTATACGAAAATAACAGATGTTAAATTACAAGGAAGTTCTTCAAATATATTAAATCAATCATCAAGTGATGCTCTTAGCATTAAACCTAGAAAATTTTTCTAAATAAGAAATTCAAAAATTCAGATTTCTAATGCTAGCTCTTCCGATAAAAAAATCTAATAGATGATGAACCCATTTATATGAAAATGAATAAGAGTGTAGATAACGTTACAAATACTTATAATAATGATTCATATAGTTATCTTTTTTAGAAAAGTTTATTCATTAATAATAAAAAATAATTTTTTTGTTGAGTTAATTGAGAAAGAAGTAGAATTAATATTTAGTGATCTAAAAAATAAAAATGATGATATTAATAAATTGAAAACTATAGAGTCATTAAATTTACCCGTTGATAGTTTAAAGAAAGACATTGTTGAAGAAAATATTTATGAAGAAATAGATAATGATTGTTATTTAAGTGAAAAATTAGAGTAAATAGATGCTTTGTCTGAAGCTGTTTCTAAGAATAAAAAATTAAAAGGAATTTTTAAAGATCATCTAATTATAATTTTAGATAAAATTTCATTAAATGAGTTGTTTTTTTAAGTGATAGGTATGAAGAGTTATATGAAATAGAAGAATTTTTTAATTAGTAAATTTATTTTACTATTTATAGAAAGTTTTAATAAGTTAAATAAAAATAAAATTAGATGATAATTTAAAAAGAGAATTAAATTCTATTATCCTTTTGAAAAGCCTAAAATTAAAAGATAATAAGATTATTTATCAAATTCCCCCGATAAAAAAATATCGGGGGAATTTAATAGTTATATATCTAAGCGCTTGGCTTGCCATCTACGAGAATGCCAACGCCATGCGTTAGTTAAGCCTCGTAACCACTCATCACAAAGAAAACCAATCCAGATACCTATTAAGCCCATTTCCATCTTAATACCAAGGAAATAACCCACAGGAATAGCGACTCCCCACATAAAGCAAATTGCGGTTATAAGGGGGAATTTAGCATCGCCGGCCGCACGTAAGGCATTAACCATCACGATATTAAATGTACGACCTGGTTCTAAAAAGACCGATAAAATAAACAGAGGAATTAATTGGTTGATAATGCGTTGATCTTCAGTAATGGAATACAAAATAGGATCACGCATAAACCAATAAATAATAACAACCCCAATCGTGAATATCACACCGGTTTTTAAACTTTTCCAACCACGATTAAAGGCATCATCAAAGCGTTTTGCACCAACTAAGTGACCCACTAATATTTCATTACCAATACTAATCGCAATACCAAAAAGCATTAAAAATAGTGATAATTGGAAATAAAGCGTTTGTGCTGCAAGAGGAACTTCACCCATTAAACCAATAAAGGCAGATGCAGTCATATAATGTAAAATCCAAACCAAGTTTTCTCCCGCGGCGGGTAAACCAATATGTAGGATCTTCCCTAACATATTTTTAGACCACACGACGAGTTGTTTGGCTTCGAATTTAATACGTAAACCGTAGAACAGTAATCCACACAGTAAAATAACGGCAATAATACGACCGACAACGGTAGACCAAGCAACGCCCACTAATCCGTATTGTGGTAAACCAAAGAAGCCGTAAAGTACAATCATATTACCAATCACGGTAACAATATTGGCTATCAATGTGACATACATGGCTGCTTTAGATTTGCCATAAACTCTCAGACAAGCTGCAAGAATAATCGAGATTGCCTCAGGAATAAGGCAAATACCAATAATATGTAGGTAATTGTAGCCATCTTGCACTAAATGCTCAGGCGTATTCATAAGATGTAGAATATTGTAGCCAAAGAAAAGAATGATCAAAGCGCTACTAATACCTAGCAAAGAGTTAAAAGCGATAGAAATATGGATGGCTTGGCTGGCTTTTTCTCTTTTACCTGCACCTAAATATTGTGCAATAACAACGCTACATCCCACACTAATAAAGCTAAAGATGGTGATAAAAAGGTCAAAAACTTGGTTACCGACGCCCATAGCTGCTAAGTAAGCAGTGGAAACGTGGCTTACCATGTAAGTATTAATTAATAGTGTGGCTAGATGTAGGAATATATCTATAAATATCGGCCAACTAAGAGAGAAAAGCGAGCGATCCGCTACATCAGATTGATGCATTGAAAACCTTCTTAAAAACAGAGTGAAATCGATTTATTAATATAACGCGTAGGAAGGTAGAAGATTCTACAAGGTTTATTTATAAGGTAATAGCGCAAATAATGTTTATCTGGCAAAAAAGATATTTATATGGTTTATTCATTGATAACTAATCACTATTATCATTAAGAGATGATTAACGTTAAAGTCAGGGGAATTAATGAATACTAAAATAAAAGTAGCGATTGTAGGTTATGGCAATATTGGTCGATTTGCATTAGAGGCTGTTCAAGCGGCTCAAGATTTTGAATTAATAGGTGTTGTTCGTCGTGATATTAATAATATTCCAGAAGAACTGCAAAATATTACCGTGACTAACGATATCAAAACATTAGGTAATGTTGATGTTGCGCTCTTGTGTTCACCGACACGTGCAATTAAAGAGTTAGCTAAATCTATTTTAAGTTTAGGCATTAATACAGTAGATAGTTTTGATGTTCACAGTGAAATCGTGTCATTGAAAACAGAACTAGATGAAGTCGCGAAAAAACATGATCGCGTAGCTGTTATTTCTGCGGGATGGGATCCGGGTTCTGATTCCATCATTCGAACTTTAATGTTAGCCATGGCGCCAAAAGGGATCACTTATACAAACTTTGGCCCTGGTATGAGCATGGGGCATAGCGTAGCAGCCAAAGCTATTGATGGTGTAAAAGATGCGCTTTCAATGACTATTCCATTAGGGACTGGTGTCCATCGTCGTATGGTTTACGTGGAGTTAGAAGCTGGGGCAAATTTTAATCAAGTAGAGCAATCGATTAAAGCTGATAGCTATTTCTCTTCTGATGAAACCCATGTTAAGCAAGTCGATTGTGTCGATAGCTTAAAAGATGTTGGGCATGGTGTTCATATGACTCATAAAGGTGTTTCGGGTAAAACGCATAATCAATTATTTGAATATTCAATGCGTATTAACAATCCTGCATTGACGTCTCAATTTATGGTCTCAGCGGCAAGAGCTAGTATGAAGCAACGCGCGGGTGCATATACGGTTATTGAGATCCCACCTGTTGATTTCTTAGCGGGTGATTTAAATACATTAGTTGCAAAATTGGTCTAATTTTCATTAGTACTTTCTGTATAAAATATTGCCCACATAATGTGGGCAATATAGGTTAACGCTTAGGCAAACTTGATGATTTTGAATTAGCGTTTAATACTTTTAAATTCTTTGGTCGTTGCGGTTAATGCCACTTCTGTTGGTAAACGTTCCATTGAACTTGCACCATAGAAGCCGTGACAATCAGGGCAATTATCTAAGATATATTGTGCATCTTCTGGCGTTGCAATTGGACCACCATGACAAAGCACAATGACATCAGAACGCACAGCTTTAGCGGCTTTTGCCCAGTCATTAATTAAAGGAACACAGTCCACTAATGTCAGCGCGGTTTCTGCACCAATGTTACCGCCAGTAGTTAATCCCATATGTGGCACAATAATATCTGCGCCAGCCTCAGTCATTGCAATGGCGTCTTCACGACTAAAGACATAAGGTGTGGTTAGTAGATCTTTTTCGTGAGCTAGACGGATCATCTCCACTTCAAGCCCATATCCCATACCCGTTTCTTCTAAATTCGCACGGAAATTACCGTCAATTAAGCCAACAGTTGGGAAATTTTGTACACCGGCAAATCCTGTCGCTTTGACATCATCTAAAAACTTATCAAAGTTACAGAATGGATCGGTGCCATTTACTCCTGCAAGTACTGGGGTATGTTTAACAACAGGTAAGACTTCTTTTGCCATATCCATCACGATTTCATTAGCGTTACCATAAGCTAATAAACCTGCTAAAGATCCTCGGCCTGCCATACGGTAACGACCTGAGTTATAAATAACAATAAGGTCTATACCACCGGCTTCTTCACATTTAGCAGAAAGGCCGGTGCCTGCACCACCACCAATAATTGGTTCATGGCGCGCGATCATTTCGTTGAATTTTTTTAGTAATGTTTCACGTGAATGAGTCATTCTTCTTTCTCCGTGGTTAACAAATAAGTTCCTGGTGTAAATCATAAATTTGCTGAGTAAACTCAGCTGAGTTTATGTGATAAGGACTGATGACTAATTGACGAGTCTCTGTCTCTTTAAATGTTGTTAGAAATGCATCAAAAAACGCTTGATTTGCTTTTGGATCCCAAAAAGGACCCCCTTCAATATCCAGAGCAGAAAAACCGCCCTGTGGTAATACAAACCGTAATGGACCTTCACACTGATTCATTTTTTCAGCGATCCAAATACCCAATTGACGGTTTTCCTCTGGTGTTGTGCGCATTAAGGTGACTTGTGCATTATGATGATAAAATTGACGCCCTTTATACTTCTCAGGAACACTAGAAGGGCGACCAAAATTCACCATATCTAATGCACCGCAAGAACCGATATAAGGGGTTTTAGTACGGGCGATTGCACCAAAACGATCTTCATCACAAGCAAGTACACCATCAAACAAGTAATCACATACTTCGGTTGTGGTAAGATCTAACACACTATGAAGTAGGTGACTGTCTGCCAGTTTTTCCATGGCTTTACCGCCACTTCCTGTTGCATGAAAAACAAGGCAGTCATAATTATTTTCAAGTTTTTTTGTGAGTTGTTGTACACAAGGCGTGGTGACACCAAACATCGTTAGTGCTACCGCAGGCTTATCAACAACATGTTCTTCTTGGTAAAAATAAACAGCACCAGCGATTTGATTCGCTGCATTTCTTAATACCTTGCGAGAAATGCGATTTAAGCCGGATACATCCGTAACGGAGTACATCATTGAGATATCACTTGCGCCGATATAGCCTGAAATATCGCCAGACGCCATCGTCGATACCATCAATTTAGGTACACCAATTGGCAAAGATTGCATTGCTGGTGTAATCAGTGCCGTTCCCCCTGATCCGCCTAGCCCAAGAATGGCTAAGACATCATCTTGGTGAGTTAAATAGTGTTCAAATGCGATTGACATTGCTTCTATTGCTTTCCCTCTGTCGCCACAGAAAACAACTTCTGGGCCATTGGGGTGAAAGCGTGCAACTTCAGCTGCTGTGACATCAGCTTCTCTTGCTAATGCCGTGGGTTTTGTTGTCAAATCAACTGTTTTAACAGGAAGGCCTGCTTTTTTAATTAAATCACTGACATAAAAAATCTCAGCACTTTTAGTATCAAGCGTTGTGGCAATATAAATAGAACCAGCATACTGTTTCATAAGCCTTCCCATACCTTTTATGATTATCGACGAATAGATTATAATCATAATGAGACTTGAGTTTCATTTATCATAGCACCATTTTGAGACACCTGTCTCATAATTTTTATTTTTTGTACGCTAAAGGTCGATAAGGTGTGATTAATCACCTAAAGTAAACGTCAAGTTTTGTGAGTATTTAGCTTAAGGTAAGCTAGGCATATATAAGTCAGACATATAAAAAAGTAGAAATAACGAAGGATTTTTTATGAGTTACAGTGATGAAACGGATGCAATGTCCGGTACACGAAAAAGGACCCATCAATTATTGGTGACAACAGCGTTGGGGCTTTTCGAGCAAGGGATGTTACCGACAGTGTCGGAATTAGCGGCACATGCAGGTGTTTCGAGAGCAACCGCATATCGTTATTTTCCCACACAAAGTGATTTAATTAGTGCTACAGTTGATGCAAGTTTAGCACCGATCATTGCATGGACGCCAACTCCTGAAGATAATACGCAACAGCGTATTACTAAATTGCTCGATCTTGCCTACCCACAAATGTTTAAACATGAAGGTGCACTGCGTGGTGCATTACAAGTTTCATTACAGCAATGGGCAAAAGAGAGACAATCGAGTGAATACGCAGAAAAACGATTTATTCGCGGTCATCGTAAAGAGATCCTACTCAAAGTAATTGAGCCTTTAAAAGCACATTATCCTCAAGAAATGTGGGATAAAGTGATTAAATCATTCTCTTTGATTTATGGTTCTGAAGTCTTTTTAGTAATGAAAGATATCTGGAAAATGGATGATCAACAGGTTATTGATATGACTCAATGGATGGCAAAAGCTATCCTAAATCAGGCAAAATCTGATTATCCCGCAGATAACGATTAATTATTTGAATAAATCGGTTAAAATTGTATAAATCATTTACGTTTTAGCTATTGCAGGGATCGTTATGTCACACAAAACAGAAGACCAAGAGTGGCTGGTAGAACAACTACAATTTATTGCACAAGGCATTGGTAAAACATTATCGCCTTTTTGTGAAGTTGTACTTCATGATCTAACCGATAGTGAAAATACCATTATGGTCATTGAAAATAACCTATCAGGTAGAAAAGTTGGGGACAGAGCAACTGAGCTGGGAATGGCGCGTATTGAATCGTCAGATTTCCCTCAAATAGTGGCTAATTATCCCAATCAGTTCCCTGATGGTAGAACAGCAAAAAGTACTTCTATCGGTATTAAAGATAAGCAAGGCAATTATGTCGCAGCGTTATGTTTAAATATTGATATTTCAATGATCAAAGGATTACAAATGGTACTTAACCAATTTGCGACCCTTGAAGAAGGTAATGACATTATTGAAACCTTTAGTTCAGTGACTGAAGATTCGCTGAAAAAACGTATTGATGAGTTTTCTGCGACTTATTCGGTCACTCCAAGAGCATTAAAACCGCATCAACGACGCGAATTGCTACTGTGTTTACAGGATGAAGGTTATCTTTCACTGCGTAAGGCAATGGAAATTACCGCACAATACCTTGGTGTTTCAAGAGCGACCGTGTATAACGATTTAAAAGAGTAGTATTTTTTAAGTATAATGATTAGTCATTAATAAAGAATAAATAAATTTTTTTAAAAAAAGATATCATTTATTGATATCTTTTTTTATTTATATTTTTTTAGTTTTATAATATGTCGTATTTTTATTAAAAGTGGTTAACTGATTACTATTGTGTGATTTTTATAAACATAAAAAAAGGAGAAGAATAAAATGAGTGATAAATAGTTTAATTAAGTATTTAGGTGAAAATTATGAATGTAAATGGATTGAAGAGTTTTGATGCAAGAATTTCGTTTTCAACTAGTCGTGTTGTTTTTGATAACGATAAATTAACTATTACGAAAAATATAAAAAATATATCTAACACAACGACAAAGTTTAACTTTGTCAAGAAAGTATTTAATGCAATGAGAAAATTTTCTACGCTATTAATGATGAGTCAAAGCGGGAGAATGGGAATAGAAAATAGAAAAGGAAATATTGTTAGATATACAGATGAAATGAATATTCTAAATAGCAGATTTAATGAATGTTTTGAACTTCAAAATGAAAATTCAAAGGAGTTAAAAAATAAAGGCAATGAATTGGATTCATTGATAATAAATAGAGAAAATTTAAAGTTAACATTACTTAATAATGATATATTTAATGAATTTATACATAACGAAAAAGAGTTGGAATTGATTTTAAATGATCCTGAAAAATTAAAGGAATTAATAAATAACAATGAGAGTTTTAAAAGTAAAATAGATAATGATGAAAAAATAGGAAAAATAATAAAAAATTTTTTAAAAAGTAATAGAATAGAATTAGAAAAAAATTTAGAAAGCGCTATTGATTTAAAAAATAAATTAATAATAGAGGAAAGAAAAGTAGATCATTTTTTATCTTTAATAGAAAATGAGAATGTATCCTTCAACGATAGATATAGTTTTTTTAACTACTTAAATGAGTTAAAAAGAGCAGAGTCTTTTTGCCAACAATCTGGAAATCCTAGTGATGAGCAACTTGCTGATGTATTTAAAAATATCTTTGAAGAAAGAATTTCAAGAGTAAAAGAAAGTGATGTTAAAAAAATATATAGTGAAGTAATAGACACTTATCATTATGAAACCTTTTTTTTAAAAGAAAATAAGAGCATTTTAGCTAATTTTTCCTCCAATAATGAGAAAGAGAAATTTCTTTCTAAAATTAATTTCTTAGTTTCCATCTCAGAGAGTCACCCAGATATATTGAATAATCTTTTTGATCAAAATATCTCTGATAAATTACATGATATAATGCATACAATACTTAATGAAGAATATCATGACTCTGGAGTGAATATTTCTTATTTTAATACTAAGAATACTTGGATTAAAGAGTACATGAATGAGTTTTATGGGAGTGAAAGAAAAATAACAACTCAAAGTGTAGGTACAAATACTGAAAATGAAAAAATAACTCAAAGTGTAGGTACAAATACTGAAAATGAAAATGAAAAAATAACTCAAAGTGTAGGTAAAAATACTGAAAATGAAAATGAAAAAATAACTCAAAGTGAGGGTACAAATACTGATATTCAAGATGTAGATAGTTATAACAATAATGCTGTTTATTCTAATGAAAAATCTCATGATGGAGAGGTTTTTTTTGAGATTGAAGGCTTAGATTCCATTTTGAAAGAATTCAGCACTGAATTAAAGAATAGGGATATATCTAATTATAGTCAATTCAATGATGCTATCAAAAATATGTTGGATAAACTTTCTGTTTTGAGTGATGTTATTACGGAAACTCTTGAATCACCAATAGTAGAAGAAAAAAAATTATTGGTCTCAGTAGAAAATATGGAGATTTTTTCAAAGACTATTTATTCTATTCAACAACAACTAGTGTCAATTAAACCTGATTACGCTTCTGGATTAGGTAACATCAATAACTTTTATCCTGAAATTCAGCGTTCAACAGAGGATATTTCTGATGCATTTGAGAATATTATCAATATAATAACGCCATCTCGTGGTAGTGATTCAACAAAATCTGAAATAAAAACATTATTGAGTCGTGTTTTTAATAAAATAAATACGTCTAAAATCGTTTTAAGAAAAGAAATGCTGAATGTTGCTATAGAATTATTTGATAAACTAGTTAAAGAATCAGAATCTAAACTAACGGATGATTTTTCTGAGGTAAAAGGGAAAAAAAACACTGTATTAACTAATAATAAGATTAAATAGATGAATATATACCAACGTTGGGAAGGCGTATTCGTATTAATAATAAAGTAGCATCAAATAATAAAGTAGTATCAAATAGTGATTCAAAAACAAACAGCGAGCTTTCAAAAAGTAAATCAAAAGAAAGATACAATGCTATCAATAGGTCGATTGATAATGTACTTTCAGATATTAAGGAGCTTATTGAAGGTAATGATAAAAAACCAGTGATAATCAAAAATATTTCCTTAAATAATATTTTTTATCACTAATCGGATAATTTTCTAACGTGCCAAATATCTCAAATCCCTGCTTTTGGTAAAAAGGCAGGGCTTGAAAGCTAAAGGTATCGACCTCAGCATATTTGGCGCCTTTCTCTTTTGCTGTGTTTTCCATTGTTTGCAGTAATTCTGTACCTATGTTTTGTCCACGATAGGCTTTATCTACCCATAAATAGCGGATCCGTAGCCAATTTCCTAAAATATCCCCCGTGATCCCACCTATTTTTTTACCGTTCTCTTCTTTAAAAACAGCAAGTGGAGTGTATTGCTCCATCTGAATATAATGAAGATTGTGGGTTAGCAATCCTTCATAAATTTCATTGATCTCATTCGGTGTTGGATTTGTGGTAATTTTTAACGACATAATTGGCTCTTAATATTAATAAAAATAATAATTACATTATCACTATTTGGTTATTAAATATTTATATAAATGCTAGGATAAAACAATAATTAAAAAACTGGATAACACAACATGTCGTTTTTAAAAACTCTGCCTGGTATTCTATTTTGTGCATTAATAGGCGGTGTTCTTACCCTTTCAGGTTTACCCATGGCACTGATGTTTGGGCCAATTATTGTCGTTATTATCGCTTATCGCTTTAAATGGGAGCTTGCGGTTCCTAAGCATACATTAACCTTTATTCAGCTTACTTTAGGAACCTCGGTTGGTTTAATGTTTAACCAAGTTCATTTAGGTAGTGCTGATAATTTAATGATTTTATTACTCACTCTTGTTGTTTGTTTAGCTATTCAGTTTTTTGTTAGTTATTTTTGGTTCTATCGTCATATTGGTTGGACGAAAGAAGAGTCAATGCTTGGTGCTGTGCCCGGCGCGATGGTTGCTATTCTAGCATTAACTGATCATACGAAAACACCTCCTCAAAAAATCGTTATTTCTCATACCATCCGTTTAATGGTGCTGATTATTATGGCGGGTTTTATTGTTGGAGCAGATAAAGCCAATATGCCTGAGTTTGCTATACCCGAAATGACGTTGATTTCATTGTTGTGGTTATTATTGATTGTGGCTTTAGGGCTAGGTGCGGGGCTTTTATTGCAGAAAATCCGATTTCCAGCTCCTTTTATGTTGACTTCATTAGGCAGTGCGATATTAGTTCAATCGTTTGTCAGCGAACCTATTGCTTTTCCTATGTTACTTAATGAATTGAGCATGGTTTTAATTGGTATGAATATCGGGGCACATTTTGTTGTTTTCCCTTTGTCATCACTGATTAAAAATGCCTTTTCTTCTGTACAAGTTGTTATTATTAATGTGATTTTAACGGTGATTGTAGCGTATGGGGCTGCCTATTTAACGGGAGTGCCTTGGGCAACATTAGTATTAGCATGGGCGCCGGGAAGTATGGAAGCCATGACCTTTGCTGCAATAACGATGAATGTAGATGCTGCTTTTGTGATGTCGAATCATATTTTTAGAATGCTGATTATTCAAAGTATTCCTTCTATCGCTCTGTATTGGAATGAATATAGACAGAAGAAAGATAGCTAGCACAAAGAAGAATAAAGAGTAGGAAAGCAAATCAGCTTTTTTGATAACCTCTATTTAGTTGCGTGATAGTGTTTTTATTAAATAAGCAGACTATTTTAAGAGGTTATCTTGTCCTATTAATCTCGCTGTAACTCATCAGGTGTGTTAATAATTTAATAAACTTAATGACTTATTTGCGAGTAACTGACATTTCTTATTGTGTGGCACTTCAATACCTTTTAAATCATTGTAACTATCTTCATTTAATTGGCTCATCGGTAATATTGAATAATTACTGACATCCCATTGTTGCGAACGAGAAAAGACCATTAAGGCTCTTTCAATTTTAGATTTTGATATTTGCTCATAACCACAATCTTTATTTAAAAAAAGGTAGATGGCGGTTAAATCTGCCAAGTCTTCTGCTTGTGTATAGGTTAATGCTTTTGCACTTGAAGAAACGAGCATAAAAAAAGAAAGCGTTAACGTGCAGAACAAGGCGAACATTTTTTTCATTAGGTGTGCTGTTCCTTTATGTGATGATTTAGCTAGTTTTGTTATTTGGCTTAATGTAGTTAAAAGTTTTGCAAAGACCCGCTATTTTGTTGGGTTTTAAATTGACCTTCCAGTAAGGGGAAACTTTAGCATCGGTAATAGGTTACAAGGCTTTTTTATTCGTCTTATCTCAATAAAGACAGAATAACTTGTTTTTATTCAAAGGAATATATTATGCAACGTCGTGAATTTTTAAAATTAGGCGCAACATTGAGTGCTGTAACATTATTGCCGAGCTGGAGTCGTTTTGCGTTCGCCCAAAGTAACACGCCTTCATTGGCTATTCCACCTCAAATTACGCCTGATGCTCAACAAAAGATTGTTCTTAATATTCAACAAGGTGTTTCCCAATTTATTCCCAATGCAAGCACAACCACATGGGGTTATAACGGCAGTTTATTAGGTCCCGCTCTGAAACTTAAACGAGGCCAACCAGTCACTATTAATATCAATAATAAATTGCCAGAAACGACAACGGTTCATTGGCATGGTCTTGAAATTAGCGGTGAAGAAGACGGTGGCCCACAAGCAATGATTGCACCTGGGAAATCTCGTACAGTCACTTTTACACCAAATCAAGCAGAATCTACGTGCTGGTTCCACCCTCATACTCATGGCGTTACGGGACAACAAGTCGCTATGGGATTAGGCGGATTGGTCATTATTGAAGATGATGAAACCGCAAGCCGTAAATTGCCAAATCGCTGGGGTGTTGATGATTTGCCCGTTATTTTACAAGACAAGCGTTTAGACAGTGATGGACAAATCGATTATCAACTCGATGTTATGAGTGCTGCAATTGGTTGGTTTGGCGATATGATGTTAACTAACGGTGCAATTCAACCACAACATATTGTGCCAAAAGGCTGGATCAGATTACGCTTCTTAAATGGTTGTAATGCGCGAAGTTTAAACCTTGCCACAAGTGATGGTAGACCAATGTATGTTATTGCTAGCGATGGAGGGTTGTTAGCGGAACCTGTCAAAGTGACTGAATTGCCGATTTTAATGGGTGAGCGCTTTGAAGTTTTAGTGGATACGTCTGATGGGCGTGATTTTGATATTGTTACTTTACCCGTACGCCAAATGGGGATGGTTTTAGCGCCATTTGACAATGTACTCCCTGTGTTGCGTTTATTACCATCAGCAGAAAAAGGGCAAGGCTTATTACCTGAGCAATTAGCACTTATTCCAGCATTACCAACACTCAGCAATCTTTCAACGCGGACATTACATTTACGTATGGATATGCGTTTAGATATGCAAGGTATGATGCTATTAACAGAACGTTATGGTGATAAAGCATTAGCGGGCATTCATCATGGGATGAGTCATATGCGACAAGGTAACGGCAGTGGCATGATGGGCGGTGGGATGAATTGCGGTCATGGAAATGGTGATTTAGATATCTATAATGCCAATAGTATCAATGGTATTCCATTCTCAATGACTGAACCTGCATTTGATGTGAAACAAGGCGTTTATGAGCGTTGGGTTGTTTCTGGTCGTGGTGACATGATGCTACATCCATTCCATGTTCATGGTACACAATTTCGTATTTTATCTGAAAATGGTAGAGCACCAGAGAAGCATCGCCAAGGTTGGAAAGATATTGTGAAAGTTGAAGGACAACTTAGCGAAATTCTTGTAAAGTTTGACCATTTAGCGACAAAACAGCACCCATTTATGGCACACTGCCATTTATTAGAACATGAAGATACGGGGATGATGGCAGGATTTACCGTGAGTAAATAATCTATCACTATAAAAATTATTAATATCAGTAAGATAAATTGATAAAGAGCACAAGATTAATATTTTGTGCCTTTATTTTCATTAAATCAGATCATCGCATGATGAGGGAAGTTCTGGTACAATCGTTTGCTTTCCCCGTTAACCCAATCGAAATTAATCATGAAACATATTGTTGATGTCATGATCTCTGAAGAAGAGATCAAACAGCGTATTGCTGAGCTAGGTCGTGAAATCACAGAACATTACCGCCCACGTCAAGGTCAACATGATCTTGTCTTAATCGGCTTGTTAAAAGGTTCTTTTATTTTTATGGCAGATTTATGCCGTGAAATTGACGTGAACCATGAAGTCGATTTTATGACTGTATCAAGTTACGGTAATGGGATGACGTCAACGCGTGACGTTAAAATCATTAAAGATCTCGATGAAGATATCCGTGGTAAAGATGTTCTGATTGTTGAAGATATCATTGACTCAGGTAATACCTTAAACCGCGTTAAAGAGATTTTAAGCTTACGTGAGCCTGCTTCTATTTCTATCTGTACTCTGTTGGATAAACCCTCTCGCCGTGAAGTAGATGTACCCGTTGAGTGGATTGGTTATTCCATCGAAGATAAATTCGTTATTGGTTACGGTATTGATTACGCACAGCGTTATCGCCATCTGCCTTATATTGGGCATGTAACATTATTAGATGAGTAATTATTTGTTGACTTAAAATAGAAGTGAAAAAACCCGCTTTAGGCGGGTTTTTTATTGAATAGAATGTGTTTATTAACGTGGATGACTTAATTTTGCCATTGCTTGACGATAAGAAAGTTCAAGCTTTTCACGGCTATCTGAGGTGACATCGAGATCGTGCAATTCACCATTATTTAAACCATAAACCCAGCCGTGGATCATCACTTTTTGCCCACGTTTCCACGCAGCTTGCATTATAGTAGAGTGACCGAGGTTATACACTTGTTCGATAACGTTGAGTTCACAAAGTAGGTTTAACCTATCTTGTGGGGCAAGTTCACCTAACATTGAGCTGTGCTTGTACCAAATATCGCGGATATGCAGTAACCAGTTATTGATAAGTCCTAATTCAGTTCCTTCAATGGCCGCTTCAATGCCACCACAGCCATAGTGTCCACAGACAATAATATGCTCAACTTGTAATACATCAACCGCATATTGGATCACTGAAAGGCAGTTTAAATCGGTATGGATGACTAAGTTTGCTACATTACGGTGAACAAATAAGTCACCCGGTGCTGCATTGATCAATTTTTCTGCTGGAACGCGGCTGTCTGAGCAACCAATCCATAAAAAATGAGGCTTTTGACCTTTACAGAGATCTTTAAAAAACTGAGGGTTTTCTTCAGTAACAGATTCTGACCATTGCTTGTTATTGGCTAACAGTTCTTCAATTTTTCTCATCATGACGTGACTGCCTGTAAATTCGGTTTCCCACCATTTGCGCTGACAGTACGCCAACACGAAATAGCTCTTGTGTTATTGTTGGATGCGAGAGATCCATTAAGAAAGGGTATTTTTATACCATTACTTTTGAATTAATCAGAGGGCTTTTTAAAGCCAATTGACAGATAATTGTCTATATTTTTTCGCTTTCAAATAAGATAGATCTTTTTATAGCATTTGTTTAATGAATTTATCAATACATTCTTTGATGTAAATCAAATGTATAAAAAGATAACTGTTTGTTAATCTTGTCATTGTCTTATTCGAAAAACAATTTCCATAAACATTATATAAATAAATCTTATATTTATGTTTTTAGCTGTTTTTACTATGGTGAGCAAATTGATATGCAAATCTATAATCATCATTGATTGGGAGCGATAAATAGCGAGATGATATCTATCAGTCAGATTGAGGAACAAGGGCAATAATTTTATTGCTATCAGTTAGGCTAAATGATTGCATCAAGGGATGAATGGATTAAGACATTAGGAATATAAGCAAGAAATAACAGTACAGAGTATCTTAGCCGTTTATTTTTGCTTACACTGAAATTTATTTTTATTAACTGTAATAGTTAAAATAAATTTATTTATTCATTTGTGTCATGAGCTCTAAAACGGTTTATTTACGGCCCGATTTTCTCTAGAATATCTTATTCCATTTTGATTTTATTGAACTAAGTTTATTTTCTAATTCGAAGTGTGTGAGCAATACGTAGCATTAGTAAGACTTAGTTGAATAGCTACTTTCTGATTTCAGCTCAGTTAATGCTGAATAATGCTGTTGATAAAAGGTAATTCCCACTTATGACGTATGCATTGGAGTTAACGGAGTTAACGAAAACTTATCACAATGGCGTAAAAGCGCTAAAAGGAATTAATCTAACCGTTGAAGCGGGTGATTTTTATGCTTTATTAGGCCCAAATGGTGCAGGAAAATCGACCACTATTGGTATTATCAGCTCTTTAGTTAATAAAAGCAGTGGCAAAGTCAACGTCTTTGGCTATGACACCGATACCGATATGGTTAATGCAAAACGCCAGCTAGGATTAGTGCCACAAGAATTCAATTTCAATCCTTTTGAAACCGTATTACAAATAGTCCTCAATCAAGCTGGTTATTATGGTGTTCCACGTAAATTAGCATTAGAGCGTGCTGAAACTTATTTAACCCAGTTAGATTTATGGGAAAAACGTGATGATAGAGCTCGTTTTTTATCTGGAGGAATGAAGCGCCGTTTAATGATTGCTCGTGCATTAATGCATCAGCCAAAATTACTTATTCTCGATGAGCCAACCGCTGGTGTTGATATTGAATTACGTCGCTCAATGTGGACGTTTTTAAAACAACTAAATGCTGAAGGGACAACGATTATTTTAACGACGCACTATTTAGAAGAAGCAGAAATGTTGTGCCGGAATATCGGTATTATTCAACGTGGTGAATTAGTTGAAAATACCAGTATGAAAAATCTATTAAGTAAATTAGAGTCTGAAACTTTTATTTTAGATCTCGCGCCAAAAAGTCCATTACCTGAATTACAAAATTATCAATATCGATTAATGGATACTTCAACATTAGAAGTCGATGTTAAAAGAGAACAAGGCTTAAACAGTGTTTTTGCTCAACTTAATGCACAAGGCATTCAAGTGTTAAGTATGAGAAATAAAGCCAATCGCCTAGAAGAATTATTTGTTCATTTGGTTAATGAAGAGCATACAGTAGAAGGAGAGAGGGAATGATTCAGCTGTATTGGGTAGCCCTCAAAACAATTTGGATTAAAGAAGTCACCCGTTTTGGTCGTATTTGGGTGCAAACATTAATTCCACCTGTGATAACCATGTCTCTCTATTTCGTTATTTTCGGTAACCTAATTGGTAAACGAATTGGCGATATGGGGGGGGTTGATTATATGCAGTTTATTGTTCCTGGCCTGATTATGATGGCCGTAATAACAAACTCTTATGCCAATGTTTCCTCTTCATTTTTTGGCGCCAAGTTTCAGCGTAGTATTGAAGAGTTATTAGTTTCGCCTGTGCCCACGCATGTTGTTATTGCCGGTTTTGTTGGGGGTGGTGTTGCTCGTGGTATTTGTGTTGGTATCTTAGTGACTTTAGTTTCACTGTTTTTTGTGCCATTAGAAATGCATTCTTGGACAATGGTGGTGGTGACATTACTGATGACTTCCATTGTTTTTTCTCTCGCAGGATTATTAAATGCAATTTTTGCGAAAACCTTTGATGATATCAGTATTATCCCAACGTTTGTTTTAACACCATTAACTTATTTAGGAGGGGTGTTTTATTCACTTTCACTCTTACCTGAATTTTGGCAAGGCGTGTCTAAATTAAACCCTATTGTGTATATGATTAGTGGTTTTCGTTATGGTTTTCTGGGCATTACGGATGTCTCTTTAACCGTAACGATTAGTGTTTTGTGTCTTTTCATTGCCGTGTTTTACGTTATTGCATGGTATTTAATTGAAAAAGGCCGTGGTTTAAGAAGCTAATCAAAAAGCAAAATAGAAAGTGATAAAAGTTGGAAATCGGTGTCTTATTTAGAGATACCGATTTTTTTTAGCCATTTTTTCAGCATAAATGTTAATTTTTCTTTAATTTAATACTTTGCTATTAACAAAATGGTTTTTCTTGTTTAGTATACTAAACACTTTGATAGGGGATAGAAAGGATATGTAATGACAACGGCAAGCCAAACAGGCAAAGCGCCTGAGGCAATCTCTCGTAATAAGCTTTTATGTATCGCTGGTATGGGCTGGACTTTTGATGCAATGGATGTGGGGCTACTTGCTTTTTTGCTCACCGCATTAAAAGAAGATTGGGGATTAACAGCATCACAATTAGGTTGGATTGGCAGTGTAAATTCAATTGGAATGGCGGTTGGCGCTTTCGTGTTTGGCATTATTGCCGATAGAAAAGGGCGAAAACCCGTCTTTATCTTTACTTTATTGCTGTTTAGCTTAGGGTGTGGCTTAACTGCATTAGCAAGCTCTTTGATGGTTGTCCTTGTTTTACGTTTCTTTATTGGAATGGGATTAGGTGGGGAATTACCCGTTGCTTCTACACTTGTCAGTGAAAGTGTTGAAACGCATGAGCGAGGCCGTATTGTTGTTTTATTAGAGAGTTTTTGGGCTGTCGGTTGGTTAATTGCGGCTTTGATTGCTTATTTTATTATTCCTGATTATGGCTGGCGTATGGCGATGTTATTAAGTGCATTACCTGCGGTATATGCTCTTTATTTACGATCAAAATTACCTGAACCAACCTCATCTCATATTTCACAGAAAAAAACACGTTTATCGATTCGCCAATCAATGGCATTAATTTGGTCACCCCAGTATCGACGTTCAACGCTAATGCTGTGGATCTTATGGTTCTGTGTTGTTTTCTCTTATTACGGTATTTTCTTATGGCTACCAAGTGTGGCTATGTTAAAAGGCTTTAGTTTAATTAAAAGCTTTCAATATGTACTTATTATGACCTTAGCTCAGCTACCTGGTTATTTTACCGCTGCGTGGTTAATTGAACGCTATGGGCGAAAGTTTGTGTTAGTCTCGTATTTAGCAGGAACCGCTGTGAGTGCCTATTATTTTAGTGTGGCAGAGACCACGACAACGTTACTTGTGTTTGGCATGTTGTTGTCATTCTTTAATTTAGGAGCTTGGGGAGCCTTATATGCTTATACACCAGAGCAATACCCTGATGGAATACGCGCAACAGGTGCAGGAACAGCAACAGCAATTGGGCGTATTGGCGGAATATTAGGGCCTTTAATGGTAGGATATTTAGTCCAATATCAATTTGAAATAAGTTCTATATTTCTTATTTTCAGCTTTTCTATTGTGATTGGGATATTGGCAGTGATGTTATTAGGTAAAGAGACAAAGAATAAACCACTTAACTCAATTTAATTACACTTTGTGTGACTAAAAATACAGAAATCCCCTTACTTGTAATATGATAGCGATTAAGAATTTTATGAAGAAAGGGGATTAATCATGTCTCATTATGATGAAGTGGTTAAACAGGTTGATGATGCTATTGCAACAACGAGTATTGAAACCATGAATGAACTTTTAGTTGAATTAGGCAAAGATAAAACGATTGAATATCCACTGCGTTATGAGCAACAAGAGCGTTTACGCACGGCTATTTTTCATCACGGTGAAAAACAGCGTTAATTGGATTGTCGCTAAGAAATAAGCATTAAAAAAGCGTTTAACCGTTTTAATAAACAGGTGTAAACGCTTTTTTCTTTTTACTGCATTGTATCAATACGGATCAAAAAGTCTTTTTACCTTCAAGTACTGCAATTCTATTTTCAATGGATGGGTGAGTTGAAAAAATAGAATCTCCTTTATTAAAAATAAAGGCCGCTTTGCGATAAGCTCGTCCTGTTGAACCATCTTCAAAATTTTCAGTGTCATGTTGTGCTGAAATTTTCTTTAATGCATTAATCATCGCTTGATTATCTTGAGTTAAATCAACGGCTACTGCATCAGCCATATATTCACGAGTACGAGATAAATAGAAATAGAGCACTTGTGTAATGATTGGTAAAACAAAGTTTAAAATAATTAAAATCAGTCGTGCTTTGCTTGCAGCATCATTGCTTTTACCCCCTCGGCTACTAGACGCAATATACAAACGGCTACCAAAGATATTCGTGACCGTTAAAATAACGTTAGCGAGTATACCGACATATAATGTTAATCGTGAATCACCATGAATAATATGCCCTGTTTCATGCGCTAATACGGCTTGCACTTCTTGACGATTCAGGCGATTGAGCAACCCTGTTGTGATACCAATAAAAGCATTTTTCTCAGACCAACCGGCAGCAAAGGCATTGGCTTCTGGTGTATCAAGAAGATAGAGTTTGGGTATATAGCCTAGTGTTGCACTTAAACTAAGCTCTTCAACAATATTAAGCAATTGGCGCTCTTGTGCATTTAAAGTATCATCTGGACTAATTAATCGTGCATTCATCCCTGTTAGCATGATTTTGTGCCCTTTAAAGTGGATAAAAAGAAGCAATAAAATCGAGATGGCTAAAATAATCAGTGAAGCAATGGGGAGAGACTGGAAAGTCAGAAATGCCAACATATTATCGGTTAGATTTAAGTCGGGATTTGCCCCAATAGCGGTATCCACTAGTAAACCAATGATGAGCATTAATAATAAATAAGTTGCTATAACCAAACGAGTTCGAATAGCATTTTTTCGTAGAACATTTCTGAAATCCATTAGTGACTCCAAACAGCACCGTTAAGTGCTGTTTTTATCAATCTAGAAAGAACAAATCTCTTTTTATTACGCTAAAATTAATCAAAATTAATGCGACGGGCTTCTTCTGTTTTAATTGTTTCTTCATCCAAGCGCCAGTACTCTTTATCAATAACCAGACTTGGGAAAATTTTGACGATAAACACCGCGGGAATAGCGGCAATAAAAGCGCGATATTGTTCTAAAGTACGGTTATAACCGCGTTTTGCAAAAGAGAGTTTATTTTCCGTTGAAACAATCTCTTCTTGTAAATTTGCCATAATGGTGTCGGATTTTAATTCAGGGTAATTTTCAACCGCAACATTAATGGCACCACTCGATACAATTTTTGATAATTCATCTTCAGCCGCTTTGGCTTCTTTGCCATTTGCACTTTGGGCTTGTGTTCTTAATTCAGTAATTTTAGTAAAGACTTCGGATTCATGGCTGAGGTATTTTTTGACAGTGGCTAATAAACTATCAAACACTTTGCCACGACGATCTAATTGTACTGAGATTTCAGTTTCACTTGAGATCACCGCTTCACGCATAGAGATAATACGGTTGTAATAATAAAAAATAAGACCCAATAACGCGATGGTAATAATTAATCCAGTCATGGTGAAGTGCTCTCTTTTTTAATAGTAAACAGGGAATTGTATTAAATCTTTGATGCTAATTTTGCCTATTATTGATAAAGATAGCTAGATGATTATTTCATCAAAAACAAAAAGAGTGTGAGTTAAAGTAAAATATAATGATATTAGTGAGATAAAAAATACCCCGAATAAATTCGGGGTAAAATTAAAGGTAGCGTTAGGGTAAATAAAAAGTATCAAGTGAAACATAGGGGATGAATCTGAGTTAAATAAGCATGTTAATGTGGCTATTTAACTCAGAGATAAACTATTTAGAACCAAGGCGCTTGCGCCATTACATTGCCATAAAACAGCATTCTTCCCGTGATTTCGCCACTAAATAGTATCAAAATGGCGGCAATAGAGAGCGAGATTTTGGTAAATGACGTGCTGTGAGACAAAGTAATAATACAGATACCAATAATCAGACTAGCAATCACTTGCCACCATAATAATAGACTTGCAACATCTGCTCCGGGCACTTGTGTTCTCATAACCAAGCCGACAAGAACTAATAATGTACCAACTAAGGCTCCTACTTTTAATGAGTTACTAATGGTTTTACCTTGTAAACGCAACCAAGGTATCATCGAGCCAAAACCAAGCAATAACGCTGTGCCAATAAAACTCATTTGTGTTGCCGGTGTATGCCAAAGAGGGTGAGTCTGCATTTGGTAATAGATTTGTGCTGTCACTAAAATAACAGGTAAACCCATTACGCCACAAAACAACCCAAGCAGACTATTACGGCGAATAGCATGAGGTTGTACCCAAGTGGCTAGCGCCCATAATGAAATTAAGCCATTTAACATCACAAAGGCAATTGCTTCGCGACTTAACCAAGAATGCGCAATACCTAATACAGAACGATAAGCACCAAGTGGATCACCTAAGTGTCCCATCGACATTGATGAACCCACAACTTCAATCAGCCAAATTAGTGCAATGGTTGTTCGTAATGCTTTGGAGCTTAACATTGCACCGTTTTGAGTTTGGTTTTGCCATTGATACAGTGAAAGTGCCAAGACCGCACCAATCCCCCATTGACTCATAACCGTAAACAGGACTAACGGCAGTTGATAATCATGCATGATTAATCCTCCATACCAATAATGACAATATTAGGATGACTAATGGTGTGATCGGGTACACCATAGCGTTTTTCTAATAAAGCCCAATTTGTCGTGTGTTTTTTACGTAGATCTTCAATTTCACCAAACTCAATGGCGCCAGTAGGGCAAGATTCAACACAACGGGGCTTCAGGCCTTCATCAAGTCTATCTGCACACATATTGCATTTACTCGTTTTTCCTTCTGCCGGATCGTAAACCGGAGCGTTATAAGGGCATGCCATGATGCACATTTGACAACCGATACATTTGTCATGATCTTGCACGACAATACCATCCTCACGTTTAGTATAAGTGTCAGCAGGACACACTTTTAGGCACTGTGGATCGTCACAATGATTACAAGACATGGTAATAAAAGCTTGTGCATTGGGTTGGTCTTCATTGAATTCACGAACTCGACGCCACAGCACACCGGGGGGAGTCACGTTTTCAGATTTACAAGCCATTGAGCAAGTTCGGCACCCATAGCAATCTTTGGTATTTATTAGAAAACCATACTGTTTCTTCGCCATGATCATGCCTCCCGTCTTACGTTAACCAAGGTACTATTACAGCAATGACCATTACCTAAAGGTTCAACGTGGTCATTGGTGACATGGCTACTGCTTCCGCCTTGTTGTTCCCACCATCCATTATCTAATGAAACAACGCCTTGCTTAATATGCGTGGTCACAACGGCAATTGCGCGGTGCTCTCCTCGATCATTAAACGCGATAGCCCATTCACCGTCTTTGATTCCTCTGGCTAAGGCATCATTAGGATGGATAAGAATATTAGGTTGATTACGCTGCACTTCTAAGATCCACTCATTCATACCATGGCTAGAGTGAACACTACGAGCGAGTTTGCGTTGTACTGCCATCAGTGGATATTTTTTAGCGAGTTCAGGTGAGCCTTTTGTCGATTCTTTTACGGGATAATAGGTGACAATAGGAGAGAAGTTTTTATCCTGCCACTCTTCAATAAAGAAGTGTGCTTTTTTCGTTGAAGTACGGAAAACACCCTCTTTAAAGGGGATCCAATCGCCTTCAACTGGACGCACTGGGCCTTTTTCTAACATTTCACGAGTAATGCCGGAGCCTTCAAGACAAGCATCAATATAGTGTTCAATAGGTTGGTTGAACACGTCACCAAATCCAAAACGTTCGGCTAGACGAGCAAAGATCCAATAATCAGGTTTTGCTTCTCCTGGTGGCTCAACTGCTTTTTCCATTAATTGTACATATTGACTACGAACGCCAGCCATTAAACTAGTATCTTCAAAAATAGTGGTAACAGGGAGTACAAGATCGGCATAAAGTGCAGTGGATGACATCAAGTTATCAGCCACAACAACAAAAGGCACTTTTTTCAGTGCATTACGCACCATATTAGTGTTAGGAAGTTGCGTCATCACACCCATGGTCATGATCCACCAAAAATTAATTGGGTGTGGTCTTTCATTGACAATCCAATCACCGACTTTTGCAACAGGGATAGGCTTGATGGGTTTTGTATTAGGTGCTGGTGGAATAATTGGACTAAATTTCGCCATTTGACGAGCACCACCAGCATCACAAATTCCAGCGCCTTTTTTACCGATATTGCCGGTTAATAAGGCGAGATAAAACTGGCTAGCAGCAACATAAGCACCGAATTCTGTTCGTTGAGCACCGGACATATTTTGCACAATCATCGCGGGTTTAGTCGTGGCATAATCACGCGCTAAACGAATAATCGTTTCTTTCGGGATATCCGTTTCTTGACTGGTTTTTTCGACAGTCCAAGGTTGTGCTTGTTGATAAATCTGCTCAAAGACAGTCACATAATCAGCGTTAGCAGGTAGTTCATCATGCGTTAACGCAGGGATAATATTCGGTGTGTCATGGTGAACAAGTTGCTGACTTAAAGTATCAAAAACTAGATAACTATCTTGATCATCATCAGATTGACGTAATAGTTTTTGTTGTGAGTTAACAAGGTAAACAGCACCCGTATGCGCACGTAAAAAAGGTTTATCAGTGAGATTTTCTTCAATGATAATTTTTATCATACCTAATGCAAGTGCCGTATCAGTACCAGGAATGATAGAGATCCACTCATCGGCTTTAGCCGCAGTTTCATTAAAGCGAGGATCAATAACCACCATTCTGGCACCATTTCGGCGAGCTTGATTGTAGTTTTTAAAATAGGCTTGCATGGTGACAGCCGGATTATTCCCCCAGCAAAGAATATAGCGACTGTCTTTTACAGTATCACGTGTATCAGCATAACGTAGGCCGACCATTGGGATCATCGCCGCGGTTACCGCAGAGCAACAAAGAGAGCCAGCTTGTTTTGTTGAACCGCCTAAGTAATCAAAAAAGGCCTTACCCATATCATTTTTAATTGAGTCCATATTGCCCGCATGAGTGGAGATAAACAGTCCCTCATTACCAAACTTATCAATGGTTTCTCTAATATTTTTTTCAATGAGATCGAGCGCTTCATCCCAACTAATGGGTTTGAACTCTGCTTTTCCTTTTTCACCAACACGTAATAAAGGTGTCGTTAGACGATCTTTATGATATACCCATTTAGTTCGACTCATGCCACGCAAACAGCATTTCACATTAAAGCCTTCGGTGGCTTCAATTTTGATGAGTTGTCCTTTATGTGTAAAAGCTGTTAGGTTGCAGTGTAAACATTCCATCGCACAGGTTGAACGAAAGGTTTTATATTCGGATAGTTTGATCCGTGGTTTCTGGTTAAATATGGGTTTATTTTCATTAGCTAGACTGAACACGTTAGGGGAAAGAGCTGCCACACCAATGGCACCCATTCCTTTTAACAATGCTCTTCTATTTAATTCCCATTTTTGATTTTTAGACATAGACATTCTCACGCACAAGAAAAGTTAACTATATATAAACTCAATTCATATATAGTTAACATTGAGGTAGATCATCTAAAAACAGACAAAGAAAATAATCGATAGAAAATGATTAAAAAGCCCTATTTAAAATAAGGTTTCAGTGAAATAAACTAGTAAAAATGACTAAAAAAGAATAATGAGATATCGTCATAAAAAAAAATAAGCAACGAATAGGTGTGGGAAAAATAAATGCAGAATTCTCAAGGAGTTAACTCGGTTGATATTGCTATTACTATTCTTGAATTTATTGCTTCGAATGGAGGTATTGCCCGATCGTCAGATATTGCAAAAGCCTGTTCGCTTTCAAAAAGTCGCTTACATAAATATTTAGTTTCACTTTGTCGCTCTGAAATGTTGTATCAAGAGTGTGAAGGAAGCCAATATTGTTTAGGCAGTAAAATTCTCTTTTTAGCGCAGGCGACGCCAAAGCCACAATCCTTTTTAGATGAAATAAACCAACTATTATGTGAGTTTAGAGATGAACATAATATGTCTACAGGATTAGTGGTTGCACAAGGTAATAAGCTATTTTTAACACGATATAATCGCAGCTTTAAACATGTCGATATCGATTTTCTACCCGATACGCCTGTACCTTATAAAATTAGTGCCGCAGGCGCTATTTTTGCTGTTTTTAGTGATTTAGAGATAGATGCAGGCTTGTCAGAAAAACAGAAAAATACGATCCGCCAACAAGGTTTTGCTATTCGCCATGAGCCAGCTGATGGTATTCCTGGTGCTCAATCTATTTCATGCCCCGTGTTTAGTAAAAAAGGAAATATGGTTGCGGCAGTATTAACGATGGGTTTTATTGAACCTGATAGGCAAATAGAGCTTGGTAATGCATTAAAAGCAAAAATGACATCTTTTTCACATTAGCCAAATAAAATCATGATATTAGGCACTTTGCTTTGCCTGCCAAAGTGCCTAATATGCAGAGAAGAATTAATCAAATAGCCCTTTTGCAAGGGTATCACCTTGGTGTGAAATACCGGGTAATACAAAGTAGTATCCACCACCAAAAGGCTTTATATAGCGCTCTAAAGGTTCACCGTCTAAGCGTTTTTGGGTATCAATAAAGCCTTTTTTAAGGTTATTTTGAAATGAGATAAAAATCAGCCCCATATCTAGTTGACCTGAAGGTGTTAAACCTAATGAATAGCTGTAACTGCGTCGGCGTAGTTTTGCACTGTAACGCTCTGGATTTCTTGGTTCAGCTCTTCGCATATGAGAATCAAACAGCACTCGGTCGCCATGAGGATCTTTTTCAAACTGTGGATCGTCCATCTCTTGCTTCATACCTATTGGGGCACCTGTTGATCGATGACGACCAAAGTTATTCTCTTGATCTTCAAGAGGTGTTCTATCCCAAAATTCCAATGCAAACCGAATAAGACGCACTGCTTGATAGCTTCCGCCTAAACACCATTGCGGCTCTTTTTGTTCTTCCGTGATCCAGACTAGCGAGTCCATCAAGCTATTATCAGATGAAGGTGCGTTGCCTGAACCATCTTTAAAACCAAAAAGGTTAATCGGTGTTTGGTGATTATCAATATCACGAGCAGGAAGAAAACCATCAATTTTCCACACAGCATAAACTTGACCAGAAAGGTATTTTAAAATATCTCTTAACGCATAAATGACGCTTTCTTGGCTATTAGCACAAAACTGGAGTAGAACATCGCCACCACACCATTTAGGATCAAGTCGGTCATTAGGAAAGGGTTTCATGGGTTCTAAGCGTTTGGGTTTTTTAGGTTGGAAACCAAAACGATTATCAAAAAAGCTATCACCTAACGCGACAGTGATGGTTAATTCATCTGGGTGTAATTGAGTGCCCAGAATACCAGATTCAGCAGGGGGAAGATGAGGGTTTGTTCTCTGCTCTAGTTCACGAGGTTGTGTTAAAAATGCAATTCGTTGTGTCAGAGTTGCGAATATTTTTTTCACTTCATCAATAGTCGTGACCGTTAGATTAAGTGCAATAAAGGAGGCATGTTTTTGTTCTGGTGTAATAACACCGGCTTGGTGTTTACCTAAGTATGCAATAGCACGCTTATAGCGCGGTATTGATACTCCATGAGTTGAGGCTTCTGTTTTTGCACCAATACTTGCCAGTAATAAGCTCCCGCCTAGCCATTTTAGCGTCGTACGTTTTTTCAGGTTAACGGGCATTTTTATTAATGATTTAACGAGATTTTTATTTTTCATCACTTGTTTCTTTATAGTGATAGTAAACATCAATATCGAGCATGCTACGTAAATTTGCCACTTGCTCTGCTAATTGCGTTACTTGAGAGAAAAGCCAACTTCTTTCTGTTTTAGAAAGTGTATTCAAAGGTTGAAATAAACCGTCATCACGCTGATATTTTAAAAGCAGAGCACCAATATCATCATATTGCTTGATCAGAGATTGATATTCAGTGGAGGGAATATGCTCGGATAAGATCTCCACAATTAAGCGTGATCCAGATAAATTTGCATAACTATCACCCAGATCGCTATTTGAGTATCGGTTTTCGATCCCGGCTAATTTATCCGTTAAAATAAACTCTAAGTTATCACCCGCCGATTGGACTAATTTAGGAATGGGAATATCTTCAATAGTTAAACGTTTCTTTAAATCACTAATGCCTCTTAATAACGCTTTTGCGGACTCTGTGGTTTTTTGTGTGTCTTTTAATTTAAAGAGTTGATATTCAACTAAATGAAATCCTGAAAAACGAGGTGAATTCTCTCTTTCAAGAAAGAAATCAGCTCGGTTATTTAATAAACGTTCACTTGATCCAAAAAGCGCAATAATAGGGCGGATGACTTCATAATGATAATGCGCTTGTTGATAAGCATTTTGAGCATTAATAAGCTGATTTTTTTCGCTACTTACTATTAACTTATTGAGCGCTTTTTCAACTTGGGTTAATTGCTCAACGGCCTTTTCTCGATATGTTAAAATATCGGTTTTAAATTTTTCAGGAGTAGGAATATCTCCTTTTGCTACGATGATATTTTCGCTATTTTGAATAATACCTTGAATGATTTTTTCAGCGTAAATAGGTAGAGAAAACAGCAAAAGAAAGAAAAAAATAGCCATGTTTTTACTTTTAAATTGTGTGTTATTTAGCATATTTAGCACCTCGCTTAAATAACAGTGCAACAACCACCCAATACACAATAAATGTCACTACACTTAAACCAATGGGTTGAGAGCGATAAGCGAAGAATGAGACTAAGAAATTACCAAAGACACTTGAATCATCCAGAATATGGCTGATATCCCAAAGCGGATATATCAAGAAATCAGGTAATTCAAAATCTATTTCAATGAGTAGATTTGCAATTTCTTCTACGGCTTTTAAGAGCAAAGAAACAGCAAGGAATAGCAGTAAAAAACCCGTTACAGTAAAGAAATAACGCCACGAAATAACTTTTGACGTCAGTAAAAATAGCCATAGAGTGAATGCTGCAACAAATAAACCAATAAAGACTTCAATAAAGAAAGGCAGTGCTGTTTGTGCATTTAAGGCCATTATATGGCTAGATAAAAAGACCACAACCTCGCTACCTTCTCGGGCAATAGCGATGGCAATAATCAGTAATATTCCCCATGCACTTTGTTGCTGTGTCTTTTGTGTGAGCTCATTTTCTATATTGGTTTTTAATGACTTTCCTTGCCTATTCATCCAATAAACCATTTGAATAATAAGTACACAGGCGAGGATCTCCATGGCGATCATAAATAGAGATTGCCACACATCCTCTAGTGAGCTAAATACGCCATAAATGCTCAGCGCTAAGATAACAGCAAGAAACAGCCCTAATATAACGCCACTCCATAGGTATTTCATACCTTGTTTTGGCGTTGGAGAGCGTTTTATCCACGCATAAATAATGCCAATAACTAATAGCGCTTCAAAACTTTCTCGCCACACAACAAACAGAACTTGTCCCATATTTACTCTGCCTTTTCAGTTGCAACAATTTCACCGTGAGGGTGAGAAAGGTGAAAATCATCAAAGAAGGTATAACGACCCGGTTTTAGTGGCGCTATCACAACGACAGAATTTGCGCCGGGTGCTAATACTTTTTCTTTACGTAACTGTGTACTTTCAAATTCAACAGGGCTGGTGCCTGTATTACGGATTTTTATTCTAATGGGAGTTTTGGCAGGTACTTCAAGTACTTGAGGAATAAGTTCACCATCTTTCATTTCTAATTCAACGGTGTATTTCTCTGCAGCAAAAACAGAGCTTGTTATCATTAATAGCAGTAATAACGTGTATTTATAGAGATGTTTCATCATCAGCATTTCACTTAAAAAAAGAGAAAAAGGATAAACCCTGTTTTGTTGGGTTTATCCGTTATCAAGCTAATTAATAACTACCTTTGCGACCTGTACCGCTGTAGGTGAAATCCCATGAAACTTCAAAGGGTTCAAACCAAGGCGCAACACCGGTTTCTTTATCGATATGGCGACCAAAAGCAATATCTTTATTGTATGAAGGCGGGTAAATCTTATAAGTGACATTATATTGACCATTACCATCGAGTTTTAGATTCTCGCCATAGTGAGGGCCATCATTAGCCACCATTGCCATAAAAACGCCTTGTTGTTTTTTCGCTGGCGCATCTGATTTTGTCACGGTGTATTCAACAGTGAGGTAAGGGATCCAGTCACCTTCTGCAAAGCCATTAGGATTATCTTCTGTAGCATGGATATCGGCTTCTAAATGGATATCAGCTTTATCCGCGGCGAGATGGTTCATTGCATGATGACCTTCTTCGGTATCCATCGTGATAGGTTGAAGGTAAACCCCTTGAATTTCCATGCCATTTTTAATAATCGGATGGCCTACTGGGTACTCTAGAGCAAAAGCCGAGGTGGAGAGAAACGATAATGCAGTAAGAGAGAGTGCATAGCGATATTTCATATTTAACCCTTATTTATTGAATGATAATTGTTATTATTCTTAATAAGGTTAACACAATTGGTGTTAGGAATAGGAGATAATCGATACGAAAAATATCGCTTAAGTTTAGGAAAAAACCAGTAAGAAATGTATTAACATTTTCTTTTATAAAAGAAAAAAATTTGTTGTTTTAAATGGAAAGGATAAATAGAGTTGATCGTTATAAGTGATAATAACCATAAAAATCATCAAATTAAGAATGGCATATGGAAATCTTATTTATTATAGCAAGGTGATAAAAAGACAGATTTCCATATATGACATTAAATTTGGCTTTGAGCGCTCCAAAATTGTTTGGATTGTGTCAGCGCTATAGCAGAAACTTGTTCTTCATTAGGTGGTAAAAAAAAGGCAGGTGTCACTTTGAGTTCTTGCGCAATATGAAAAAGCATATCAACATCAATTTTGCAGAGCCCATTTTCATATCGTGAAAATTGTTGTTGGCTAATACCTACTCTTTCAGCAACAACCTTTGCTGATAAGCGAAGTTGCTGACGTTGCTTACGAATTTTATGCCCAATAATTTGAGAAATGGGATAAATCTTTGACATTAGTGACCTCATTCTTCCTATCAACCACCAATAATATTCAATAATTTGAATATCCTGTTTCTGTGATGGATCTTCAAAGTAAACAAGCACTCCGGCTTGAATGAGTAAAATCCATTCTATAGTGTTATCGGTTAATGGGATGAATTATTTATACCCGTCAAGCTATAAGATGATATTAATTTTCATTAAACAATTTTGATATCTTTCTTTTTTCTAGCAGGATAATCGAGATAATTTTGATAAACAGTGCTATATATTGCCTAAATACCATTTTATCTATTATTTGTGCTCGCATTTATGATTAATAAAGAGTAAATAATGACGCTATAACAAAAAAGATAAAGCCCTCTTTGACTGTGTTTATACTCGAAAATACCTTTTATATATTTTTTATGATGGTTATTTTTGAGTTTTTTTTGTATTGGCGAAATGTTGCTTCTTAAATAGCGCAAAATCTAAATACCTCTTTTTACTTTATTGAAATTAATAAAATTACATTCACTTCTAATAGCCTACGGCGTTAAGATTGTTAACTATAATACTTAGGCAAGATTATAAGTATTACAGGGTTATTATCTATTTATCGTCAAGGTCGAGATTATGAATGTAAAAGATATCATTCGTCATGAACCATTTGGAACATTGCTAGGTTATGCGCCTGGTGGTGTCGCGATTTACTCATCAGATTACAGCAGTATCGATAAAGAAGACTATGCCGCTAATGATTCATTTCGTAGCTATATTGGTAATGAATATATGGGGCATAAGTGGCAATGTGTTGAGTTTGCTCGCCGTTTTCTCTATTTGCATTATGGCGCTGTGTTTACTGATGTAGGAATGGCTTATGAGATCTTCTCATTGCGTTTTTTACGTAAAACGATAGATGACGATATATTGCCATTACAAGCCTTTGCAAATGGTAGCAAACAACCGCCTGTAGTGGGAGCTTTGCTGATTTGGCAAGAAGGTGGTGAGTTTAAAGTAACAGGGCATGTTGCGGTTATTACTGAAGTACTTGAAGATAAAATTCGTATCGCAGAACAAAATGTTATCCACACGAGACTGCCGGCAGGGCAACAGTGGACACGAGAATTACCTCTTAAAGTGACGGATAACGGTTACTTTATTCAAGATACTTTTGACAATACAATACTATTAGGTTGGATGATCCAAACAGAGCCTAATGCTTACAGTCTTCCTCAACCTAAAATAGCTTCCGAACTGTTAAATATCCATGCCGAACAGCTTGATAATCAAGGTCAATTAGATGGCAAATGGTTAGATGAAAGCTCTCCATTAGAAAAAGCGTATGTCCTTGCGCAACATGGTCATGTTATCAACCAAAATAGCTATGAATACTTCACTATTTCAGAAAGTGCGGAGCAAGAGCTTATTCGTGCAAGTAATGAAATGCATTTGATGTATTTACATGCCACAGAAAAAGTGTTGAAAGACGATAATTTATTACGTTTATTCGATATTCCAGAGGTGTTGTGGCCTCGTATCCGTTTATCATGGCAAAACCGGCGTCATCAAATGATCACCGGACGATTGGATTTTTGTATGGATGAACGCGGTGTCAAAGTTTATGAATATAATGCGGATTCCGCCTCTTGCCATACAGAAGCCGGTTTAATTATCGAGAAATGGGCACAGAAAGGTGGCGTTAAAGAGGGTTTTAATCCGGGGGAACGCTTACTTGATGCATTGGCCGATGCTTGGAAACACAGTGATGCGAAACCTTTTGTGCATATTCTTCAAGATGATGATAGTGAAGAAGATTATCATGCTCTTTTTATGCAACAATCGCTGACGCAAGCAGGCTACGACAGTAAAATTCTACGTGGATTAGATGAGCTTCATTGGAATAGTCGTGGTCAATTAATTGATGCAGATAAACGGGTTGTTGAATGTGTCTGGAAAACATGGGCTTGGGAAACGGCTTTAGATCAACTCAGAGAAGAGAGTGAACAACAAGCACTGATCCCTATTCGTACAGGGCACCCAGATGGTGAAGTACGTTTAGTCGATGTGCTTTTGCGTCCTGAAATTACGGTTTTTGAGCCACTTTGGACGTTGATCCCAAGTAATAAAGCGATTTTGCCGATTTTATGGCAACTTTTCCCAGATAACCCTTATCTGCTAGATACGGATTTTACGATCACTTCACGTCTTACACAAAGTGGTTATGCCGTTAAACCGATTGCTGGCCGTTGTGGTAGCAACATTGGGTTAGTTGATCATAAAGAGAATGTACTAGATGAAACTAATGGCCAATTTGATCACCAAGAAAATATTTACCAAGAATTATGGTGCTTACCAAAAGTCGCTAATCGTTATATTCAAGTTTGTACCTTCACTGTGGGTGGGCATTATGGCGGATGTTGTTTACGTTCAGATCCTACAAGGGTCATTAAAAAAGAGAGTGATATAGAACCGTTGATTGTGGTTGAAGATAAATACTTTTTAGAAAAATAAGACAACCATATTTTGGTATTAATAATAGCCCGCCTTATTGGCGGGTTTGTTTTAAATAACAGTCGATTGTGAGGTGAATAAATAAAAATGATAAAAACATTCTTAACCCTTGATGAATTATTAACGTCGCTCTCGATACTTGAGCCAAATGAATGGATATATACTGAGATTACAACATGGAATAGTTATCCTGAGCAGGCTGTTTTTTATTATATTCCTTGGGATTACATCCAAGAATTACCTGATGATGAAATTTATCTGGATGATGAAGATATGGAAATGCCAAAAGCTGTTGAAGATAAAAATTTATGGGGCTGGATGGTGGTTTGTGATTTGGTTTTATTTTATCAAATCCAACAAGCCGAACAAAAAACCTTGCAGTGGATCATTGAAGAAATTAACTATTATCGTGAGTATGATGCTTATCGATGTTTGAGTTAGGTTTTATTTTAACGTTATGTTTAATAAAGAATAGTCTCAATATTAGGCCAATCATCAGCATAATGATCTGTCATTAATAAAAAACATTCGGCAATAGCACGGTTGAGTGATTTATGTTCAACAGTGTCTTTTTCTACTGAAGTGACAGACCATACTTTGTTTTTTTGATGATAAGAGCATGTCATTTCACAATCTTCTAATAAAGAAAGCGCATCATCTGCATTTTTGAGTAAATCAAATGGTGCACCATCGGGATCTAAAGCGCTCCAAACTTTTTCGGTTTCTGCATCAAATTCGATTTCATAACCATAACGGCGATAGATAGCGGTTAGGTTTATTTGAAAATCCGTATAATGACTATAGTGATGAATAGGTGGCTGATAGGTCTCTGGCTCTTGGGTTTCTCGATTATTTTTATAGTCTTGAATTTGTTTCTCGCGAGCTTGTGCGCGTTGATAGCCCTCGTCGCTAAATTCTAAAATACCTGCTTTACGATGAACGTTACTAAAATCCAGTATCGCCGCTCCGTAATAAAGTCCTTCCTCTGTTTTCACATCCAGCAAATCAACGAGGATATAGCGTTTATTTTCTGTGATATTTTCTTTATTAGTGATCGTTAGCCCTGCATATTCCGAAATAGCAATAATCTGTTGTGTTGTAAAGGTCATCTCTTTCATCAGATTTTCCTTAAAAAATTACATGCTTTCCTTGATTTGTTTTTTCAGCCACTGAATGAATAATTGTACTTTAGCATTATTTTTTTCATTTCGGGTCACTAGGTAATAACGCTGAGCACAAAAAAGCTCACAATTATCAAAAGGAATAATTAATTCTTTATTGGCCAATTGTTTTTGTACTAAACGCTTTCTTCCCATTGCGACGCCAGAGTGATTAATGGCGGCAATCACAGCAAGATCAGAACGATCAAAACAGATATTACTGCGATTAGGAAAGAGTGAAAGATCCATATATTCACTCCACGCTCGCCATTCATCAAAATCAGAGTTATTGCTCCATGCTTGTCTATCATGTAGTAAAGTGCAGTTAGAAAGATGATGAATATTATTTATAAGCTCATGTTTTTTAGCATATTCTGGGCTACAGACAGGAATAATTGATTCTGAAATTAAGTCTTCACAATACAGATTTTTTAACTGTTTATCGTCAAAATAAATTGCAAGATCAATACCATAACCTCGAAAGTTAATATCATCATTTCCTGTGAGTAGATTTAATTCAATGGATGGATAACGTTCCGTAAAATCTGAAATACGAGGAACTAGCCAACATTGAGCAATGGAAGGGCGTGAATAAACAGTTAGCACACCAGAGATTTCTTGATTATGAATATCTAAAATTTCTTGGTTAATATCTTCTAACGTTTTTTTAAGTGCCCAATAAATACGTTCACCTTCTTCTGTTAACTCAATTCGACGATGAAAGCGATTAAAGAGTTTAATGCCCAACTCTTCTTCTAATGTATTAATACGGTGACTAATGGCACTGGGGGTTAATGATAACTCTTCTGCAGCTAAAGCAAATGAAAGGTGACGCCCTGTTGCTTCAAAAGTGTGAAGTCTGGCTAATTGATAACTGGATAATCGTTTATTTCTTAAAATCACGCTAGAAGATTCAAACATTCTTTTATTCTCATTTCATTATTGATAGTAACCATGGTTAACAATCAAGGTAATATTAAGATGAAACACTATGCCACTATTCGTCATAATATGATTATTTGTGATTTTTATCACCTAATTGAGTTAATTGAGTTCATCTTAGTGCAAGTTTTCATCATTTGTAAGTACCGAATGATTAATATTCAATATGTTTAACAATAAATAAAATGTTTGGGATGGATATATGGATTCAACGTTATGGGTACTAGGTACTCTTATAATTAGTATCTTGCTCATTGTTTTTACTATAATAAAACTTAAGTTTCATCCGTTTTTAGCCTTACTATTGGCTAGCTTCTTTGTCGGTACCGCAATGAAGATGAACCCTTTAGAAATGGTCAATGCGATTGAAAATGGTATTGGTGGTACATTAGGGTTTTTAGCGGCAATTATTGGTTTAGGTACCATTCTCGGTAAGATGATGGAAATATCAGGTGCCGCAGAGCGCATCGGTATTACATTACAAAAATGCCGTTGGTTATCTCCAGACGTTATTATGGTATTGGTTGGCCTTATTTGTGGTATTACACTTTTTGTTGAAGTGGGTGTGGTATTACTTATTCCTCTTGCTTTCTCTATTGCGAAAAAAACAAATACATCATTATTAAAATTAGCAATTCCATTATGTACAGCATTAATGGCTGTTCATTGTATTGTTCCTCCTCATCCTGCTGCTCTATTCGTAACAAATGAATTAGGTGCGGATATGGGGACCGTGATTGTTGCCGGACTTGCTGTTGGTTTAGTTGCCTCATTAGTCGGTGGTCCGTTATTTTTAAAAGTACTAGGTGAACGTTTGCCATTTAAAACCGTACCTGAAGAATTCTCAGATATGGAAATTTGTGAAGAAAAAGATTTGCCTTCATTAGGTGCCACACTTTTTACCGTATTATTGCCAATTGTTCTGATGCTGATAAAAACGGCGGCAGAACTAAATATGACAAAAGGTACCTCGCTTTATACTGCTTTACAGTTTATTGGTAACCCAATTACTGCAATGTTTATTGCTGCTTTTGTCGCTTATTATGTGTTAGGTATTCGCCGTAATATGGGGATGAATATCTTATTGAAGAAAACAGAAGATAGCTTTAGCTCTATTGCTAATATCTTATTAATTATTGGTGCGGGTGGTGCTTTTAACGGCATTTTAAAAGGCAGTGGTTTAAGTGAGTCTTTAGCACTAATTCTTTCTAACTTGGATATGCATCCTATTTTATTAGCTTGGTTAGTTGCCATTATCCTTCATGCGGCTGTTGGTTCTGCAACGGTTGCAATGATGGGAGCTACAGCAATTGTTGCACCACTGATGCCTTTATACCCAGACATTAGCCCAGAAATTATTACCTTAGCAATTGGTTCTGGTGCTATTGGTTGTACCATCGTCACAGACTCATTGTTTTGGTTAGTGAAACAGTATTGTAATGCAACTTTAAGTGAAACTTTTCGTTTTTACAGTGTCGCGACCTTTATTGCCTCCTTTGTCGCATTAGGCGGTACATTTATGCTTTCTTTTGTCATATAAAAGAGAACGACTATGAACCATATAGATATAAATAAATTAATAAGTAGTTATCCACTTGTCCGTGACTTAGTGGATTTAAAAGAAGTGGTTTGGTTTAACCCAAAAGTGACCACCACTGACCAGGGACTTCCATATGTTGGTTTAACGCAAGATGACGTAATTGACGCACAAGCACGGTTACAACGTTTTGCACCTTATTTAGCTAAAGCATTTCCAGAAACATCTGTTACTAAAGGGATCATCGAATCAGAAGTGATTGATATTCCTAAGATGAAAGTTGCTCTTGAAAAGCGTTATAACACCGCCATTAGTGGCCAATTGCGTTTGAAAAAGGACAGTCATCTGCCTATTTCAGGTTCAATTAAAGCACGTGGTGGAATTTATGAAGTACTGACTCATGCTGAGAAATTGGCGATTAACGCAGGATTATTAAGTACAGATGATAATTATGAAAAATTATTTTCTGATAAATTCCGTGAGTTCTTTAGCCAATATAGTATCGCAGTAGGTTCAACAGGCAACTTAGGTATGTCTATTGGGATCATGAGTGCGAAATTAGGCTTTAGTGTGAGTGTTCATATGTCTGCTGATGCACGTCAGTGGAAGAAAGATAAATTACGCTCTCATGGCGTAAATGTTGTTGAATATGAACAAGATTACAGTATCGCGGTAGAAGAAGGTCGTAAAGAAGCAGAAAAAGATCCTAACTGTTTCTTTATTGATGATGAAAACTCAAAAACCTTGTTTTTGGGTTATGCCGTTGCCGGATTACGTTTGAAACATCAATTTGAAGAACAAGGTGTTCGTGTTGATAGTGAACATCCTCTATTTGTTTATCTACCTTGTGGTGTTGGTGGTGGCCCTGGTGGTGTTGCGTTTGGGCTAAAACTGGCATTTGGTGATGCAGTGCATTGTTTATTTGCAGAGCCTACACATTCGCCTTGTATGTTATTGGGCGTTTATACCCAGTTACATGAAGGTATTTCAGTACAAGAAATTGGTATCGACAACGTGACTGCTGCTGATGGCCTGGCTGTGGGGCGCGCATCAGGCTTCGTGGGGCGTGCAATGGAGCGCTTAATTGATGGTTATTACACTATTGATGATCAAGAGCTTTATGACTTGTTAAGTCTGTTAAATAAAGAAGAAGGAATTAAATTAGAACCTTCGGCTTTAGCTGGAATGGCGGGAGCTGTACATGTCACTCAAGCTAAAGATTACCTGCAAGGTTTATCACTAGATAGTCAAAATATGCAAAATGCAACGCATTTAGTGTGGGCGACAGGTGGTGGTATGGTGCCAGCAGATGAGATGCAGAAATATCTCACTCAAGGAAAATAGAGTGCAGGATAAGGACGAGAAGCTTTTGTCTTTATCGTCTCATATAAAAACAAAAGGGAGTGGTACGAGTATCCATAATTGTTTTTTAAAATAATAAAATATAAGCAATGTATTACACCAAGTGTTACATCAAATATTCACACCAGGATGTCACACCAGGGAAAAATGTCGTAGTATTATAATCATAAAAAAGAGGCACCCATTGGGTGCCTCGCTTATTTAAATGCATTGTTAAATTAAAATATTTTAGAAATCAATTTTGACATTGACCCCATAATTTCGACCCGGTAAAGGAGCTAAATATTTTAGTTGAGAAGAAGCCGGTCTTGCTTCAGTATCGGTGAGGTTATTAATCATAAAATCGACAGAAACATCAAGTTTATCTAAATGATATTTTTTACCTATACCTGCATCGACTAAAGTATAGGAAGGAAAAGTAATATCTCCACCATACATTAATCCGCCACTTTCTTTTTGTTTTTTATAGTAAGTAGCGCTACTAAATGCGGTTAATTCACCGTGTTGGTAATTAATACTGACACCATGTTTTTCGTTAGGTAAGTTTGGTAAATAATTACCGGCAATAAATAGCTTTCTTTTACTTTTATTTTCGACAAAATCACCGAATAGCGTAAAGGTAAGGTTATGCTCGTGAGGCATTTCATATAAATACTTAAATTCGTATTCTAAACCTTTTGTTTCTAGATCAGTTTCATCCCATTCCATAACGGTAACACCACCACGACTAATTCCTGTTAATCGTCTAAATTTAAAATCACTGTAGTCTGTTTTATACAAATTAAGTTTATTAGAGAAATTACCAATCTCAATAACAGATGATAATTCAATACTTTTACTTTTCTCTGTATTAAATTTACTATTTCCCTGTTCTTCAATCAGATAAGCGTAATGAGGGCCATGCGTATAAAGCTCATTAATTTCTGGTGCTCGATAGGAAATATGTTGTTGTAGCTTTAATGTCCATTCATCAATTGGCATAAAAGATAATGCTAATGTATTCGCACTGGTATCAAAATGACGGTTTTGTAAATTTGAACCTTGTCCTCTACCACTATTATAATTATCTGGGATATTAAGATGGTGTTGAGTATAACCTTTACGGTATCCCGCGGTGATTTCAAAAGGAGATAAATTTAGCGACTCAATCCAATATATCCCGTACTCTTTGGTTAATACACTTGGTAAATAAGCATCATAACCAGACGTTTTCAGATCACGATAATTACCGTTAACGCCAACTGCACCATTTAACCGATTAAAGAGTGGCTCGTGTGCTGTTTCCAATGCTAATTGGTGACTTTTTGTCTCAAATACTGATGATGCAATTTGCCCCACTAATTCTTCATCTTTAGACTCAGAATAAGAGTAATAAAAAGCACTGTCTCTTAAAAAAGGCGTTAAGTGATCATGTTTTCCTTGTATATCTATCCGCCGATTATGATTTGAAACTGAAACTGGTTTATACATTTCTCGGCTAGTCTTTGTGGTGAGGTAAGCATATCCCGGTACACCGTAAGAGGTTTGAAAATCAGTAATAGATAAACCTAAATAACTATCATCTCTAATATAAGAAAGGGATGCATTACCACTTTGGCTTTTTAAAAAGCTATTTGGGATCTCTTTATTGTTATTTTCAACATAATGCTTAGGCGGGGTGACATGTTCAATCGATGTCGGGCTACCTGGCTTATATTGTGCGTTTGGTTCATTATTGACATAGCCAATACCTGAAAAATAATCTTTATCTTTAAAGGTGTATTTATCACCTTCACTTAACTCATATTCAACCTTATATTTTTTCCAGAACTCACTAATATAAGGATAAGCTTCAGGGTTACGACTGGTAAAAACTTTCATATCCACTTGGCATTGATCACGTAATGCAAAGTGTTCTTTAAGTTGCTGAAAGCTGTAGCAAGGCCCCGCTTTAGAATTCGTAGGAATTTTATATCTAGAGACACGCTTCGTCGCACCAGAAAGATTAAAAATCCAATTTTCTTCATCGCTGAGTTTAATATTTGCAGAGCCACCATTACCGTTATTGGTACTTCCATTAAAAGTCACTGCACCTGAAATGGCTTTTTCAGGTAACTGTGTCAGTATCCTATCATCCCATAAATGAATGGCACCACCGCTTGTACTACCACCATAAAAGAGTGCTTCAGAATTCTTACTGATCGATATTTCATTAATTCGGTTCATATCAATGGGAATAGGCATATTTCCACTAATAAATGAAACATCATTAATTGGCAGATTATTGACTAAAATACCGACACGATTTCCTGATAAACTTCGAATAACAGGTCTTGCAGCATTAGGTCCAAAACCTTCGGCTTGTACGCCAGCGACTTTTGCAACGGTATTACCAATAGTATTCGTTTTTATTTGTTCAAGTTCTTTTCCTTTTATTTCTTCTCGGTTATTAAGTAATAAAGAGGAAAACGTCTCTTTATTTTTTATTAGTGTGCCTTTAACTGTTATTGCATCGTTTTGATTTTCTTTTTCTTTTCCTTTATCATCATTGCTCTCTTTTCCATATAAAGGAGATGACAAAAGCATAAGAAAAATAATATAGAGTTTACTTTTTTTCATGATATTTATATTAGAATGTAAGAGTAGCGCCTAAGATAATATTACGACCTGGTAAATACATTTCATCTTTAATATAAGAGGTACTGTCTTTCCCTTTTGCATCAAAGATATTATTAATCTTGGCATATAAGGTATAATCGGTGTTGTCTAAATAACCAATATATTCACTACCTAAACTAACCGTGTTATAAGCATCCGTAGGTGTTTCATACTCGGCTGTTTTATTCTGTTTTCCAAAATGATCAATACGGATTTGTCCCGTTAAGTTTCCTGAAAAATTATGTTTAATATAAGTACTTAATCGATAAGCCGGTATTCTTGGTATATTTCCTTTGTTATGAAGTAAATTTGCTCTGATATAATCACCAGAAATACCAATTAAGCTATCTTGGTTATAGTAATAATCAATATTTCCTTCTACACCTTTAAATTGTGCATCATGTTGAACATATTGTAATGAACGATAACCATTATTTAATTCAGCACCAGTAAACTTACCGTAAATATAATTATTGATACGATTGTAATAGGCACTCATATTAAATTGAATATCGCCTGTTACTTTAGTTACTCCAATATCAATATTATTTGCGGTTTCTGCAGTTAAATTAGGATCGCCTTTTTCAATGGTTCTACTTGCGGCATGAACACCATTCGCATAGAGCTCTTCTGCGACCGGTAATCTTTTTGTGTGTGATAGTGATAAATTTAAAAAATAGTCTTGTGTAAAATTCCAGGCTAATCCAGTAGAAATGGAAGATGCACTTTGTTTATTGGTTTTTTGAGTTTCTCTATTTAACAGTGATTGCCACTCTTGGCGAAATCCTAATTCATAGCGAAAATCACCTAATTGATATTCTTCTAATAAAAAGAGTGAGTGATTTTTTGTTTTTGTTGCGGGGACATAAGCCTCTTCACCGTCAGCACTAAAATCACGTTGATTAAATTGCCCGCCAATAACACCATGCCAACCTAAAATAGGTTGATGAGTGAAAGAAAACCTTAATTCATCTCCTTTGTTTTTAAATTGGGTACTGACTTCATGACCTTCTTTTTCATCATGCTGATAATCGGTTCTGGCTGCACTGAAACGTAGAGATTCAATACCAACAAATGGATTGTTTTTTTCACCACGTAGATCCCATCGCTTACTCTCCATAATAATATAAGGAATACCATGTTCATGTTGTTCATCAGGGTATCCATGATTGTGATCATGATGATGATGGCCGACTAAAGGAGGGGTTATAGATGCGTGGTGGTGATCCTCATCGTGATCGTGAAAATGAGTATGACCAGGCAATCCATATCGACGATGTTGTTCGCCATAACCAATACCAATATAACCGTCATCGAAGATCCAAGATGCGCCGATATTGGCCGATTGATTATCTTGATAAGAGCCAGCTAAACGGCTAGGTTCTCCTTGATGCAAGGAGGCTGGTTGTTTGTAATCGCTTTGATAACGTTTAGTGCCTTCAATACGCAACGCTAGATTATCTTGTCCTAATGTTAATCCGGCTGATCCTGTATTTCCTTTAGAAACAGAATCGTACTGATACTGTAATTCTCCCTCGTAGCCTTTTTCAGGCACTGACATAGGAATTTTGCTATCAATCACATTAATTGCACCGCCTATTGTTCCTCCACCATAAAGTAATGTTGCAGGTCCTTTTAGTACTTCAATTCGCTGGCTTAAAAAGGGTTCGCTTGTGATTGCGTGATCTGCACCAATAGAGGAAACGTCCATAAGATCACTGCCACTGTGTAATACCTTGACTCTATTCCCTGACAGCCCTCGAATAACGGGATGTACCGAACCGCCACCAAAAAAACTGGCATGAAAACCTGGCAAGGATGTCAACGTTTCAGCAATAGATGCACTACGATTAGCACGTAGATCCTCTTGTGTCAGAACCACAACGGGTATTGCCATTTTTTCTTGTGGTGTATGCAAAGGGGTCGAATAGACCTTTAATACCTCAAAAGTCTGATTTTCTTTTTCCTTTATTGCAGAGTCTGCATTTACAAAAAAAGAATAACTTATTGAAATAAAAAGTGTTGTATAACTAAAAATAGATTTTTTCATACCATTTATCCTCCTTGTTTTATTATGTTATAACGTAACATTTTGTAAATATTGTAAGTAAATATAATTATCATTAGCAAGTAATGATTTTTTAAAAACGATAAAAAATTTATAATTATTTGTAATTTAAGAATAAAAAAACAAAAGAGAGAATGTAAAAAAGAAGGAATAAAAAGGCGCCATAATGGCGCCCTGAAGAGAAATGATAAAATAGGGTAAAGGTGCTTATTCTAAAATAAACATACCATAAGGATGGATTTGGAGATAATAACTGTCGCCTACGTTAGGTTGAAGCTGTGTGGCATTGACTTGTAATAGCAAAGTTTGATTTTGCCATTCGACGGTTACCTCATATTGAGGACCCATATAAGCTACATGCACGATTTTGCATTGCTGACAGGCTTCGCCTTGTTGAGATAAGGTGATCGCTTCAGGCCTAACACCGACTCTGACTTCTGTTTTAGTCGTATTAAACGTGTCTGGCTTTGGTAGGCGATATTGGAAGATATCAACATAATCAGCGCCTAATGTGGCTGGGAATAAGTTTGCATCTCCCATAAAACTGGCCATAAATTCAGACGCAGGTTGGCGATAAAGGGTTTGTGGAGATCCTAATTGCATTATCTTGCCTTTATTCATCACCAATACCATGTCAGAAACCGCAAATGCTTCACTTTGGTCATGGGTCACGTAAAGAGAAGTGATATTAAACTGTTGTTGTAATTCACGAATTTTCTCTCTCATGCTACGACGTAAATTTGCATCAAGGTTACTGAGTGGTTCATCAAAAAGCAGTACTTTAGGTTTTAAAATTAAGGCGCGAGCTAATGCAATACGTTGCTGTTGCCCACCCGATATTTGGTCAACAAAACGGTCTTCAAATCCTGCTAAATCCACCAGCTCTAAAGCTTCTGTTACTCGTTGCTTGATTTCTGCTTTCGGGCGCCCGAGCATTTTTAACCCATAGCCAATATTTTCCCCTAATGACATATGAGGAAAAAGCGCATAAGACTGAAACACCATACAGATATCACGTTGTTGAATTGAGCGATCAGTCACATCTTCACCGTCGATAAAGATTTTACCTTCTGTGGGTTTTTCTAGTCCTGCGACTAAACGTAAAACGGTTGTTTTACCGCAACCAGAAGGCCCTAATAATGAAACCATTTTACCTTGTGGAATAGACAAACTGAGCTCTTCAATAACCGTATTAGAGCCAAAACGCTTAACGACATTTTTCAGTTCAACGAAATGTTGTTGTGTCATGATTTATACTCCGTATTACTGTGCATTTTTGGCTTTAGAGCGTGAAACACGGGCTTCGCCAATCAAATAGTCAAATAAGAAAATAATTGCCAACATCACGACGATTAAAATCGAGCCGTAGGCAATTGCGACGCCGTATTCACCGTCTTCAACACGGTTTAAAATATAAGCAGTTGCAACACGTGTATCAGGTGTAACAAGGAAGACAATGGCACTGACAGTAGTAATTGCACGCACAAAACTATAAATCAGCGCAGACAGAATAGCAGGGCGCAATAACGGTAATAGGACATAGAAAATGGTTCTCATTGAATTTGCTCTCAAGCTTAAAGATGCTTCATCGAGAGATTTATCAATTTGTCCCAATCCCGCAATACCCGCACGTATCCCTACTGGCACATTACGCATTGTCATAGAGATAATCACAATCGCAGCAGTCCCTGTTAAATAGAACGGGGAGTCGTTAAACGCAAGAATATAAGAAACACCCGCAACGGTTCCTGGTACGGCGAAACAAAGCATTGTTGTGAACTCAATACTTTTCTTACCTTTAAAGTCTTGGCGCACAACGATATAGGCGATTAACAATCCAAGAATAGCCGTAATAGGTGCTGCGATGCCGGCATATAACAAGGTATCCAATAACGAAGGCCATGCACCGTCACTCATTCCTTGACCAAATAACTTGATAAAGTTATCAAGGGTTAAGGTGTAATCAACACCCCAGTTAACGGTAAAGCTACCGTAGAAAATACTGCCATATAATAAGATATTAAAGACAACCCAAATACCGAGAACGGTTGTTACAAAGGCAATCAATGACGATGGCAAAGGTTGAACATCACCACGATAAGATTTCCCTGATACGGTGACGTAAGAGCGTTTACCAATCCACATATACTGCACACAGAACACTAATAGTGAGAATACTAAAAGTGAGGCACCTAATGTACTGGCGGATTGATAATCCAGTTGAGAGCCAGTGATATAGAAATAAATCTGTGTGGCAATAACGTCAAAGTTACCTCCTAAAACCAGAGGATTACTAAAATCAGCAAGCGATTGCACAATAACAATTAAAAATGCATTAGCTAACGCTGGCTTAAGTAACGGTAAAAAGACGTTAAAGAAGGTTTGATAACGGTTGGCTCTTAAGGTGTAAGAGGCCTCTTCTAATGACGGGTGAATGGTTTTAATTGCACCATCTAAAATCATAAACGACATTGGTGTAAACGCGAGGACTTGTGCTAACCAAATACCTGTAAATCCATATAACCAGTTGGTATTTTCAAGGCCAGCATAAGTAGCGAGAAACTCTGTCACATAGCCAGAGCGTCCCATCATGAGTGTGACCCCTAAACCCACAACAAAAGGTGGTGTAACAATGGGTAAGATGGAAAATACACGGCCAATAATGGCAGAGCGCACCGCAATACGTGATGTGTAAATAGCTAGAATTAAACCAAAGAAAGTACAACCCATGCCGACCGCGATAGAAAGTGCGATAGAGTTCAGCATCACTTGTACAATATGGGCTTGGCTTAAAATGGCGATAAACTCAAATGGGGCAAAATTGCCTGCACTATCTTTAAACATCGGAATAAAAATAGCGATACTAGGGAAAATAATAAAGGCGCCAATCAAAGCAACAACGGTGATTAATGATCCAATAACGAAGCTATCACCGCCAAGCCATTCCAAGCGTGTTAAGGCGGTTTTCATGATCATTCCCAGTGAAATAAAGAGGATGATCGCAGAGTAACCTAAACCACGTCCTTCAAGTGTTGCGCTAACTATCGTAATAAAAGCACAAAGTAAGGCAAAACTCGCATCAAAATAGTGGCGAGAACGGTTTTCACGCTTAGGTGCGATTAATGGGCGAAAGAGCAGTAAACTCGGTAATACAAACCAGAGCCAACTAATATTGACGCTACTCCAGCCATAAGAGGTGAGCAATTCATCTGCTGTAGAATCTAAAAGACCGTAATCAAGGCTCCATGACGGCAGTAAAGCAAATGCCATCCAAGCAATTAGGATCCATAAAAATATGGGATCCCGCCTCTTTTTTTCAGGTAAAGCGAGTGTGTGAGACATAAATCCCCCGAGAGTAAATGTATTTATTATTATGAGAAAAAGAGAGCGAGAGGTTATCTCGCTCTGTTAATGAGCTATTTACCCATTTTTACTTCGGTTACCCATTTATTAATCAACTCTTTACGCACATCACTATCGCCATATTTATCCATGTCGTAGTTAATGAGTTTTAAGTCTGATAATTTTAGTGCCATTGGTGAAGATTCGGCCGTGGTATTGGTGAGAATTTGGTAAGATTTACCTTCTTTCCAGCTAATTTCTTGTGCTTCTTTTGAGAGTGTCCAGTCTACGAATAATTTTGCATTATCCATATTACGGGCATTTTTAATGATACTGACTCCCCCGATTTCATAACCAGTACCTTCACAAGGTGAAATTAATTCAAGTGGGGCGCCATTTTCAACTTCTAATGAGTAGTCATGTAAGAACCCAATACCAATGGCGGCTTCACCACGGGCGGCATTTCGTGCTGGGGCAATCCCTGACTTGGTGTATTGTGAAATATTCGTATTAATTTTTTTCAGATAATCAAAGGCTTGCTCAGTACCCCATAACTGGTCAAAGGTTGCCAATGCGGTGTAAGCGGTTCCTGAGCTTTGAGGATCGGCAATTTGAATTTCACCTTTATATTCAGGTTTAATTAAATCTTTCCAACAAGTTGGAATAGCGATGCCTTTTTCTTTTAAGCGATCTTTATTGACACCAAAACCTAAGATGCCGACATAAACCGCAGAAGAGTAGTTACCTTTACGTTTCGCGGGATCACGAAACTGTGGCATGATTTGATCAAGGTTAGGAGAGACATAAGGCTCTAACAGATCCATTTCACCCGCTTGTGAATGAGGATCCATCGTTCCGCCATACCAAACATCAGCTTGTGGGTTACGTTTTTCAGCTTCAATTTTAGCTAAAGTACTCCCTGAACCATTACGAACAAAGGTCGTTTTAACATCATATTTTTCGGCAAAGGCTTTTGTTTCGGCTTCACACATCGCATTTGTCGCACTACAGTAAACCACTAAGCGACCTGCAGCATTTGTAGATAAGCTAACAGCAGAAAGTGCCAGACCAGTAGCAACGAGTGTAGAGAGGGTTTTCAATTTCATGTTCAGAACCTTTTAAATGTGTCGTCATCGGAAAATGAAAGAGGGCCTACTAAATGCTCTTGTTTGCTGACATCAGCAATCAATAACGGCATTAGCAGAAGTCCCATTAAGGCCGCAGCACTGGTTAATAATGCGAACATCCCAGTCCAACCATAATGCGCCATGACCTGACTTAATGGCCAACCTGCCATTGCTGCCCCTAAGTAGGCATACAATCCCAAGTAGCCAGTTACCGTGCCTGCTGCGTTTTTATGGCAATATTCTGTTGCAGCAAGCCCGATTAACATCTGTGGTCCGAACACGAAAAAACCGATACTAAAAAAGCAGGCTGCGAGCAGAGCATAATGATGAATTGGAATTAACCAAAGTGCTGCTACTGCGGTAAAGAGTCCGAGTGAAAACAGCAATATCATGGGTGCTCGTTGGCCTCGGAATAATAAATCCGAGCCCCAACCTGAACATAACGCCCCTAATAAACCACCCACTTCAAATAACGAGAGAATGGCATTAGCACTCAATAAGTTGGCGCCATGTGTTTCTGATAACCAGATATTTCCCCAATCGTTTATCGCCATACGTATGAGATAAACCAAAATATAAGAAAATCCTAGCAACCAAATCATTCGGTTAAATAAAATGCTCTCTTTCAAAATAGTCAGCATCGGTTTGGGGGGAGAGGCTTGCTCTTGACGTAATTCAAAAACATCGCGTCGCCACACACCGACAGTAGGCAATCCTTCTTCTACTGGTGTACCTTTTAACTGAACACAGAGCCATAACCCAATAATAATGCCGATAATACCAGGTACAAGCAGTGCCACTTGCCAACTATAATGCGTCGCTAACCACGCTGTTAAAATGGGAAGACTCATCCCGCCAAGGTTGATTGAGATATTCCATAATCCCCACCAGAAACCGCGTTCATTGCGAGAATACCAGTGTGTTAACAACCTTGCACAAGGGGGCCAACCAAAACCTTGAAAGAAACCATTTAATGCCCAGACCAAAAGTAGTGCAGGAAACGAAAGACAATAGGCAAAAATAATATTCATAATGCCTGTCATCACTAAACCCACACCCATAAACCAGCGGTATCCCCATTTGTCATGGAAAACACCAGAAACAAATTTAGATAAACCGTAAGTCAGATAAAACAAGCTGGCGAGCCAACCGATATCCCCTTTATCTAAATTCAATTCAATTTGCATAACAGGCATAACAAAGTTGACGCTTTTACGTGTGAGGTAGAAAGTGGCATAACCAATAATCATCGACAGCATTAAGTTTCTGCGCCAAAAGTTATAGGTCTTATTTATTGATGCCGAATTTTTACCTGACATAACATCCTCTTTGATGTTGCAAATGTAAAAAAAATGTCGCGAAAAAGAATGAGATAAGGTTGTAGATGACTAAGACTTATTCTTAGTTTTCACTGTTTTCTTTTGAATTTGTGGGTAAGTTAACAATTATTTTCGTGCCGTGATGATTGATCACTTCCCATTCTCCGCCTAAAGCGCGAATGCGCTCTTCAATGCCACGCAATCCAAAACCGCTACTTTGTTGTGTTGATAATGATGTGGGGAGCATACCAATACCATTATCACTAATGATCAGTCTTAGGCGGTTTTTGTTTTGGGTTAACGAAACTTCAATATAGGTTGCGTTGGCATGTTTACTAATATTATTTAATAACTCTTGTACCAAACGGTAGAGGGTAAAAATTATGGTTTCGTTTTCAGGCTCTTTATCTAATGAATAATTAAAATTACAGGTGATGCCATTATCATTGAAGGCAAATTCATTGATTAAATGGTGAAGGGCTTTTTCAAGAGACATTTCTTCTAAAACAGGTGGGCGCAATTGTCGGAGTAGTTGACGTGTAGATTGATGAATTTGTAATGCTAGACGTTCTATTTGTTCACCAGTTTGTCGCGTTTTATCGTTATTGGCTGTTTTCTTCATTAGCATTGATTGAATTTGGATTGCGGTGATATTTTGTCCAATCTCATCATGTAATTCACGGGCAATCGCTTTTTTCACATCTTCTTCTGTATGAACCAGTTGCTCCATTAATTCACGTCTGGCTTGAAGTTCTTGCTCTAAACGTAATCGATAATGGCGTAAATTATGGGCTAATTGCTGTTGGCGGCTGATTGCTATCCCTAAACCAATGCCAATAATGGCTTGTGTAGTTAAGAACATTTCTAATTCACGTAAGTCATTAAATGCACCGTTTACTTGTCGAGCAAAGGTAATCATTAAGCTTCCGAGTAATGCCGATAATACGCCACCTTGCCAGCCATAACGGTAGGCCATAAAGACGTTAGGAATAAAAACGAGAATAACTAATAAGCGCTCTATTTCAGGTGTTAAAAAAAACTGAGCGCTTAATCCGATAAGGCAAAATAGAAATCCCCACATCAGTAAGGAGGTTCTTAGTGGTGGATCTGGGGTGCCATCAGCAATTAACGTTCGACTTTGTAATTCACGAAGATACTCATAAAGTAAAAAAACAAAGGGCGCGAGCAAGATCCCTCCGGTGACGGAGGTTAGAAAAATTCCGCTGGTGGTATTAATAAAAAAGCCAAGCATAAAGGCTTGTAATAGGCTATTAAAGCCCACAGCACCAATTAGTAGGGTTAAGCGTTGCCAATAAAGCGGATACCGCCACCAAATGCGTTGAACTTCTAAGGCGATAATTAGGCTCAATAATGGGGAAAGATAAATAATAGCATGTGTAATTAACTGCTCTTGTGTTAGCCAGTAATAAAGTCCCCATTCAGCAAACAACATCGGGAGCCAAAAGCGTCGCCAAAGCAAAATAATTAAAGCTAATCGCAAGCCTTGAGGTAAGAAAAGGGCGGCTTGTTGCCCATTCTTACTTAAATAGAAACCAATTACCCAAAGTGATAGCCAAAGTAAAGAGTAGGTAAGTAATAAAAAGAGGGATTGAAGAAGAAAACGCAGTCCTCTTTTCATGTTACAGCGATCCTGTGATCAACTGATTTTTTAAGGCGAAATGGACTAAATCGATGGTTGTCTCACAACTTAATTTGCCAAGGACATTGGCACGATGAACGTGCACCGTTTTATGGCTAAGGTTAAGTTGTATTGCAATTGTTTTGACATTAACGCCTTGCACTAAAAGATTAAAAATTTCTTTTTCACGGGGGGTTAATGTGTGTAATGCATCTTCTTTTTCAGGAGTATGCCGTAATGCTTTCATGGCGTCAGCGCAGAGATAACAACCACCTTGATGTACAGCTCGTACAGCTTGAACTAACTCTTCGGGGCCACAACGTTTTGTTAAATATCCATGAGCACCTGAGTCTAGCGCACTTTGAACGAAGGCTGGGGTATCGTAAATACTTAAAATAATTGTACGAAAGTCAGGGCGTTTTTGTTTTAAACGGCTTTGCAGTTGCAAACCACTTTCACCTGGCATTGAGAGATCCATGACGGCAACATCAATATCATCATGGGCTAAATAAGGCCAAGCTTCTTGCCCATTAGAATATTCACCGACTATATGAATATCAGGTTCCAGCATTAGCAATTGTGCAAATCCAGAGCGCACAACAATGTGATCATCTACTAAAGCAACTTTTATCATAATTTTTTATTAGTCAGAGAGTAGTCAGACAATACTTATCTGATTTATAACAAGCTACAGAAAGATAAGCGAGGAAAAAGGGAGAAGAAACTCGGTTTTGAATCTTATGTCTCGTTTTTATCGAGGTGAATCGTGACAAGCAAATAATAATAGATTATTTATTATTCTTGTTATGATCTCCCATAAGCAGGGAACCTCTGCTTATGGGATGTGAGTAATACTTTATTGATTAAGCAACTTGAACAGGCACGGCTTTTGCAATACGTTTCATTTCATTATTGTCTTCAAAATAAGCAATATTGGGTTTATGGCTACGCGCATCACTATCAGGTATTTGCACATAAGAGCAAATAATTAAGCGATCGCCAACGGCGGCTTTACGCGCAGCTGCGCCATTAACTGAAATAATTCGTGAGCCTCTTTCCGCGCAAATGGCGTAAGTTGAAAAACGTTCACCATTATCTACGTTATAAATATCAATCGCTTCATTTTCAAGAATACCCGCGGCATCCATAAAATCCTGATCAATCGCGCAAGAGCCTTCATAATGAAGATCGGCTTGTGTCACTTTTACGCGATGAAGTTTACCTTGTAACATAGTGCGTAGCATTGTTGTGTTTCCTATATTCTAATAATTAATACACCAGATTAACCTGCTGGTTATCAATAAGGCGAGTATTACCCAGCCATACAGCCATTAAAATAACCGCGTGGCGACTTTCTTCTGTTAATGGTGTGAGTGTATCTGCATCGCAAATAAAACACTCATCTGCACGGAAACCTTGTTGTTCTAAGGTGCTTTTGGCATTTTGAAGTAGCTGATTAACATCATGATTGCCAGACTTTAATTGTTCAGCGATTTCTTGCATTGCTTGATAAAGTGCAGGGGCTTGCTGTTTTTCACTATCAGATAATAGGCGATTACGTGAACTTAATGCTAAACCCTTTTTGTCACGGACGATAGCAACAGGAACGATGCTGATATCCATACATAAATCACTGACCATCTTCTTGATAATTTGTAGTTGTTGGAAATCTTTTTCACCAAATATCGCCACATCGGGTTGTACAAGATGAAAGAGCTTACTAACAACCGTTGTTACTCCACGAAAATGCCCTGGACGGCTTGCACCTTCCAGAACAGTAGAAAGTACTGGTACATCAACGGTTGTTTGGTTTTCCATGCCATGTGGATACATCTCTTTTGCTGAAGGAGCGAAGATAATATCGACATTTTTATCACGGAGTAATTCGCAATCTTCTTGTAAAGTGCGGGGATAATTGGCTAAATCCGCTTCTCTATCAAATTGAAGTGGGTTAACAAAAATAGACGTGATCACTACATCTGCGTGAATACGTGCTTCTTCTATTAATTTTAAGTGACCTTCATGAAGATTACCCATTGTTGGAACCAATGCAATGCGTTTACCTTCTTGCTTTAATCGCTTGATTTCTCTGCGTAAGATAAGCGTGGTTTCAATAATTAGCACGGCGTGACTCCTTTAAATGATGTTTATAAATTGAGATGATAAATCAGTTAAACGAATGTTGTTCTTGGGGAAACAGGCCTTGCTCTACTTGCTGAACATAAAGGCTGACAGCACCTTTTAATGAGCCCGCTTCTTGTAAAAAATCTTTTGAGAATTTAGGTGCTTGAGGTGTTAAACCTAATAAATCATGCATAACAAGAATTTGTCCATCAGTGACATTTCCTGCACCAATGCCAATAACTGGCATCGTCAGTGCGTCTGTGATCATTTTTGCCAGAGTCACGGGAACACATTCTAATACGGCTAGTTGTGCGCCTGCTTTTTCAAGGGCGATAGCATCTTGCTTCAATTGTTCTGCTTCATTGCTCTCTCTTCCCTGAACCTTATAGCCACCAAATACGTTAACAGATTGAGGTGTTAGACCTAAATGAATACACACAGGAACTGCACGTTCTGCCAGCATTTTGACAGTAGGAATTAACCAATTTCCCCCTTCAATTTTCACCATATTTGCCCCTGCTTGCATCAAAATACCGGCATTAAGACAAGCGTGTTCTGGGGTTGAATAGGACATAAATGGCATATCAGCAATTAAAAAAGCGTTCGGCGCTCCAGCTCTAACACAACGGGTGTGGTAGGCGATTTGTTCAACTGTAACCGGTAATGTACTGCTATGGCCTTGTAACGTCATTCCCAACGAATCACCAATTAGCATGGCTTGAATACCTTCTTGTGCAAAAAGGCGAGCAAAGCTTGCATCATAAGCGGTGATCGTAGCGAATTTTTTCTTTTCTTGCTTATAGCGATTTAGCGTTGAAAGCGTTGTGGGTTTCATTATAACAAACTCCATCATTGTTGGTTTTTTGTGTGCAGAGAAAATAAATTGCTTTACATAATCATTTGTTTATTAAGGGAATTATTAAATCATCAATATAAAGCCGCTTTCGATTGTAGCACTTAAGGGCTAAAAACGAAGAAAAAGTAATTAAATGAGTAATAAAAAAGAGTAATTAATAAGTATTGTTTATGTATATCAATAAGTTAGCGATGGAAATAAAGATAGAACTACTCAAAAATTGAGGAAATATAAAAGCGGGGATGGCTTGCTGTGAATGCATGGACTATAAGGCAGAGGCTGATACTGTGCTTATTTTTGACAGTATCAACCTTTTAGCTTTAGTGATGTATTTGTTTTGATTCACCACTTTTCCATGCCGTTTTCAGGCACTAACGCTAATCTATCTGCTAATAATTCACCATCAGGAAAGCGAAGATCAGGTGCTAATTCGGCTAATGGATAGAGCATAAATTCACGGACTTTTAATCCGTAATGAGGCACCGTTAAACGCTCTGTTTGAATAATCTCATCACCAAATAACATGATATCGAGATCGAGTGTTCTCGGACCCCAGCGGTTGCCTTTTTTTCTGACACGACCTTGTGCTAATTCAATCGCTTGGGTGTTATCAAGTAAGGCTTCCGGTGTTAATGTCGTATCAACGGCAACAGCAACATTAAGAAAATCTGGCTGGTCTTGTGGTCCCATTGGGCGAGTACGATACCAGGAAGATTGAGCAATCAGTGTAGTTTGTGGGATTTCACTGATTGCTTTAATTGCTGAATTCACCTGATTTTCGGGTGAATTCAAATTGCTCCCTAAAATGATATAAACACGTTTTGTCTGTTTACTCATTGTTGTTCTCTTGTCTTGATGCCGGTTTTGCACTTGGATGACGAGGACGCTTGCGTGGGCGAGGGCGTTTACGAACGGGCGCTTGACCTAATTCTGAGACCATTGATCGCTGTTGCGTATTGTTAGAGACTTGGAAATCAGCCCACCAGCTGGCTAACGCTTCAAGTTCTGGATTACGTTGTACATTGGCGCGTAATTCTAGCAAATCAAATGCTGCACGGAATTTAGGGTGCTCAAGCAATTTATTTGCACGGCGACCTTGGCGTTTAGGTAGACGTTGTTGTAATTGCCAAATATCACGCATCATGGTTGTAATGCGCTTTGGAATTGCAATCGTACGGCATTGTTCATCTAAAATATCATTCATCGCCATGGCGAAAGAATCATAGTAGGAAAGACCACTTTCTTGGACTAATTTCTCAGCATGCTCGATTAATGGATACCACAGCATGGCCGCAAATAAGAATGCTGGATTGACACGCATATTTTTATTGATGCGATAGTCTGTGTTTTTGAGAACTTGATCCAGCATTCTCTCCATCGGCGTATCATGTTGCTCTGTCATTCTAGATGCTACCAGAGGGAATAGTGGCTCAAGCAGTTGGTGACGACACATGAGCTTGTAAGTTTTATAGCCTTGCCCTGTTTGCAATAATTTCAGCGACTCTTCAAAGAGGCGAGCGGATGGAATATTACGTAATAATGGTGCAAGCCTGCTAATTGGCTCTGCGGTTTCAGGGGCAATTTGCATATCAAGCTTACTGGCAAAGCGAATGGCTCTTAACATCCTAACAGGATCTTCGCGATAACGCGTTTCCGGATCGCCAATCAAACGAATAATACCCGCTTTAAGATCCGCTAAACCACCAACGTAATCACGCACAGCAAAGTCATCAACACCGTAATAGAGGCTGTTCAATGTAAAGTCACGACGAATAGCATCTTCTTCGATGGAGCCAAAAATATTGTCACGCAGTAACATACCGCTTTGTGCTTGTTGTGATTGATTGTTATCGGAAATTTCATGATCTTCATGAGAGCCACGGAAAGTAGCCACTTCAATCACTTCAGGGCCAAACATGATATGTGCAAGACGGAAACGACGACCGACTAAACGACTGTTGCGGAATAATCGACGTACATCTTCAGGGGTTGCATTTGTGGCAATATCAAAATCTTTTGGTTTTTTTCCCAGTAATAAGTCACGGACACCACCACCGACTAAATAAGCCTGAAAGCCAGAGTTATTTAGGCGATAAAGTACTTTTAATGCATTGTCACTGATGTCTTTACGTGAAATTGGGTGTTGATCTCTTGGGATCACGGTCATTGGCAAATCACTCCCGTTCGCCTTTTCTTTATTACTCTTTTTCTTACGGGGACGGTCTGCAGATATAGCAGGACGCCGACGCACAGGTTTCTGTGTTTCTTGAATTGGTCGGTCAGGTGCAGTTGTGACTGGCCTTTCACTTGCTACCGATGGTGTGTCTGATGACGTTGTTTGTCGCCCTAGCAGATTACGGCAGAAATGTGCTACTCGATTAAAAATATGACACCTCGAATAATAAATTCTAATAATTAAAAAAATTAAGCGGCTAATCATAGCCTACTGAACATTTTTTGAGAATGCTTTGTGTCGTTTATTCGTACCCTTGTTGTTGATGATTGTGTTTTAAAATCACAGAAGGTGACCATTGTGCAATCGCAATCTCTAATAATGATGCTAACGAATAATCTTGCCAGCCAGCGATAATAGGTTGATTAAGAAACTGTAAAGCATCAATAATGACGGGTCTTGGATCAGAATCCGGCAATGCATGTGCGTGATTTTGCTTCGATAATTTATTACCGTCATGATTTATTGCTAAAGGCAAATGTGCATAACGCGGAATAGGTAACTTCAGTTGTTTATGTAAACTGATTTGTCGCAATGTAGGAGCGAGCAGATCAGCGCCTCTCACCACTTCGGTCACTCCTTGATAATAATCATCAATTACCGTCACTAGATTATACGCAAATAAGTTATTTTTTCTGTGAATTATCATATCTTCGAGTACGATAGATGTACTTTTAGAATAATACGTACCTTGAATAAGGTCTTCAAAATGATAAATAGGATGCTGTTGGATCAGCCTCCATGCACTGTTTTTATCAAAAGGTGTATCGCGATTCGTTAATGGGGTGTGGTGACGACATTGGTTATCATATACGCCCCCTAAGTCATGTAAACGATGACGACTACAATGGCAGTGGTAGCAAACACCTTCTTCCCAAAGAGTGAGTAATATTTCACGATAAACATCATGGCGTTGAGATTGGTAAAGGATTTCGCCATCCCAGAACAAACCATAATGTTCTAATGTGTGAATAATTTGGGGGACGATGTTGGGAGGTTCTCTAAGAGGATCGATATCATCAATGCGTAGAAGCCAACGCCCGTGGTGTGCGCGAGCTTGAAGAAAACTGCCAAGTGCGGTAACCAATGAGCCAAAATGAAGTTGACCCGTTGGCGATGGCGCAAAGCGCCCAATATAGTCTGTAATCTCGTGCATCGAAAGATTCAGATAAACGCCTCAACGTATTAGGTTGAGGCGTTGGCTCATTAATTAGCCAGCCATCTGCTTTTCACGGATTTCAGCTAGCGTTTTACAATCGATACATAAATCGGCTGTAGGGCGAGCTTCTAAACGGCGGATGCCGATTTCTACGCCACAAGATTCACAGAAGCCGAAGTCATCGTCTTCGACTTTTTTCAGTGTCTTCTCGATTTTCTTAATGAGTTTACGTTCACGATCACGGTTACGCAGCTCAAGACTGAATTCTTCTTCTTGTGCAGCACGGTCAACGGGATCGGGGAAGTTCGCCGCCTCATCTTGCATATGAGTAACGGTGCGGTTGACTTCATCCCTGAGCTGATTGCGCCAAGATTCAAGTATTAGCTTAAAATGCGCTAATTGGGCTTCGTTCATGTACTCTTCGCCCGCTTTTTCTTGATATGGCTCAACGCCAGCAATAGCGAGAATGCTCATGGACGATGTTTTACGCTTTTGCCCTTCTTGCATAATGCTTCTCCTACATACGCATTTCTGAATAATCCCCACCTTCAAAACAGGAAGGGGAAAAAATAGGGCGCTATAAATAGCAGATGCCCGCGAGGATAGCAATTATTCCTTGAATAAGTTTTCTCATGGTGTGAAGACACGCAAGTAAATGTCCCTTTTTAGTTGAAAAATATTTAACTAAAACGATGAGAATCAATTAACCATTTGAAATAAAAGGTAATTGCTGTCCAATTGTTAAATTGTATTCACTAATATTGATGCGATAACACAAGATTTCAACCCCTGCGTCATGTGCTTCTTTTAGTAATGAAGCATAGTCAGGGTCAATCTCTTTAGCAACAGTCACTTCCGTAATGCCAGTATGGGGAACTGCGTAGAATAAGACAGCCCTTAAACCCAATTTTGCGATAGCGGTCAACTCTCGAAGATGTTTCTGTCCACGTTGTGTTTTGGCATCAGGGAAATAACCTATTCCATTGTCTAACAATGTGACTGATTTCACTTCAATATAACAGTCAACTTTATGATTTGATTTAAGTAAAATGTCAATACGGCTATTCTCATTCCCGTATTTCACTTCTCGTTTTATCTCTTCATATTCAGATAATTCTGGAATGTCACCCGCCTCAATAGCATCAGCAATAATCCCATTCGCTCTTAAAGTATTTACACAAATCCAATCGTTGGTTTGAGTTTGTGTAAGTTCCCAACTGTGCGGGTATTTTCTTTTTGCATTTGAAGAGGTGGAATACCACACGGTATCACCGGGCGTCGCACATCCTGTCATTGCACCTGTGTTGGCGCAATGGAGCGTGAATTCTTCCCCATTTGGGGTAACAACGTCTGCTAAAAAACGCTTATATCGTTTTAGTAAAGTAGCAGATTGTAGAGGTTGCTCAAATTTCATGACAACTCCGATGAAAATACGATCTTTAGTAAAGCGCTAATGCTACAATGCCAAGCCGAGAAAGTTAATGAGTCATGGAGTCTGTGTGCATTTATTGCCAATCTTTGAAGTAACGGAGAATATCCTTACTGCGTTAAAACAATTCCCACAAGTCTTACTTCATGCACCAACAGGTGCAGGTAAATCAACAGCACTTCCCCTCTATTTACTTCAGCAAAACCACTTTGATGGCAAAATCATTTTATTAGAACCAAGACGAATAGCCGCTAAAAGTATCGCTTATCGTTTAGCAAGTCAGCTTAATGAAGCGGTGGGTCATACGGTAGGTTATCGTATGAAAGCGGAAAGCAAAGTGAGTCAATATACTCGACTGGAAGTGGTAACAGAGGGGGTATTAAACCGCATGTTACAACAAGATCCGGAATTGACTGGCGTAAGTCTTGTGATGTTAGATGAATTTCATGAACGCAGTTTACAGGCTGATTTAGCGCTGGCGCTATTACTCGATGTTCAAATGGGATTACGCGATGATTTACGTGTTTTGATTATGTCCGCAACTTTAGACAATCAAAAACTTACCTCCTTATTACCCGATGCTCCCATTATTAGTGCACAAGGACGCAGTTACCCTGTCGAAAGAGTTTATTTTCCAATCAATACGCATCAACCTTTTGAGCAAGAAATTGCTAACATGGCTTTGCGATTACTGGCGCAAGAAACTGGTTCCATGTTGATATTTTTGCCGGGTAGCGCAGAGATTATGCGCGTGACTGAAATACTAAAAGATAAAGTGGATAAACATGTTTTGTTATTCCCACTTTATGGGGCGTTGTCATTAGCAGAGCAACAAAAAGCGATTGAACCTACAGAAAGAGGTTATCGAAAAGTGGTACTTGCGACCAATATCGCAGAAACCAGCTTAACAATTGAAGGTATCCGCCTTGTATTGGATAGTACGATTGAGAAACGCGCTCAGTTTGATTTAAAAAGTGGTGTCACCAGCTTGCTACGCCAGCGAATTAGTCAATCATCACAAACACAAAGAGCAGGGCGTGCGGGTCGCCTTGAAGCTGGAATTTGCTGGCATTTAATGAGTCAAGAGCAGGCTGAACGAGTTGCCTCTCATCAAGTACCAGAAATTTTAAGTAGCGATTTATCCTCATTATGGCTTTCTGTTTTGCAATGGGGATGTCGCGACATTAATCAACTAAGTTGGTTAGATACACCAACAACACAAGCATTAAATGTAGCTAAAGATTTATTGTATCGCTTAGGCGCTGTTGATAAACAATGTGGATTAACACCTCGAGGCTTGCGCATGGCGCAATGGGGAATAGAACCTCGACTTGCAGCAATATTGGATTATGCCAGTGAACAAAGTGACAATCATCTGGCGACGGCGGCACGCTTATGTGCAATCTTAGAAGAGCCTCCTCGAGGACAAGAAATTAATCTGGAGTGGATTGCTCAACAAAAAAACACTTTCTGGACACGACGTGAAAAACAGCTTTCTCAACATCGGAAAGGGATGTTTTGCCCTGAATTGTTAGGTTTATTATTAGCTGTCGGATTTCCGGATAGAATTGCTAAAAATCGGGATAACCAAGGGCGTTTTCGTTTAGCGAATGGGCAGGGTGCAATGATGGACGACACTCAAGCAATAAGTGGCGCACCTTGGATTTTAGCGCCGTTGTTACTTCAAAGTACACATTATGCTGATGTGCGTATTTTATTAGCGCTACCTATTGATATTGATGAAATATCAACGACCTTTTCTGAACTTATTGAAGAGAATACCACGGTTGAATGGGATGAAAAACGCGGTACGTTAATCACTTGGCAACAACGTCAATTAGGGCGACTAACCTTAAGCCAGCGTCAATTAGACAAACCCAATAAACAGCAAATGCAACAAGCACTATTGAACTGGTTAAGAGATAACGGTTTAAATGCATTAGCACTTAGCGAAGAGACTAAACAGCTTTTTATTCGCCTTGCTTTAGCGAAAAAATGGTGCCCAGAAGCCTTATTACCTGATTTAGATGAAGCTGTGTTACTTGAAACTTTAGAAACATGGTTATTGCCTGAGCTTGGTGATGTACAAACATTAAAAGCATTACAACAAATTGATATTAATATGATGATTAAAAATCAATTAACGTGGCATGAAAATCAGTTGCTACAAAGTTTATTTCCAACGCATTATTTAGCGCCAACTGGTACAAAAGTGGCGATCCAATATGATTTAGAGTTACCACCGGTGATCGCGATCCGCATTCAAGAAGTTTATGGTGAGAAACAAAGCCCTATTGTAGCGAATGGTCAATTACCCGTTGTGATGGAATTATTATCACCTGCTCATCGACCTATTCAGAAAACACAAGATTTAGCAACGTTTTGGGCAGGAAGTTATAAAGAGGTGCAAAAAGAGATGAAAGGGCGTTATCCAAAACATTTATGGCCTGATTCACCCGCAGATACAGCCCCCACACGGCGAGTAAAAAAATATAGCCAATAAATGTAAGTTTTACCCTAATATTATTCGTATTTGAGAGCTTTCTTGTGTGATCACACAGAAAAATAGCGACAATGTTAGGCTTCTTTATCCCGTGATAAAGGGGTTTTAATGAGAGATACAGTTCATGAGTAGAAAGAAAAGACCAGTGAAACAAGCCAAAAGAGGTCGTTCTTGGTTTTGGTTATTTGTCAAAATCGCCATTGTGGTTGCGGTTTTAATGGGGATTTATGGGGTTTATTTACATTCTCAAATCAAAGAGCGCCTTGATGGCAATGTTTGGGAATTACCTGCCGCAGTTTACGGACGCACCGTTAACTTAGAGCCGGGCATGAATTATAGCCAAAAAGAGATGATGAGCTTACTTGAAGGCATGCAATACCGTAATGTCAACAAAATCACACGTCCCGGCGAATTTGTGGTAAGAGGCAATACAATTGAAATGTTGCGCCGACCTTTCGATTTCCCTGATGGTCGTGAAGAGCAAATTTTAGCTAAATTAGCCTTTGAGCAGAACTCACTCGTTAGTATTACTAACATGGATAATCAGCGCCAATTTGGCTTTTTTCGTCTTGATCCTAAATTGATCACTATGATGCAATCCGCCAATGGTGAGCAACGTTTATTCTTGGCAAGAGATAAATTCCCACAATTATTAGTAGATACATTAATTGCGACAGAAGATCGCCGTTTCTATGAGCATGACGGTATCAGCCTTTATTCTATAGGACGTGCAGTATTAGCGAACTTTACTGCAGGTAGAGCTGTTCAAGGTGGTAGTACCTTAACGCAACAATTAGTCAAAAACTTATTTCTCACTAACGAAAGAACCTTAAAAAGAAAGCTTAATGAAGCCTATATGGCGATCATTATGGATGCAAGTTATAGTAAAGATCGCATTCTAGAATTATATCTAAATGAGGTTTTTTTAGGGCAAAGTGGTGATGAACAAATTCGAGGCTTCCCTTTAGCTAGCCTTTACTATTTTGGTCGTCCCGTTGATGAATTAAGCCTTGATCAGCAAGCACTTTTAGTCGGTATGGTAAAAGGTGCATCGGCTTATAATCCATGGCGTAATCCTAAAGCAGCGTTAGAACGCCGTAATGTGGTATTAAAGCTACTGCAAACACAACAGATCATCGATGAAGAACTTTATAACGTACTCAGTGCGCGTCCTTTAGGTGTGAAGCCTCGTAGTGAAGCATTAACCCCTCAACCCGCATTTATGCAACTCGTTCGTCAAGAGTTACAAACAACCTTAGGCGATAAAGTGAAAGATTTATCAGGGACGAAAATTTTCACTACATTAGATCCTGTTTCGCAAGATGCAGCCGAAAAAGCGGTTGAAGTAGGGGTCGCAGATTTACGAAAAGTGCGTAAAATTGACGATCTTGAAGGGGCGATGGTTGTTGTAGATCGCTTAAGTGGTGAAGTGAGGGCCTTAGTGGGAGGATCACAACCACAATATGCAGGCTTTAACCGTGCTTTATCAGCTCGTCGTTCTATTGGCTCTCTGGCAAAACCGGCGACCTACTTAACAGCATTAAGTGAACCTGAGCGTTTTCGTTTAAACACATGGCTTGCGGATGAACCTATTTCTGTGCCAATTCCTGGGGGAAAACCTTGGCAACCCCGTAACTACGATCGTGGTTATAAAGGTAAGTTAATGCTGGTAGATGCATTAGCAACCTCACGTAATATCCCTACTGTAAACCTCGGGTTAGAAGTGGGATTAGACCGAGTGATCAAAACATGGATTAACTTAGGTGCACCAGCGGAAAATCTAGAAAAAGTACCCGCCATGCTTCTTGGGGCGTTAAATTTAACACCAATGGAAGTGGCTCAAACCTTCCAAACGATTGGTAGTTTAGGGAACAGAGCAAAATTATCATCACTGCGCTCTGTTATTGCTCAAGATGGTACCGTGCTTTACCAAAGTTATCCTCAAGCTGAAACGACTGTTTCGCCTCAAGCCGCTTATATGACGTTATTTGGTATGCAACAAGTGGTTAATTCAGGGACAGCATGGCGTGTATTAAAACCAAAATTTGGTAATTACAACCTTGCAGGTAAAACTGGTACCACTAACGATTTGCGTGATAGCTGGTTTGCGGGAATTGATGGAAAAGAAGTCACCATTGCATGGATGGGGCGTGATAATAATGGTCCAACGAACTTAACGGGTTCAACAGGGGCATTATTGCTGTATCGTAATTATTTAGAGAATCAAGCTCCGCTGAAACTAACGCCATCTGTGCCAGAAGATATTGCTGAAATGTCAGTGGATGCTCAAGGTAACTTTGCTTGTTATGGTGGTGGTGTTCGTACACTACCTGTATGGACAGCGAATCCAGATGGATTGTGCACACCTATTCAGCAAGATACTGATGAAAGTGGTGCACCAAAATGGTTACAAAATCTGTTTTCTGAGTAGGTAATCACATAGATTAGCTAAAATAAAAACGGCACATAAGTGCCGTTTTTTGTTTATTCGCATCTTATTTTTATTAAAAAACGAATCGAATATTAGCTCTTCATCTGAGCAAAAGCATATTCCGCAGCATCAATAGTGCGCTGAATATCTTCTTTAGTATGAGCAATAGACATAAAGCCAGCTTCAAATGCAGAAGGTGCAAGGTAGATGCGTTTTTCTAGCATTAAATGGAAGAACTGTTTGAAGCGTTCAACATCGCAGTTCATCACATCTTGATAGCAAGTGACTTCTTTTGCATCGGTAAAGAACAGACCAAACATCCCGCCAACATGGTTAATAACCATTGGAATACCCGCTTGTTGTGCTTTTTCAAGCAAACCATCAGCCAGCATTGTTGTTAGCTCATTTAATGTTTGATGAACACCCGGTTGTGATACTTCGTGTAAACACGCGAGACCTGCTGCCATTGCAATTGGGTTACCTGATAAAGTACCTGCTTGATAAACAGGACCAATTGGTGCGAGTTTAGACATCACTTCCATATGTCCACCAAAAGCACCCACTGGCATACCGCCACCAATGATTTTACCTAAGCATGTTAAATCAGGATCAACATCGTAATAAGCTTGTGCGCCACCTAATGCCACGCGAAAGCCGGTCATAACTTCATCAATAATTAGCAATGCACCAAACTCATCACATAATGCACGCAAGCCCGGTAAGAAGTCGGCTTTTGGTGGTACGCAGTTCATATTGCCCGCAACAGGCTCAACAATGATACAAGCGACTTCTTCAGGGTAATTTTCAAATGCTTGGCGTACAGAATTCAAATCGTTGTAAGTACAGGTTAAGGTGTGTTTTACAAAATCAGCGGGTACACCCGGTGAATTTGGTTGTCCCATCGTTAATGCGCCAGAGCCTGCTTTTACTAATAGACAATCGGCATGACCGTGGTAGCAACCTTCAAATTTAATGATTTTGTCACGACCTGTATAACCACGAGCAAGGCGAATAGCGCTCATTGTCGCTTCTGTACCTGAGTTCACCATGCGAACCATATCCATGGAAGGTACAAGTTCAGTCACTAGGTTTGCCATTTCAACTTCAGCCGCCGTTGGTGCACCAAAGCTTAGGCCTTTTTGTACCGCGTCAGTAACAGCATGGCGAATAGAAGGGTGGTTGTGGCCTAAAACCATTGGTCCCCATGAGCCGACATAGTCAAGGTAAGCTCGTCCATCAACATCATAAATATACGCACCATTAGCACGTTCAATAAAAAGAGGGGTTCCACCTACACCGTTAAATGCTCTAACAGGTGAGTTGACACCGCCGGGGATCACTTGTTGTGCGAGATTATAAAGCGTTTCAGACTTGCTCATGTCAGACTCCTAATGATGGGTGAGCGTAAGATTAAGGCGTATTCTAAATCACCACGCAGATGAAGCCAAATATACGGCAACAACATTTTGATTTATCACTGTTATTGAGGGTACGTGGTTTATCGTAAAAAGTGATAGGTAGCAAAAAGTGTATTTTATCCACAACAAACTTGAAGGTTATGAGCAGGTATTAGATAATCATCACATTATATCAGCAAGAAATATAAATTTTTGCTGGCTGTTTTTTTGCTGGAATACCCAGTCTGGAGTGAACAATGAGTGATGATATGGCTCTGCCGTTACAATTTACTGACGCGGCTGCAAATAAAGTAAAAGATTTGATTGCGGATGAAGAAAATCCAAATCTGCGTTTACGTGTTTATATCACGGGTGGCGGTTGTAGCGGATTCCAGTATGGTTTTACCTTTGATGATGCAATGAATGAAGGTGATATGACCATAGAAAAACAAGGCGTTGCCTTAGTGGTTGATCCGATGAGTTTGCAGTATTTAGTGGGTGGCTGTGTGGATTATACTGAGGGGTTGGAGGGTTCGCGTTTTATTGTGACGAATCCTAATGCTAAGAGTACGTGTGGTTGCGGCTCCTCCTTTAGTATCTGATCCTTCTTTGGCGTCGTGGCTGTGCAGTAGTGCCACGGCGTTAGAGCAGTGCTCGCAATGCTCACATACTAATGTATGCTCCGCTTACTGTGCGCTGTCTGCCTTGTTGCACTGCTTGCTCGCTCACGACTTTTGTCTGTGAGAGTTTGTTGGTTACTCTTTTCTTTTTTTCTTCTCTTCTCTTCTCTTCTCTTCTTTTCGTTATTTATTCTTTCTGAGCTTATTTCATAAAATCACTCTATGGGTGATATTTTTGCCTCTATTTAAATAGATCTTCTGCGATACACTAAATTTTAGGTGCGCATTTTTTGTCCTTTGAGAATAAGAATCGTAGTTTGCGTATTATTTTGAAAATAGGACTATTTTTTCCTTACAAATCAACGCTATTACAATTTGAAAAAAATACACATTTTGTTACATATTAAAAATCCATGTACATTAGAACTGACTGGCTTTAGCGAGATTTCGGATATTTACGAAAGAGAATGATATAAGTAAATACACTTATTTTAAGAAACGAAAGCAGTAAATAACGTGTGAACAATTATTTTACGCTAAGTCACTTATCCTACGAGGATACAACGTCCTTCTTACCCGTTATCACAAAACACAACGGGTGACGTTCATCAGCAACACCCTGTATTTGAAAGCTATGGCCGTTTTCAAGAAGAGGCAGAAGCTCAGCCATTGAATCAATTGCGCTATGAGCAATCTCAAAATTATCGTCAAACAGGCTCAGCAAGCACTAACTGTTTTGCGTTAATGCCGGGCAAAGTGTTTACCTTAACCAATCACCCGAGTGCGCGTATGAATTCACGTTGGCAGGTGATCAGCGTTTCACATCATGGTGTACAACCCTCTGCGGATAACGGTGGCGGTGAGGGAACTCAACTTTCAAACAATGTCACTTTTATTCCCGGTACGCAGGAATGGCGACCGCCTTTTCATTATAAACCGCTGGCAGATGGTGATGAGTTGGCGACAGTCGTTGGCCCTGAAGGTGAGGAGATTTACACCAATGAACAAGGCGCAGTAAAAGTTTATTTTCATTGGGATAGACGCGGAAAGCCTGATCATAGTGGCTCGTGTTGGTTGCGCGTTGCACAGGGTTGGAATGGTGATGGCTTTGGCTTTATGGCGATCCCTCGCATTGGGCAAGAGGTGATTGTGTCTTATTTAAATGGCGATATTGATAGACCAATTATCACCGGTTGCACCTATAACGGTCGTAATGCTCTCCTGCTTGATTTACCCAAAGAAAAAACCCGAACCACATTTCGTACCAAAACGCATAAAGGCAGCGGGTTTAATGAACTGCGATTTGAGGATGCCGGCGGACGCGAAGAAGTGTATTTACATGCGTAGAGGGATCAAAATACGCATATTAACCATAATAAATTTCAATATATTGGTAAAAATGAATCTCATGAAGTTGCAAATGATCGCAAACATGAGGTTTGTCATGATGAATTTATTCGTATAGTTAATGAGCAACATATAAATATTGGACTAAACCAATTTGAAGAAATTAATAAAGATAAAATTATAAAAATTGGTAATGCTAAGACAGAAACGATTTTCTCTAATTTCATAGAAGAAATCGGTGAGGATAAATTATCTAATATAAAGAAAAAATATCATATAAATGCATCAGATGGAATTCATTCAAATACTAAAATATATACTTTACAGGCTAGTGAAACTATTTTAATAAAGAGTAAGTCAGGTTCTATTTTGATTGACTCTCAAGGCATAAAGTTAACAGGTAATATTAATATTTTGGGGAATGTCTCGATTGAATCAGGGAGTCCAGAATCAGTATCATCTTTAGATAATGCCTCAAATGAAGGATTAGCATTAGCTGAAGACTGTCAAAAATTGGATGATTGATAAAGGGAATTTAATGTTATCTCTATTTGAAAAAATTAAAAAAATTTGGGTTCTTGAGTATTATTTTGAATCAACTGAAAGTAAAATTGAGGGAAAGCTATTAGTAAATTCTGATACTGAAGAAAGCGCTATAGAAAAATTTAGAGATTATTTCTCTACATATGAAAAATCTTTTTTCTATTATAAATCAATATTGTTATTTGAAAACTATATTAATCAAAGTGAAAAATCAGAACTATTATGTATAAATGCAATGGATAATATAGATAAACAGGATGTGATTATTTTTGAAGAACGAGAAGTATCGTTTCCATTAGCAATTGAAAGTTCAGCTATTATATTGAGTAAAATAGAAATAGAGTATGATTTTATTGATAGTAATACTTTTATATTAATTGATGCTAGTAAATATGAGCATTTAAGTGGTGATTTCGTTTTAACTAAACTACATGTTCTTGGGTTTGATTGGACGTGTTTACTTAAAGGAAAAACTCAATCAATTCTAGAAAGAAGTGCTCCTTATTTAATAAAAATAAAAAATAGAAGTGAAATGGATATAATTCAAAAGCAATTTGTAAAATTATGCTTGGATAATCCAATTTGCATTTTCATTAAAACAAGTTTAAGTTTACTTGAGTTAAGTAAACATTTGAGAAAGTTTACATATTTAGAGGTGTATGGAAAAGATAATTGGAGCTATTTTAGGTTTTATGATCCTAATATATTTTCATTGGTTTTAGAACATTTGAATGAAGTTGAGTCTAATATTTTTTATAAAAATATAGATGAGTTCTTCTTTTTAAAAGATAATTGTTTTTTTCTTTGAAAAATAATACTGTTGATTATAATTTTGATTCAAAAAATAAATTAATAATAACACCATATTTACAAAAAGCTTTTAATGATTATCAACAATCTATTTTTATGAAGAAAATAGCTATTAATTTGCCAAAGTATAAAATTAATAAAAGAGATTTAAATGTTAAAGAAAAAAAGAACTTATTAATGAATTAAACAAAGCATATTTATTGGGTTTAACAAATCCTAAAGCAATATATTATTTTATAATTGCTCAAATTGATTTTTTCAATGAAGAATTTTTATCATTATGGAATGAAGCAAGCCATTACTCATCATCACAAGAAATTAGAGCATTACATTATCTTGATTTAACTATTAATAAAATGAGTAGAGATAAAATATGAACTTTCCAATAAATAATAATCTTATAAAAATAGTTATCAAGAAAAAAGACAACCGTGCAAACCTTGTGGTTTTTTACCTATAAAGAAAGATGTTAAAAATATAAGTATATTATTTAGTGATGTACCTTTATCGAAAAGTATTCTGGAAAAATTAAACAATAATATTGCCTATAGAAGGCATATGATGCAATTTATTAATTTAGATACAGAAGAAAACTATTCATTAGAGTTAAATAAAGAAAATTTATCAGATTTAGTTGAAGATTATAAGATTAAGAATGAGCAATTTAATTGGTGCTATAATGAATTGAAATTAGATGATGGTTGTGGTTATCAATTGAGTTATGGTACTACACAACAGAGCTATTATATAGATCCAGAAAAAAAGATAATATATTTAGAGCTTATTGTAATAAAGGAGAAAAAGGAACTTTAGTTATTTTACATGACCCTGTTGGTAGACAAAAAGATATATTGGAAGTTTATAGTTTTTTAGTTACATACTTAAAGTCTTATATGGAAAGTTATAATTATCCAATAACTATTGGGAATTATATTGAAGCACTGCTCAAAAATGACTCTAGTGAAGTCCGTGAAACGGTAAGATCAAGTTTGAATGAAGATGAATGGAATACTAACTGGAAAGAAATTAAAAATAATATTTCCAATATTCATGCAAGAACGGCAGAAATTTTATCCTTATATAATGCATTTGCTTTTAATTATAAACTGTCTTCAGAAAAATATGATGGGCTTAAATTACATTTGACAGGTTTATTTAGTTTTTTAAATGAAACTGAATTGTCAGGTGAAAGCTATATTGATGAGGTTTATATTTTTTCTGGATTATTTTTTGATATTACAAATTCTCTTCAGTTTACAGAATTAGGCTCTGTAATATTAGATAGATTCTTTAATAAAGAGTTAACACCAAAATCTGTCATTGAAAAACTCCAAGAACGCTCTAGCCTAGGAAAATACATACTTACTTATTCATTAATGGAGTCATATGATCTTTTGCCTACTGTCGCAACAACTATGCTTGATACAGAGGTTGGTAAAAAGGCATTTAAAAAATTTTCAGATACACTTCCAACTGAAGATGATAATTTAATTGATGATTGGAAAGATACTTTAGTTTCATTAAGAACATTTCTGGATAATAAGCTTGTGGAAAATCCAGAATTAAAAAAATTATTAGTTAAATCTTTTGATAAATTATTAATTGTTTTTGGAAAAAGCTTTTCAACTTCACTAGTTTATATGGGGAATTTACCTAAAAATTCATCCATTCTAAAGGGAAGAAAGTTGATGGCTGATTTTACTATTGAAATTGCTAAATTATCAGGAATTAAAATTAATATTAATATAAGTAAGCTCTTTACAGGGAGTCAGTTAGAAATTGAGTTGAAAAAAATTGGGGTGTTATTAAAAGATAAACTTAGACCTGACAATTTAAAAATGGGCAATAAATTGTTTAATTGGGATAAAATAACTTCAGGATTAAAAAATGAAGCATGGATAAAATTGCCAAGTATAGATAAAATAACATCATCATTAAAATCAATAGGTTCTAAAAATAACCGGTTAAATGGGAAAAGTATAGTTCCTTATATAGATAAAGCTATTCCAGGATTAGCATTTTGTGTTAATACATTAATAGTATTATCTTTAAATAATCAAAGTTTTTATAATAAAAATAATCCATTAAAGGCAAGAAGTCTAGGATATTATTCATTTAAAATAGCTGAAGGTTTTGTTGCTATTGCTGAAAATAGTAAGTTTACAGTAATGGGAGTAAATCAACTACAAAAAATGAAATTATTTGCTAATAGCAAAATAATGCGTTCTATTGCTAATATACCTAAACCACCTGAAATAGTAAAAAGAGTAATTATAAAAAGTTTTCAGTATTTATCAACAATTAGTTTTTCTGTATTAGCTGGGATTTCTTTTTACGAGGCTTATAACTCTTGGCGAATTGGAAATGATTTAAATAGTATTTTCAAAGGAATTACTGGTGTTGGCTATAGCTTATTAGCTATTGGAACTCTTGGTGCTATATTCTTCGAATTAGCTCTATGGCCTATTTTTATATTTTTAGGGACAGCTTCAATGCTAGTAGGAACAGTTGGTGATTTAGCTACAACATGGGGGGATTTAGAAATATTAATTAAATGTAGTTTTTGGGGGAATTCAGATAAATATCCATTTTTGAATACAGAAAAAGGAAATTTCAATAAAAGATTTAAATTAATAAACAGTGATGAAATAAAAGTCACTAATGGTTTTTTAATAGAAAATCAAGATTTTATAAATATATTTCATATGCCGAAATTAGAATGGGAATATAGTACTAAAAAACTAACCATTAAAATGGAGTTAAATAACTTTATACCTTATGAATCTCAAGTTTTTTATCAAATTTGCCGTAAAATGACCTCAAGAATTCCAAGTGTTTATACCGAATACAGAGAAAAAGATAAATTATTTCATTACGATAATAGTATATACAAAAAAATAGATTATACAGAACTAGATGCTGAGTTTAATGAGAATATAAAAAATAGTTATATTGATAATAATGGAAGTTCTATCTTAGAAATGGTTATAAAAACACCAGAAATTTTTATTATGGAAATGAAATATTTTTCTATTACAGACCATTTGAAGATAATATTGTACCCTTACGATATGATTGGGATGATAATGAAATTTTAGATCTTGAAGTAAAGCATTATGGGTTAATGAAACAGAGAGCAAAGGGAAATCCATGGAGTTAAAAACACAAACTCAGTGATCATTGTGAATCACTACTACAAACAGAAACACCAAAAATGACACAATATCAAGCAGGTGCACTTGATTTTGTGGAAGAAATAGAAAATTTGCGTATTGGTAATACGCCATGTTTTTTCTAATGGAAGGACTATGTTAGCGATTCCTTTTGTTATCGGCTTACTTTGGGCTTTTAGCTATGGTGTTAAAACAATTTATATTGATCCTTGGAAAAATACAGAATCTCTTTTCCTTAGAATATTAGATAAGAAAGATAATAAGAATAATATATTTATATTACCTCAGTATAGGGATAATGATGAATTAGAAAAAAAATATATTCAGAATGGAAAGCTTTCTTTTATAAATTATTGGGACTATTATTACTATAGCAATTCATTTATAAGAGAGAAAAGCATTATTTTAGATTTGTTTTTACTATTAGCTCCATTATTATGTTCTTTACCAATGATCTATTTTGGTTTTATTGCTAGAAATAGACCTTACCTAATATGTGATCGAGAAAAACAATTATTTTATACTTGGGATATGAAAATGAATGTTTATGTTGCTAAATATTCTCAAATTAATTTTTCAGATATGAAACCAACATTAGCAGTTATTTTATATCGAGTTGATGAAAATAATAAGTTGATAGAACATAAATATTATCCAAACTTAACGATGTTTAGTTTTTTAGGAGGTGGAAGTAGTAATGATAAAGCATGGGGATTAGGATATATTACCAAATATTTATTTTATGGATTAGCACCTTTGATTGAAGGTAAGTACACAAGAAAAAAATATTCTATTTTTAGAGAAGCGCCTATTCCCAAAGATCTTGATAAACAAATAGAACAACAAGTTGTTCTGGTTGATAAAGAGCTGCCACCTTGTAAAGAAATAGAAGATAAATTATCGGAAGCAATTAAGCATTCTATTTAGATTTTTTAGCTAAGTTTACTGTTAATAGTTTATAAAAGGATATATAAACATGCGTAGCTCAATTCAAGGACGAAAAATCATTTTAAAAAATGATACTACCAATACTAAAGGAACCGTATTAAGCGGTTCTTTATTAGCAAAGCAAACGCATGAAATTGCCTGTTTAGACGATGAAGTCTATTGTCCCGCTTGTCAGCAAAAAGGCAAGATAATAGAAGGGGATACCATGATGAAAATAAACAATATCCCTGTCGCGTTAGAAGGACATAAAGTGCAATGCGGTTGTTTAAAGGGTTGTGTATTAGTGGCTATTGAATAATTAATTATTTTGCTAATGGTTTGTTGCTATTGCCTCACAAATTTGCTGTGCTGCATTAATAATACGCAGTGCAGGTCGGCTAAAACTGTCTTCATCAATAGCAATAACCGGTACAGTAAGCTGAGGTTGCCAAAATGCTCGTACTGTAGGTATTTGATCTGCCTTACCACTGAATATAATTAAATCAGGTTGCTTTGTAAGTACTTGCTCACGACTTACTTGAGGCCATGCCACAGGGCTATTAGCGAAGATATTTTCACCACCACAAAGTTCAGTAATATGGCTTTGTAATGTACTGTTTGATGTAGTAAATAACGGCTGCATCCCAAATTGAATAAACACTTTTTTGTTGGGTTGATTCGATATAGTTGATGCATATTGTTGCTGTAACATTTGATATTTCTGGCGTAATTGTTGGGCATTTTTTATTGCAATATCAGGATGATGGCTATAGCTGGAAAGAGTAACGAGATCGTCTGCGATTTCTTCAATACTTTGTGGATCAGAATAAATGATAGAAATACCCAAAGCTTTTAATTGATCTAATGGGCGTTGTGGATTACCGCCTTGCCATGCAATCACTAAATCAGGCTTTAATAATAGAATGCGTTCGATATTAATACCCTGCCAATTGGCAACTTGTTCGATACTTTTGGCATCCTCTGGATAATCGGAGTAAGCACTAACTCCGACAATATTATCCCCCATCCCTGCGGCATAAGCCATTTCAGTGGCTGATGGTGATAGCGTAATAACGCGATCTGCAGGCGTGATAGCAATAGCAAGGTTTAGCCAAAATAATGAACAGAGTAATAATCCAAGATTGATAAGTAAACGCATTGCTTTTCCAATAATAAAAAATACCCACCTATTTTTTATCTTAGAATAAACAAAAAAATAAAGGTGGGGTATTAATAAAACGATATTAGGATTATCTCGACTTAATTAGTCTTTTAATTTATCCAACATCGCGGTCACCATTAAACTTGATTGTTCTGCGGCAACAGATAAAAATTCATCAAAGCTTAAATGCGATTCTTTATCAGCTACATCAGAAATAGCGCGAACTACAACGAATGGTGTGTCGAACTGATGGCAAACATGACCAATCGCGGTGGATTCCATTTCTACGGCAGCAACATCTGGGAATGTACGTCGAATGCGCGCTAAAGGCTCTGCACCATTAATAAAGGCATCACCACTACAAATTAAACCACGAACAGCATTTAATTTTAGCGACTCAATACACTCTTCTGCGATGCTAATAAGTTTAGGATCTGCAATAAAAGCAGGCGGACATTGTGCCATTTGACCTGGTTCATAACCAAACGCAGTCACATCTGCATCGTGATAGCGAACTTCTGTTGAAACAACGATATCACCGACATTTAATCTTGAGTCTAAGCCACCCGCAGAGCCAGTATTGATAACGACATCAGGGCGAAAATGCTCAAGCAATAAGGTTGTACCAATCGCAGCCGCAACTTTACCAATACCTGATTTTAATAATGCAACATCAACACCGTTGATTGTGCCTGTATAGATTTCACAACCGCCACGAGATAAGATTTGGCAATCTTCAATTTTCTCACGCAGAAGTGTGACTTCTTGCTCCATTGCACCTATTACGCCAACTCTCATTGTGTCATACTCACTTGTAGGTTAATAATAAATAGAGTTTAACATCTATCGGAAAAACACGATATAACACAAAGAATAGAGAATTCGTTTCATCGAAACCAGAAAGAGGACAGAAATGATCGATTTTAAGCTGAAGTTAAATTATCAACGCAAATATAACAGCAGTGATATCGATATTAACGATGAAATACAGGTTTCTCGTCAATTTGAAAGTGATCGTGGCCGCATTATTAACTCAGCTGCCATTCGACGTTTACAACAAAAAACACAAGTCTTTCCTTTAGAGCAAAATTCAGCAGTCCGTAGCCGTCTTACTCACTCTCTTGAAGTTCAGCAAATTGGTCGTTATATCGCTAAGCAAATTATCGGTGAATTAAAAAAGCAAAATAAGCTGGAAGTGTATGGCTTAATTGATCGCATCGATAGCCTTGAAAGTTTAATTGAGATGGCGTGCTTAATGCACGATATTGGTAATCCACCTTTTGGGCATTTTGGTGAAGCTGCTATTAAGCATTGGTTTGAAAAAGTATTATCACCAGAGGCGACAGCAGAATTCGATAGTTGCCCGTTTATCCCAATGCAGTATTCAGCAAAAGTGCAATTAAATGAATTACGACAAATTTTACGCCAAGATTTATGCCAATTTGAAGGCAATGCTCAAGCTATTCGAATGGCGCATCATCTTCTTAAATTGAATTTAACCTATGCTCAAATTGGCTGTGTATTAAAATATACTCGTCCTGCTTATTGGCAAGGAGAAATCCCCAAAGAATATAGCTATTTAATGAAAAAACCGGGGTATTACTGGTCTGAATTAGCTTTCGTAAAAGAAGTGCAAGAAAAATTAGATATGGATGAATTTTGTCGCTTTCCTCTCACATATATTATGGAAGCTGCCGACGATATCTCATATTGCATTGCAGATTTAGATGATGCGGTAGAAAAGGGGATTTTTGATATTAATCGTCTGGTTCATTTATTACGTGATGCGTGGCGTGAAAATGGTGATGTAACTGAAGGTGATTTATTCGATATAACCGTTAATCGAGCTTATAAAAAAGTCGACCAAAATGAAGCCAAACGCAGTATGCAAGATCAGTTTTTTATGTACTTGCGAGTTTATATTACAGGAAAGTTAGTCCCTTATACCGCACATCGTTTTATAAAAAATCTTCCTCAAGTTTATGAGGGACGTTTTAATCATGCTTTGTTGGAAGGAAATAGTGCTGAACATCGTTTATTGACGACATTAAAAAATGTGGCTAAGAAATGGGTATTTAGCCATCCTGAAGTAGAAGAGCTAGAAATGAAAGGGTATCGCGTGATCAGTGGATTACTCGATATCTATAAACCTTTATTGTTATTATCAACTGAAGATTTTTTAAGATTGCATAAATATAATGAACATCCTAAATATGTTATTGAGACGCGTTTATATCATAAGCTTTCTGTTAAACATAAACTGGCATATAACGAAATGTTAGAAAAGCTAAATGATATAAATACGGAAAGAGGTAAAATCTTAGAGTTTTATTATCGGACAAGATTAATTCAAGATTATATCAGTGGAATGACTGATCATTATGCTTATGAAGAATATAGAAAATTAATGGTTTGTGATTGATTTGTAATCATTAAGAGAAAAGCTATCTAATTGATTGGTGTTAACTTTTAGAATTTTCCTAGTGATAATAAAGATTTATTAAAATAACAGAAAATAGATGTTATTAATTGTAAATATATTCAATATAAAAGTTATATATAATATTTGTTAGTTATAGAACAATATAAAATTCATAAAACGAGTGCCTTAGGTTGTTATCATTAAAAGATTTCTCAAATTAACAAAAATATTGCTTATATCAGTTAAGTAAATAACTTGTTCGATGTTATACTCTTCCCATGTTTTCTTTTGAAATGCATAGTCATTCATGTCACGCTGAAAAACGTACAGCGTATTCTAAAACGGCGTCATTTCACTGTTAATCTGTTATTGATACTTAATTTAATACTATGGTGCAGTTTTATTCCCCTAAAAAACGCCCTGTGAAAAAACAGGCAACAACGTTGGAAGTGACCGCCAGCGCACTAGATGCAAATGGTCAAGGTATTGCTCATGTTGAGGGCAAAACGATTTTTGTCAAAGGATTACTCCCACAAGAAACTGCTCGAATTCGTTTAACAGAAGAAAAGCGCCAGTTTGCGAAAGGTGAGGTTATTAAGCGTTTAACGACCAGCGAACAACGTATCACACCTTATTGTGAGTATTATGCGCGCTGTGGTGGTTGTCAGCAGCAACATGTGCCAATTACATTACAACGAACAACAAAAGCGAGTGTGTTATCGCACCTTATTAAGCGTGAAACCGGTGTCCTGATTTCAGCTGAGCCTGTGATTGCAGGCTCTGAATATGGTTATCGTCGTAGAGCAAGATTGGGATTACGCTATCAACCTGAAAAAGGGTTGGTAATGGGCTTTCGGCAAGAGCGCTCGAACGACTTGGTAATGATAAAAAAATGCCCTGTGTTAAAACCACAGCTAAATGATTTATTAACACCTCTTTGGGAGTGCCTCAAGCAGTTATCAGCAGTGCGTGATTTAGGGCATGTTGAAATGGTGCTCGCTGATAATGGGCCGTTAGTGATTTTACGCCATTTATCACCATTGCCAGAGTGTGATAAACAGAGTTTGCGTGATTTCTCTCAAACTCATCAAGTTACGATGTATCTTGCAGGTGATAATAGCGAGATAGCACGATTAACTTCAATTGAGAAGGAACCCTTCTATCAAATAGAAGGTCTTAATTTACGTTTTGCACCCACTGATTTTATTCAAGTGAATGATGAAATAAATCCTAAGATGGTTGCTCAAGCCATTGAGTGGCTTGATTTATCACTAGAAGATCGCGTATTAGATCTGTTTTGTGGTATGGGGAATTTTACTTTACCTATCGCGAAACGTGTTAGTGAAGTAGTGGGTATCGAAGGTGTGCCCGCATTAGTTGAAATGGCGAAACAGAATGCAAAACTAAACCAATTAGGTAATGCGCATTTTTGGCATGCAGATTTATCGGCTGATTTTTCTGCGATGTCGTGGTCGAAAGAAGGATTTAACAAAGTGTTGTTAGATCCAGCAAGAGCAGGGGCTTTGGAGGTAATGTCACATATTGTGAAGTTATCCGCAGAAAAAATTGTGTATGTCTCCTGTAATCCGACCACGTTAGCCAGAGATAGTAAGATATTATTAGATTCTGGATATCAGCTAACCGGTTTAAAAATGTTGGATATGTTTCCACAAACGGGTCATCTGGAATCAATGGCACTATTTAGTCGAAAATAAACAGTTAGCCAGTAATAAGTCGCAAATAAGATTTATACCGTGTAGGGAGAGAATATGGTTGCAGTAAGAAGTGCTCACTTAACACCTGCAGGCGAGTTTGCTGTTGATAAATGGGTCAACAGTTTGAACTTAACCCATGCCAATGCAGGTAGTGAAATCATGCAAGCCTGGGAATACTGCCATCGTACTGTTCAAGGGCGTGAAGATGCCGAACTGTTATTGTGGCGTGGTATTGAAATGGTTGAGCTTCTTTCGACACTAAGCATGGATAAAGACAGCATGAGGGCAGCGCTCCTTTTCCCGCTTGCTGAAGAAAATCTTATTGATCAGGAAGTCGTTACTGAACATTTTGGCGATGCTATTTGGAGCTTAGTGCGAGGTGTTATGGAAATGGATGCCATACGCCAATTAAAAGCGACACATACCAATGAAACAAGTTCGGTTCAGGTGGATAATGTACGTCGTATGTTGTTATCCATGGTGGAAGATTTCCGTTGTGTGGTCATCAAACTTTCAGAGCGTATTGCCCATTTACGTGAAGTGAAAGATGCCACAGAAGATGAGCGCGTACTGGCGGCCAAAGAGTGTTTTAATATTTACGCGCCATTAGCCAACCGATTGGGTATTGGCCAATTAAAATGGGAATTAGAAGATTTTTGTTTCCGTTATCTTCATCCTGATGAATACAAAAAAATAGCAAGCTTGCTTCATGAGCGCCGTATTGATCGCGAACAGTACATTGATAATTTTGTCAGTACAGTACGCGGTTATATGAAGGAAGAGAATGTCGATGTAGATATCTATGGACGTCCCAAACACATCTATAGTATTTGGCGTAAAATGAAGAAAAAGAATCTCGCATTTGATGAGTTATTTGATGTGAGAGCGGTACGTATCGTCGTTGAACGGCTTCAAGACTGCTATGCGGCATTAGGGATTGTGCATACTCATTTCCGCCATTTGCCTGATGAATTTGATGATTATGTTGCAAATCCAAAACCTAATGGCTATCAATCTATTCATACCGTTGTGTTAGGGCCTGAAGGCAAAACGGTTGAGATCCAAATTCGTACTCGCCAAATGCATGAAGATGCAGAATTGGGTGTGGCTGCGCACTGGAAATATAAAGAAGGTGCAACTGGCGCTGCGACGAAAGGCGGTACAGGCAGTTATGAAAACCGTATTGCATGGTTACGTAAACTGATTGCATGGCAAGAGGAGATGGCAGATTCTGGCGAAATGTTGGATGAAGTCCGTAGCCAAGTCTTTGATGATAGGGTTTACGTCTTTACACCAAAAGGTGATGTAGTTGATTTACCAGCAGGCTCAACACCACTTGATTTTGCTTATCATATTCATAGTGATGTAGGGCACCGCTGTATTGGGGCGAAAATTGGTGGACGTATTGTGCCATTTAGCTATCAGTTACAGATGGGCGATCAAATTGAAATCATCACGCAAAAACATCCTAACCCAAGTCGCGATTGGTTAAATCCTAACTTAGGTTATGTCACCACAAGTCGTGGGCGTGCGAAAATTCACAATTGGTTCCGTAAGCAAGATCGCGATAAAAATATTCTTGCGGGGCGTCAGATTTTAGATAACGAATTGGCACATATGGATATCAACATGAAAGAAGCAGAAAAACTGCTGATTGCGCGTTATAACGTGCATAGTGTTGATGAAGTATTAGCTGGTATTGGTGTCGGTGATATCAGAATTAACCAGTTAGTGAACTTTATTCAAAGTAAATTAAATAAAGCCACTGCGGAAGATGAAGATAAAGAAGCATTACGGACACTAGAGAGTAAAACACCAGCACCAAGAAACACAGGCTCAGGGAGTAGTATTGTTGTCGAAGGTGTGGGTAACTTAATGCACCATATAGCACGCTGTTGCCAACCTATTCCAGGTGACAATATTGTTGGTTTTATTACTAAAGGACGAGGTATTTCGATTCACCGAGCAGACTGTGAGCAACTTGCTGAACTGCTTTCTCATGCACCAGAACGTATCGTTGATGCTGTATGGGGAGAAAATTACTCTAGTGGTTATTCATTAGTCGTTCGTGTTGTTGCTAATGATCGAAGTGGATTATTGCGCGATATCACCACTATTTTAGCGAATGAAAAAGTTAATGTGCTAGGCGTTAGTAGCCGTAGTGATGTGAAGCAACAAATTGCGACAATCGACATGAATATTGAGATTTATAATCTCCAAGTATTAGGTCGTATTTTGGCAAAACTTAATCAGTTGCCTGATGTGATAGAAGCGAAACGCTTTTCTCACTAAAATATGAAAATGATAAGATGCCGAGACAACTGTTCTCGGCATTTTTTTATCTAAAAATCAGAAAAACTGTATATTTAGTTAGTAATTAAATTGTTATGGTTTATTTAAAATAAATATGGTTTTAAATAAAAGGGATCTAGTAGATAAATATGAAGATAACTAAACAATATTATATTAAAAATATGTGTTGGGGGTGGTTTATTGGTGCTCTATTTTTATACTCTTGCTTAGAATATGAGTTGAAGTATGAAAGTCTGATGTTGTTAATTAGTATTGCTGGTATTGGACTATATCCGTTGGCTAAATGGGGGATTGAATGTTTTTTTCTTCAATTTACTACCAAAGAATTTTGGAATCGAGGACTATTTTCAGATACAGCAGGTAAAGCTGGTGGCTTGGCTTTATATAGTTTCATTGTGTTTTTATTATCTATACCAATTACAATAATTTTTATATTATTCGTGTTAGTGAAAAGGTTGCTTTTCTAAATAAACAACCTTTAAAGTATTAATTAAATACCAATCAAATTATTGGCTTTTTCAATTAAGTCGTTATCAATCAATGCTCCAATACTTGCTATGAGCAATCCATATCCTAATATCCCTATGGGACCACCTAGAAGCACACTAAATGTAAATCCTGCTACAGATGTAGCCGCCATTCCTGCAAATATAGTCTCAGCTTTAACAAAAAATGGACGCCAATTATCTGTCTCTGTTGCTTTTATTAACTCTATCCATAAATCTTTGACGTCAAGGGCTTTACTTACAAAAAACATACCTTTACTAAATTTTTTTAATTTTTGATTTATATCATCGAGTTTGATCGATTCCAATGCGGTTGCAATAGCTTTACGATCTTTGGCATTAATTCTTCTATTGATATCCGCTTTGTATTTTTCGTAAGCTTTTAGCGCATCATCAACGTTACGGATGGTTTTTCCTCTGGTTTGTTGTGCTAAAGATTCCGCTAATTTCCTTGCTTTATCACCATAAGCATTAAACACTTCTTTATAAAAATCAGCCGTAAACTTTATTGAATCATGCAACAGCTTAAATTCATCGTTTGTTTGTTCTTTTTTATTTGCTTGTTGAGCTAGAATATCAGCAATTTGGAAATTGCGATGTGTAAACGTCATATTATTATGGAAATCTTGGCATGCGGATTTAAAATTTTGATCTCTAATATATTTTTGCATCTCAGGAAAATTATTTATATTGTCTGCGCCTTTATCTGCATATAAGGCATGTAAGGCTAATCGTACTGAGGGTAGCCAGCGGGAATATTCCCCAAATTTTTCACCTATATTTTGTAACATAGGGTCTGGATGAGGACTAAAATGAATATCAAAGAGAAAACCATTTATATAGTTCATTTTTTGGTAAAACATTCTACTTAGATTCAGATCTGCTTCGAATATATGACCTATATTTTCATTATTTAATGGAATATTGTTTTCTTTCATATTCAATAATAGTAATGGAGAGCTTTCATTAAACTCGTTTGATCTGTGCATTAAAGCACGGCCATAAGGTCGCATTCTTAATGCTTTTTTTAATGCTAATTCGGTTTTTTGTTTTAAGTAAGATTTACATTCATTTTTAAATGCTGGGCAATTTTTCTTTCCACAAACTGGGCATTCTTGGTTTTTATTCTGCATAAAAGCATTGCAAATAATATTTGTAGCTTGATTAAATGAAAAATTATTATTAAAAGCATACTCTGGAATATAAGCACTATGTGGAGTTACAGTTAATGAACTAAATTGAATTACATTTTCACTCATTTTATTAATCCTTTGATAAAAATGACGTATTTATATGGTGTTTAAGAGTGGATTTATAGCGAGGAGTATATTTGTAAATAACAAATTCATAGTTCAATTTAAAATGTCATTATTCTTTCAAAAAAGTTATTTTTAAGATCTTGAGCTTGAAATGATAAGATGCCGAGACAACTGTTCTCGGCATTTTTTTATCTAAAAATGTGTTAAACAGGATAACGCTCACTCTTATTTAAAAGGCTATGTGATGTCAGAAAATCGTGAAATCTTTCGTTTATTAGAAATTATGGCGCAACTACGTGATCCTAATACTGGATGTGAATGGGATAAAGTGCAGACTTTTGACACTATCGCACCTTATACCTTAGAAGAAACGTATGAGGTGTTAGATGCTATTACTCGTAAAGATTTTGCTGATTTAAAAGAAGAGTTAGGCGATTTGCTTTATCAAGTTGTTTTTTATTCAAGAATGGCGCAAGAGCAAAAGTTATTTGATTTTAATGATGTTTGTGAAGCCATTAGTAATAAGCTAGAACGTCGTCATCCTCATATTTTTGCCTCCGAAAGCGAAAATAATTTATCAACGGAAAAACATCGCTGGGAAAAACTTAAAGCGCAAGAGCGTGAGGCTAAAGCACAATTTTCATTATTAGATGATATTCCCGCCACATTACCCGCTTTGATGAAAGCAGAAAAAATTCAGAAACGATGTGCTTCTGTTGGATTTGATTGGAATGAACTTGAACCTGTTTTAGGTAAAGTGTTTGAGGAAATTGATGAAGTGATGGCTGAAGTGAAAAAAACACCTCAAGATGCGTCTAAAATTGAAGATGAATTGGGTGATTTATTATTTTCAGTTGTAAATTTATCTCGGCATTTAAAACAAAAACCAGAACAAGCATTAAATCGAGCATGCCGTAAATTTGAACAACGCTTTCGCTTTGTTGAAAAAACGCTCTCGGAAGATGGCATAGGCATAGAAAATGCTTCATTGGAAGAGATGGAGATCTGTTGGCAGAAAGCAAAGAAACAACAGATTGAGTGAATTGTGACACGCAAATTAACGCAAGCGTGACATAAAATGCGATAAAAATAGTCTATAACATCTCGTTTTTTCAGCCATTTTTATAAAAAATTTTAAAAAGCGAAATTATAAAAGGTAATTTCGTTTTTTTGTTTTTGGGTAATTTTAAATATTGCCGTTACATTTCATTGCATTGAAAATGTGATTGACCTCAAAAAAATTAAACGCATGATCAGAAGCAAAATATCGCGCTAGAAACCTGCTACACTCAATATCGTGAAAAAAATAAAGCATCTCTTCTGTAAAAGTGATATCTTAGCTGAAAGGATTAAGCTAAGATGCTTGAGAAATATTTTCACGGGTTTAGTTTATTGAATTTTTACTGTTTTTTCGTGTTTAAACGGATAAGTGGCGTGATGAAAAAGAACTTTATACTACTAAGAATGTTTGTAGCGAAAATAAGGTTCGGGTATACTGTGTTCCCGTCCAGTTATATCCATCATCCTAATACACCTAAACTTTCAGGTTCAGCATGAAAACGAATTATATTTTTGTGACCGGCGGGGTCGTATCCTCTCTGGGTAAAGGCATTGCCGCAGCCTCTTTGGCGGCTATACTCGAAGCCCGTGGACTCAATGTCACCATGATGAAGTTGGATCCGTATATCAACGTCGATCCAGGTACTATGAGCCCAATTCAGCACGGGGAAGTCTTCGTCACTGACGATGGTGCTGAAACTGATCTCGACTTAGGACACTATGAGCGCTTCATTCGCACGAAAATGACTCGTCGTAATAACTTTACGACTGGTCGCGTATACTCTGAAGTATTACGCAAAGAGCGCCGTGGTGACTACCTTGGGGCTACAATTCAAGTTATTCCTCATATCACTAATGAAATCAAAGAACGCATCATCCGTGGTGGCGAAGGCCATGATGTCGTTTTAGTTGAAGTCGGCGGGACTGTTGGTGATATCGAATCTTTACCTTTCTTAGAAGCGATTCGCCAAATGGCAGCAGAAGTGGGTCGTGAGCACACATTCTACCTGCATTTAACGTTGGTGCCTTATTTAGCCGCTTCAGGTGAAGTGAAAACCAAGCCAACACAGCACTCTGTAAAAGAATTACTGTCAATCGGTATTCAACCTGATGCGTTGATTTGCCGTTCAGACCGCGTTATTCCTGCTAATGAACGTGCAAAAATTGCGCTGTTCTGTAATGTACCAGAGAAAGCGGTTATTTCATTAAAAGACGTTGATTCCATTTATAAAATCCCTGCACTATTGAAATCTCAGGGATTAGATGATTATATCTGTAAACGATTCAGCTTGGATTGCCCAATTGCAAATCTTGCAGAGTGGGAACAAGTTATTTATGAAGAAGCTAACCCTGAAGGCGAAGTAACCATCGGTATGGTTGGTAAATATGTTGAATTACCAGATGCCTATAAATCAGTGATTGAAGCCTTAAAACATGGTGGTTTCAAAAGCCGTGTTGCTGTAAATATCAAACTCATTGATTCACAAGATGTTGAAACCCGTGGCGTAGAAATGCTTAAAGGGTTAGATGCAATTTTAGTACCAGGTGGTTTTGGTGAACGTGGTATTGAGGGCAAGATTATGGCTGCTCAATATGCACGTGAAAATAAAATCCCTTACTTAGGCATTTGCTTAGGTATGCAGGTTGCTATGATTGAATTTGCACGTAATGTTGTTGGTATGGAGGGTGCGAACTCCACTGAATTTGCACCAGATTGTAAATATCCAGTTATCGCATTAATTACCGAATGGCGCGATGAAGACGGCAACATTGAAGTACGCTCAGATGAGAGTGATTTAGGTGGCACGATGCGCCTCGGTGCTCAGCCTTGCCATTTAAGTGGTGATAGCTTAGTACGTACACTGTATGGAAAAAACACCATTACAGAGCGCCATCGTCATCGTTATGAAGTAAATAATCTACTTTTAAAACGTATCGAAGATGCGGGTTTACGTATTGCAGGTCGTTCAGTAGATAACAAGCTGGTGGAAATTATTGAAAATCCAAACCATCCTTGGTTTGTTGCTTGTCAATTCCACCCAGAGTTTACCTCAACGCCGCGTGACGGCCATCCGTTATTTGCAGGCTTTGTGAAAGCAGCCTTTGATAACCAAAAAGGTTTGCTGAAATAGGATATATGAGAAGAGATAGGGTATCTCTTCTCGGAAATTTAACTTGTACAGAGGAAAACCGAATGTCCAAAATCGTTAAAGTACTTGGTCGTGAAATTATTGATTCTCGTGGCAACCCAACTGTTGAAGCTGAAGTTCATTTAGAAGGTGGTTTTGTTGGTATGGCGGCTGCTCCATCAGGCGCATCAACAGGTTCTCGTGAAGCATTAGAATTACGTGATGGTGATAAATCACGTTTCTTAGGTAAGGGTGTTCTGAAAGCGGTTGCAGCTGTTAATGGCCCAATCGCTAAAGCTATCCTTGGCCAAGATGCAAAAGACCAAGCTAACATCGATAAAATCATGATCGATTTAGATGGTACTGAAAACAAATCAAACTTTGGTGCAAACGCAATCCTAGCGGTTTCTTTAGCAAACGCAAAAGCAGCAGCTGCTGCAAAAGGTATGCCTTTGTACGAGCACATTTCTGATCTGAACGGTACTCACGGTCAATACTCTATGCCTCTGCCAATGATGAACATCATCAATGGTGGTGAGCACGCAGATAACAACGTTGATATCCAAGAATTCATGATCCAACCTGTTGGTGCACCGACTCTGAAAGAAGCTGTGCGTATGGGTTCAGAAATCTTCCATCACTTAGCAAAAGTGCTGAAAGCAAAAGGTATGAACACTGCAGTGGGTGACGAAGGTGGTTATGCACCAAACTTGGAATCTAACGCTGCTGCATTAGCTGCTATCAAAGAAGCCGTTGAGAAAGCAGGTTACGTTTTAGGTAAAGACGTTACTCTGGCTATGGACTGTGCAGCTTCTGAGTTCTACAACAGTGAAACGGGTAACTACGAACTGAAAGGCGAAGGCAAAACCTTCACTTCACAAGAGTTCACTCATTACTTAGAAGAACTAACTAAACAATACCCAATCGTTTCTATCGAAGATGGTTTAAATGAATCTGACTGGGATGGTTTCGCATACCAAACTAAAGTTCTTGGTGACAAAATCCAACTGGTTGGTGACGACCTGTTTGTAACTAACACTAAGATCCTGAAAGAAGGTATCGACAAAGGTATCGCTAACTCAATTCTGATCAAATTCAACCAAATCGGTTCACTGACAGAAACGTTAGCAGCAATCAAAATGGCGAAAGATGCAGGCTACACAGCTGTTATTTCTCACCGTTCTGGTGAAACAGAAGATGCAACTATCGCTGACTTAGCAGTTGGTACAGCTGCTGGTCAAATCAAAACGGGTTCTATGAGCCGTTCTGACCGTGTTGCTAAATACAACCAACTGATCCGTATCGAAGAAGCATTAGGTAACAAAGCGCCTTTCAATGGTCTGAAAGAAGTTAAAGGCCAAGCATAATCTTGTATCTTTGATTAAAAAATCTTATTAATTATAAAGAGGCGAACCTTGTGTTCGCCTCTTTTTTTTGGATTTTTTTATAGGAAAAAAGAATATTTATTCTGGAGCACTTTGAAAAAGTGTGACGTGTAAGAGGAAATAGTGTTCAATTATTACTCTTTTATTAATAAATTGGTTAATTCTCGTGGATGAGATCCCAATTATACGTTTTGCACATTTTCAATGGTGCGAAATGTTTTTATATTTCACATATAACCTATTTCGTTAACAATTATGGCTTAGTGAACCTAATGTTCATATCAGCTAATGTGGAGTATTATCAATGGACGCGTCCAATTTAGCCCCATCGGCGAAATCAAGCCCGATAAACAAACGAGGGTTAATTATTCTGGCAATCGATGTCGTTTTATTATTACTTTTGCTTGAATTTTTACCTTATGATCCGAAGGCCAATGCAGGTTTAGCATTAATGGTGTTTGTGGGAGTGTTATGGCTAACTGAAGCTGTTCACGTTACGATCACAGCATTATTTATTCCTATTTTAGCCGTCGTACTTGGGCTAATGAATACAAATGAGTCATTAAAATCATTTGCGAATCCTATTATTTTCTTGTTCTTCGGTGGATTTGCTTTAGCAACGGCGCTTCATATTCAAGGGCTAGACCGCTTAATTGCTAACCGTTTATTAATGATTGCAAAAGGTAAACTCTCAATTGCGGTATTGTTGTTATTTGGTGTCACTGCATTATTGTCAATGTGGATCAGTAACACTGCAACAGCAGCAATGATGTTACCTTTAGTGTTAGGTATCTTATCTAACTTAGATATTCGTTCAGAACGTAATACTTTCGTATTCGTATTATTAGGTGTTGCTTACAGTGCGAGTATTGGTGGTTTAGGTACGTTAGTAGGAAGCCCGCCAAATGCGATTGCAGCAGCTCAATTAAACTTAGATTTCATTACGTGGATGAAGTACGGTGTCCCAATCATGCTGGTATTATTACCTATCATGTTTATCGTGATGTATCTGATGTTACGTCCTAACTTAAAACATAAGTTTGACCTGAAATTAGAAGTCTTAGAGTGGAATAACAAACGTGTTATTACCATGATCATCTTCTTAGTTACTGTATTTTGCTGGATCTTCAGTTCTTTCATTAGCAGTGCTTTTGGTGGTGTGAAAGATTTGGATACCGTGATTGCTGTAAGCGCAGCAATTGTTATCGGTGTGACAGGGGTAGCAAGTTGGAGCCAAATTCAAGAGAACACAGAGTGGGGTGTATTAATGCTGTTTGGTGGTGGTTTAACACTGAGCGCAATTCTACAATCTTCTGGTGCAAGTTTGGTGATGGCTGACTTTATGAAAAATACCTTTGGTAATAGCCATTGGTTCGTGATTATTCTTGCAGTAACGACCTTTATTATTGTGTTAACTGAATTTACCAGTAATACGGCGAGTGCGGCGTTATTAGTGCCAATCTTCGCCACAGTAGCTCAAGCATTAGGTATGCCAGTTATGGCATTAACAATGATTATTGGTATCGGTGCATCATGTGCGTTTATGTTACCTGTTGCAACACCACCAAATGCGATTGTCTTTGGCTCCGGTTATATTAAACAGACAGAGATGGTGCGAGTCGGTGGGGTGCTTAACCTAGTTTGTATTTTAGTTATCTCTCTGTTTGCTTGGTTCTTCTGGCTGTAGTTAATACACCAAATTAATCTAAATAGAGCGCTTGATAGTCATATCAGGCGCTTTTTTATTGCCTACATCTTGTTATTCTTTGAATTGACGTTGTTAAGGCCATAGAGATCGCTTTAGAAAATAAATCAAGCAAGGGGGGAATGGCATGATTTGTCTTAGTCATAAAAAACCATCAATATTAAGACCAAAGATGTCATAACATTGATGGCTTTAATCAATATAGAATATAAATTAGCTATTTTGTGTAAAGTGTAAGTTGTGTACCCGGTTTTAACATTTTAATGTCTGAGTTCCAACTCATTAATAATTTAAGGTTAATACCGTGGCGACGAGCGATGCTGTAATAAGAATCTCCCTGTCGAACTTTGTAATAACTCGGAGACGGTTTTGTCGGTTTTGTTACCGTGCTATTACTGATACTACCTGCATTATGAATTTTTAATGTTTGTCCTACTAATAGGGTGCTTTTTGCATTTAATCCATTAATACGTTGTAAGTCTTTTATGCTCATATTGTAGCGACGAGCAATAGCGTAAAATGAATCCCCAGAGCGAACTTTATAAATACCTTCTTGCTTAATAGACTGATTTGTTTTGGCAACAGCTAAACGAATAGTCTCTAATACCGCTTCATCTGCAAAAGCATTACGGAATTGCTCAAGCTTATTTCGAGGCAACATAATGACATGAGGGCCATTTGGTGCGGTTATTCCTCGTTTATAGCCAGGGTTATAATCTTTCACTGTATTTATAGGTAACTGGCTTAATTCAGCAACTTTATTTAACGTGATTTGTTCGCCGACATCAAATGAGGCCAATGCTTTATCGCGATAGTTACTTTTTGGAAAAGTAATATTTTGTTCGTTTTCACGAATAACTTTACTTAATGCGAGAATTTTCGGTACATAATTCATCGTTTCTTTAGGTAAAGAAAGAGACCAATAATCTGTTGGTAAGTTTTTACTTTCATTTGCCTTTATTGCTTGCATAACACGGCCTTCACCAGCGTTATAAGCAGCAAGGGCAAGTGCCCAATCACTATCAAACATTACATACAGGCGTTCAAGTAAATCAAGTGCAGCTTTGGTTGACGCCATGACATCACGACGGCCGTCATACCATTGGTTTTGTGCCAAACCATAGTAATTACCGGTTATTGGAACAAATTGCCATAAACCAGCTGCATTTGCAGATGAGGTAACATGGGGATTAAAGGCACTTTCAACAACAGGAACGAGAGCAAGTTCCATCGGTAATTCACGTTTTTCAATTTCATCAATAATTGAATACATATAAGGTTCAGCGCGAGAAGCTACGCTCTGTATATGTTTGGGATTATTTAAAAAATACAACTCTTGCTGCGAGATCCTTTCATTTTCGGGGAGTTCCATTTTCAATTCACTTACCACATAACCCCATAAATTGGTTTTTACATCATATTGAGGTTGGTGAGAAGTTGAAGTCCCTTTCGTTGATAGTGGTGTGATCGCAGACAAATTAGGTTTAATGTTCTCAGATTGCTGGCAACCCGCCAATAGCAATATGGAGAACAAAATCGCTTTTGTCTTCATAATAGAAAAATTCATCCTGTGTGTTTTTTGAACCAAATGATACTTAGTGTGCCCAAATAAAACAACCAATAGGCACTAAAAGTTGTCTTTTAATTCTCTTAATTTTGTAAATGTCTTAATTGGAGCGTAAGTATTAGTGGTTATACCTAAAATCCTTTGTAAATCAATATCGTCAGATTTCAAAAAAAGATTAATACTCTTTTCATTTTTCAGTGTTATCGGCACAGTAGGCTGCAAGTTTTTACGCATTTCACTAACTTGGGCTAAATAATCGGTAATAAGTGCATTTTCTGGCATGATATGATGTGCAAAGTTCATATTTGAAAGCGTATATTCATGCGCACAACAAATTAATGTGCTATCAGGTAATGCACTTAATCTTTGTAATGAGCTAAACATCTGTTGCGCAGTCCCTTCAAATAAACGGCCACACCCCCCTGAAAACAGGGTATCGCCACAAAATAGATAAGGCTCACAATAATAAGCAACATGACCCAATGTATGGCCTGGTGTACCAATCACATTAAAAGTAAAAGAGCTAATAATAATATGCTCTTGGTTATGAATAATATTTTCAGCCCCTTTACTTTGTGTTTCTTGTGGGCCAAAAACGTCGATGTTAGGATATTTTTTTACAAGTTCAGCGACACCACCAACATGATCATCATGGTGATGGGTTAATAAAATTGCGATAGGTGTTAGTGACCGTTGTGAGAGTATTTCAATAACAGGCTTAGCTTGTGAAGGATCAACAATCACACATTCACTATTTTCATTACTTAATAGCCAAATGTAGTTATCGGATAAAGCAGGAATTCTGATAAGCTCCATATAAGTTACCTTACTTATAAATTATAAAGGGTTAAACGATGAAAGCAGCACGTTCAGCAACACCGATTATTATGCCAGATTCTTGGCGAGATATTCCTTGGGGAGAATATTATCGCATGGCGATTGAATTGCGTTTACAAAATTGGTGGCCGAAAATGTATGGCTTTCATTTGTTGAAACTCGGTCAACTCAGTGCCGAACTGGATACCAAATTAAGTATCGTTTCACATCAAGTCAATGTGACATCAAATGCAATAAATGCGGATGTTATCGCGTCTTTAAATTATCTACCCTTTGAAAATAAATCGATTGATGTTTGCCTTATGGCACATATGCTTGATTATAGTGCGGATCCCCATTGGCTATTACGAGAAGCTGATCGCGTTTTAATCGATGATGGCTGGATAGTATTAACGAGCTTTAACCCAATTAGTTTATTAGGACTGGGAAAATGCACGCCTTTTTTACGACAAAAACAGCCTTATTCTAGTCGTATGTTTTCACTTCGTCGCCAAATAGATTGGCTTAGTGTGTTAAATTATGAAGTGATGACGCAACAGAATTTCCAGATTATGCCATTTTCAAGACCAATAAAACGTGATGGTAGCCGCTATCATACTGGTGGCTGTTTAAATTTAATCATTGCACGTAAAAGAACGCTTCCTTTGACACCCACAGCCTTGAAATTTGCCTTACCACGCATGAGTGTAAAAGGTCGAGTTTTAGGGGCGACTCGTAATCATCCAGAGTCATAATGCTTACTAATCTGTGGTTTTATCTTTTTGGCTTTCGATATAACCTGTGTCTTCTTGAGTTGGTGCTTGTGCAGCTGCTTTCGCTAATTCATCACAACGTTCATTTTCATCATGACCTGCATGGCCTTTCACCCAATGCCATTCAATTTCATGACGAGTAATAGCACTATCTAATCGCTTCCATAAATCGACATTCAGCACAGGGCTTTTGTCTGCTTTACGCCATTGACGCTTTTTCCAGCTATGGATCCATTGTGTAATACCTTGCCTGACATATTGGCTATCTGTTGTTAGTGTAATTTTACAAGGGAATTTTAACGTTTCTAATGCTACGATAGCGGCAAGAAGTTCCATTCGGTTATTGGTGGTCATAAAAAAACCTTCACTCAGGGTTTTTTCATGTTGTTGATAGCGTAAAATAGCGCCATAACCACCGGGGCCTGGGTTGCCTAAGCATGAACCATCGGTGAATATTTCTACCTGCTTGTGCATAAAGGCGACTTATCCTTTTTGATTAATACGAAAAATTAACCCTAAGTCTGACATAAAAACGGATTATGAGCACTCCAATCACACGACAAATTGTACTTGATACCGAAACTACCGGTATGAATAAACTGGGCGTTCATTATGAAGGTCATAATATCATTGAAATTGGTGCCGTAGAGGTTATCAATCGTCGATTAACAGGGCGAAATTTCCATGTGTATATTAAGCCTGAAAGATTAGTTGATCCTGAAGCCTTTGAAGTTCACGGTATTAGTGATGAGTTTTTAGAGGATTGTCCTTCTTTTGCGGATATTGCTGACGAGTTTTTAGAGTATATTCGTGGCGCTGAACTGATTATTCATAACGCATCGTTCGATATCGGCTTTATGGATTATGAGTTTAGAAAACTTAACCGTGATATTCCGCCTACCGAAACGTTCTGCCAAATTACTGATAGCCTTGCAATGGCAAGGGCATTATTTCCCGGTAAGCGAAATAACCTTGATGCTTTATGTGATAGATACTTAATAGATAACTCTAAACGTACTCTTCACGGCGCGTTATTGGATGCTGAAATACTTTCTGATGTCTACTTGGCAATGACCGGTGGACAAACCGCATTAGCATTTTCAATGGAAGGCGAATCAAGTAACGAACAAGAGCAAAATGATATTCAACGTATTGAGCGTCCAATTTCAGGATTAAGAGTCATAAGAGCAACCGCAGAAGAGCTTGCTGAGCATGAGTCTCGGTTAGATTTAGTTGAGAAAAAAGGCGGGCATTGTTTGTGGCGTCCTGCATCAAATGATGATGCCGTTTGAATATAAAAAAAGCAGAAATGGTTAGCTGAGATTAAAAACTATCCAAATGCATCTTTTTGTTAGAAAAACAGTTGACGACAAGGCAAGAGATTCGTAATATTCACCTCGTCCGAAAGGATACGCGGAGCGGTAGTTCAGTTGGTTAGAATACCTGCCTGTCACGCAGGGGGTCGCGGGTTCGAGTCCCGTCCGTTCCGCCAATATTCCAAACCCCAGCATTTATGCTGGGGTTTTTGCTTTTATAGCCTTAAATAATTTTCTCTCTTCATATTTTTCTAAGTTATTATTCTTTACTTTTAATATTTGATACCACTATCTTAGAATTTATTAATGAAATATATAAAGAGTTATTTGAGGATAACCTCAAACAATATAATGAAAGGTTAAATAGGCAAGATCCAGAGCATTACTATGAAGGTACTTTCTCTCAAATGAATAAATTTTTTGTTAATTTATCAGAAAAATAAAGGCTGTCAGTAATTAATATATTGAAAATCGTGATGACAGATACGGCATCAACAATATTCGGAACACTCGACGGTACATATTTTATTAATAATATCGATAAAGATTTTCAGCTTATTTATGATGACGAGGAAATTCAAGGCGACCTTCAAGATCATTTTTTAGCGTTAGTGGAAGATAATCATCGCTAAACAAAGATTTATTCTAGTAAGGATCTCATTGCCATAAAGGATATTACGTATTTTATCAATATTCATACATTTAGGATCAGCATGTTATGTTGAAATCAGATAGAATTAACGTAAAAATAATTGAGTCTATTAGCCATGAGCTTTTTTAACGAAATTCAACAAAAAATGGGTACTACTCCTTTTTTTTCTAATATGGGAAAGGGAAACTTCGATGATAAAAAAATTATCTATTTTCACAGTATCCAAGCTTGTTTTGAATCGCCTTTAAATGTCGTATGGTTGCCAACTTCCCCCACTCAAGACGATCCTTTCTATATAAAACAAGAATATCCCAAAGATTTGGTTGAGATGCGATTACTTGTCAGTAAAGCGGTGATAGAGAGTTTAAAAGCGTTCCCTGTGCCAGATAATCAATTTCAATTCGATGCACATAACTTTAAAATTGCAGCAAGAAATGCGATATGTTACGCCTTTAGACAGTATCTTACTGAAAAATATTTCAATTATGGTGATAATTGGGAAAATATTATTCAGATTTACTGCCAAGGCCATTTTCCGATAGGTTTTTGTAAAAAGACATTAGTGGTGATTTAGTTCTGGTTATTTAAAATAAGTTTTCAGTTAGAGTGAAAAATAGAATTAAATTTGTTTTTATCCTTTGTTATTAATATTAAAAAGCAACATTTGCTTTACGCTGATTTTTCCTTTAATTCATATATGATGTAAATGAAACTTTTATTATGTAATCAATGAATTATCTTTTTTTTTATCTTTTTTAATCTCTTATAATTCTACGTTCTCGTAACAAGTACAGTCAGTTATTAGGTTATGATTAAAACAAAAGCGATATTTATTTGATTTGTTGGATAATTCGGCAATGAAATTTTATCTTGATTAGTCACATCAAGCTAAGGTTTAATAGCTGCTTCTCAATTGCGCAAATAATTATGTTTTTTGTTTTTTGTTGCGCAATAATGCAGTGATGTAATGTTATTTTCCGCTTTTATCGTAAAAAATGCTGTGTAAATCAAAGAATTATTGTTTTAAGCTAATTACGATAACCACCTTTGTGGATTTTTTATATTGCGGTTTTTTGCCTGCATTGAGAGAATCAGCTATCTAGATGCTTTTTATCCGACTTGGAGTAGAAAATGACCACTCGTAAAACCCTTGCTAATGCGATCCGTTTTTTAAGTATGGATGCTGTGCAAAAAGCGAAATCAGGACACCCTGGCGCCCCTATGGGTATGGCTGATATTGCAGAAGTATTATGGCGTGATTTTTTAAATCATAACCCGACTAACCCTAACTGGGCTGATCGTGACCGTTTTGTATTATCTAACGGCCATGCTTCAATGCTGATTTATAGCTTACTGCACCTGTCTGGTTATCAAGTTTCTTTAGATGATTTGAAAAACTTCCGTCAATTGCATTCTAAAACACCAGGTCACCCAGAATATGGTTATACCCCGGGTGTTGAAACAACAACGGGTCCTTTAGGTCAAGGTATTGCAAATGCAGTGGGTTTTGCAATTGCAGAACGTACATTAGCGGCTCAATTTAACCGTCCTGGTCATGATATCGTTGACCACTACACCTACGCCTTTATGGGTGATGGTTGTATGATGGAAGGTATCTCTCACGAAGCGTGTTCTTTAGCTGGAACATTACAGTTAGGTAAACTGATCGCATTTTATGATGACAATGGTATCTCTATTGATGGTCAAGTGCATGGTTGGTTTACCGATAATACAGCAGAGCGTTTTGACGCTTATGGTTGGCATGTCATCAGTGGTATTGATGGTCACGATGCAGCAAGCATCAAAGCAGCTATTGAAACTGCAAAACAGATCACTGACAAACCTTCACTGCTGATTTGTAAAACCACTATCGGTTTTGGTTCTCCTCATAAAGCAGGTACTGCAGATTCTCACGGTTCTCCATTAGGTGATGCAGAAATCGCTGAAACACGCAAAGCGTTAGGTTGGGAATACGGCGCATTCGAAATTCCACAAGAAATTTATAAAGAGTGGGATGCGAAAGAAGCAGGTAAAGCAAAAGAAGCAGCATGGGATACTAAATTTGCAGCCTACGCAGCACAGTTCCCTGAATTAGCGGCTGAATTCAAACGTCGTATTTCTGGTGAATTGCCAGCTAATTGGGAAAAAGATTCCAAAGCATTTATTGAAAATCTGCAACAAAACCCTTCAAGCATTGCAAGCCGTAAAGCGTCTCAAAATGCATTAGAAGCATTTGGTAAAGTATTACCAGAATTCATGGGTGGTTCTGCGGACTTAGCACCAAGTAACCTGACTATGTGGTCTGGTTCTAAAGCATTAAACGAAGATAAAGCGGGTAACTACATCCATTACGGTGTACGTGAATTCGGTATGTCTGCAATCATGAACGGTATTGCATTACACGGCGGTTTTGTTCCTTACGGCGCAACCTTCTTGATGTTTATGGAATATGCACGTAATGCTGTACGTATGGCTGCTCTGATGAAGATCCGCAGTATCTTTGTTTATACTCATGACTCTATCGGTCTGGGTGAAGATGGCCCAACTCACCAACCTGTTGAGCAAATGGCAAGTCTGCGTGTAACACCAAACGTGAGCACATGGCGTCCATGTGACCAAGTTGAATCAGCTGTTGCATGGAAATATGCAATTGATCGTAAAGATGGCCCAACAGCTCTGATTTTCTCTCGTCAAAATCTTGCACAGCAACCACGCACTCAAGAGCAATTGGCAAACATCGAGAAGGGTGGTTACATCCTGAAAGATTGTGACGGTACGCCAGAGCTTATCTTTATCGCTACGGGTTCAGAGGTTGAACTAGCCGTCAATGCTTACGATCAATTAACTGCAGAAGGTCGTAAAGTTCGAGTGGTTTCAATGCCAGCAACGGATGCGTTTGATAAACAAGATGCAGATTACCGTGAAGCAGTATTACCAACATCTGTGAAAGCACGTGTTGCTATCGAAGCCGGTATTGCTGACTACTGGTTCAAATATGTTGGTTTAGATGGTGCGATTGTAGGTATGCACAGTTTTGGTGAATCAGCTCCTGCAAATGAATTATTTGAAGAGTTTGGTTTCACTGTTGAAAATGTGGTCACACAAGCAAAATCTTTACTGAAATAATCAATAAGTGTTAACAAGAGCACATTTTTGGGAAGAATTTCTCAGATGTGCTCTTTTTTTATCCTTCCATCTTTGTTTACTATTGCGATCTTCTCGCATTTCTCGTAATCTGATTATCAGTAAGCTGAACCGTTTCAGTTATCTCTAAAATGTCGGTGACTGCACAATTTCTAGATTTACTTGATTTATCGTTGTTGATTAGTATCGTGCTCTATTATTCTAAGCGGTTGCAAATTACTAGTTATCAAGGAAGTCACATGACAATCAGAGTCGCTATTAACGGTTTTGGTCGTATAGGGCGTAATGTGTTAAGAGCGCTTTATGAATCAGGTAAACGGGCTGAAATAACGGTTATTGCAATAAATGAATTGGCTGATGCGCAAGGTATTGGGCATCTTCTCAAGTATGACTCCAGCCACGGACGTTTTGCTTGGGATGTACGAATTAATAACGATTTATTGCAAGTAGGTGATGATACTATTCGTCTCTTTCATCACGCTGATATTACTGATTTACCTTGGGGTGAACTTGGTATCGATGTCGTACTTGATTGTAGTGGTGCTTACGGCTCTCGTGTTGATGGCGAAGCGCATATTGCACAAGGTGCCAAAAAAGTGCTCTTTTCTCATCCCGGCACAACAGATTTAGATGCAACAGTGGTTTTTGGTGTTAATCAACATGAACTTAAAAAAGAGCATCGTATTGTTTCAAATGCATCTTGTACAACAAATTGCATTATTCCCATCATTAAAATGATGGATGATGCGTTTAATATAGAATCAGGAACAGTAACAACAATCCATGCAGCCATGAACGATCAACCCGTGATTGATGCATATCATAAGGATTTACGCCGTACTCGTGCCGCAGGACAATCTATTATTCCTGTTGATACGAAATTGGCCGCAGGAATTACTCGGATTTTCCCAAAATTTAAGGATCATTTTGAGGCAATTTCTGTACGAGTTCCTACAATTAATGTGACGGCAATTGATTTAAGTGTGACTGTAAAAACAGCTGTAAATGTGTTAGATGTCAATCGGTTAATTCAAAAATCAGCAACTGGCGCATTTCGTGGTATAGTGGATTACACAGAATTGCCATTAGTCTCAACTGATTTTAACCACGATCCTCATAGTGCTATCGTTGATGGCACACAAACAAGGGTCAGTGGGCAACACCTGATCAAGACGTTAGTCTGGTGTGATAATGAATGGGGCTTTGCTAATAGAATGCTTGATACAACGTTAGCTATGGCTGCAACTGGTTTTAAATAATCATGTTTTAATGACGGTGTCGCGTAATATTACAACGCACTGAACAGAAGATTACTAAATTTTAGAGAATCAATGAGAGGATTCATCATGTCTGTAATTAAGATGACCGATTTAGACCTAGCGGGTAAACGAGTTCTTATCCGTGCTGACCTGAACGTTCCAGTTAAAGATGGTAAAGTGACTTCAGATGCGCGTATCCGTGCTTCTTTACCAACAATTGAAGCCGCGTTAAAACAAGGCGCTAAAGTGATGGTAACTTCTCACTTAGGTCGTCCTACTGAAGGTGAGTACAACGAAGAGTTCTCTTTAAAACCAGTTGTTGACTATCTGAAAGACAAATTAACCGCACCAGTTAGCCTTGCTAAAGACTATTTAAATGGTGTTGAAGTCAATGCAGGTGAGTTAGTTGTTCTTGAAAACGTTCGTTTTAACAAAGGCGAAAAGAAAGACGACGAAACACTGTCTAAACAATACGCTGCATTATGTGATGTATTCGTAATGGATGCATTCGGTACGGCTCACCGTGCTCAAGCATCAACTCATGGTGTAGCTAAATTTGCACAAGTTGCTTGCGCGGGTCCACTGTTATCAGCAGAGCTTGAAGCATTAGGTAAAGCATTAGACAAACCAGCTCGCCCAATGGTTGCGATTGTTGGTGGTTCTAAAGTTTCAACTAAACTGACTGTATTAGATTCTTTATCAAAAATTGCTGACCAATTAATTGTTGGTGGTGGTATTGCAAATACCTTTATCGCAGCAGAAGGTCATCCAGTAGGCCGCTCTTTATATGAAGCAGACCTTGTTGATGATGCCAAAAAGCTAATGGAAAAATGTGATATTCCAGTACCAAGCGATGTTCGTGTTGCGACAGAATTCTCTGAAACAGCTGAAGCTGTTTTAAAATCAGCAAGTGACATCAAAGATGATGAACAAGTACTGGATATCGGTGATGTAACAGCTGAACGTTTAGCTGAAATTCTGAAAAATGCAAAAACTATCCTGTGGAATGGTCCTGTAGGTGTGTTTGAATTCCCTAACTTCCGCAAAGGGACAGAAATTATCGCGAATGCGATCGCAGAAAGTGAAGCGTTCTCTATCGCTGGTGGTGGTGATACGCTGGCTGCGATTGATTTATTTGATATTGCAGACAAAATCTCTTACATTTCAACCGGTGGTGGTGCTTTCTTAGAGTTCGTTGAAGGGAAAAAACTGCCCGCTGTTGCAATGTTAGAAGAACGCGCTAAACAGTAATTAAGTCAGCTCATTTACAGGTAGAAAGTTACTTTCTACCTGTTCCAAATATAGGATCTTATTACATGTCTAAAGTTTTTGATTTCGTGAAACCGGGTGTCATCACGGGTGATGATGTACAAAAAGTATTTGCAGTAGCAAAAGAAAATAAATTTGCTCTACCTGCGGTTAACTGTGTAGGTACTGACTCAATTAATGCTGTGTTAGAAGCTGCGGCGAAAGTTCGTTCTCCTGTTATTGTACAGTTCTCTAACGGTGGTGCTGCATTTATCGCAGGTAAAGGCCTTAAATCAGATGTACCACAGCAAGCTGCTATTTTAGGCGCAATTTCTGGTGCGCATCATGTACACCAAATGGCTGAATATTACGGTGTGCCTGTTATTTTGCATACTGACCACTGTGCAAAAAAATTATTACCATGGATTGATGGTTTGTTAGATGCAGGTGAAAAACACTACGCGAAAACAGGTAAACCTCTGTTCTCTTCTCATATGATTGACTTATCAGAAGAGTCATTAGAAGAAAACATTGAAATCTGTGCTAAATATTTAGCGCGTATGGCTAAAATCGATATGACTTTAGAAATCGAATTAGGCTGTACTGGTGGTGAAGAAGACGGTGTTGATAACACGGGGATGGATAGCTCAGCGCTTTATACTCAACCAGAAGATGTTGCTTACGCATACGAAAAACTGAGTGCAGTAAGTCCTCGCTTCACTATCGCTGCTTCTTTCGGTAACGTTCACGGTGTTTATAAACCAGGTAACGTTCAGTTAACGCCAAAAATTCTCCGTAATTCACAAGACTACGTATCAGAGAAATTCAACCTGCCACACAATAGTTTAGATTTTGTTTTCCACGGCGGTTCGGGTTCTTCAGCAGAAGAAATCAAAGAAGCAGTTGATTACGGTGTTATCAAAATGAATATCGATACTGATACTCAGTGGGCAACTTGGGATGGTATTTTACAGTTCTACAAAAAGAACGAAGGCTATCTACAAGGTCAGTTAGGTAACCCAGAAGGTGCAGATAAACCTAACAAGAAATACTACGATCCACGTAACTGGTTACGCCAAGCACAATCATCTATGGTTGTTCGCTTAGAGCAAGCATTTAAAGAATTGAATGCGATTGATGTTCTGTAATTAATTCGTTCTTTGAAATGAAAAAAAACCCGCTTATTTTGCGGGTTTTTTATGCTTGATAGAAAGTTATCAGGTAGCCTGGCTATGATGACATTTATATTCAAAAATTAGGTATGAAATTGTGTCGATAACCAATATCTTTAGTCTCTAGTCGTGATATTTGACCCACACGAAAGAAGATCTAATATTGAGATAAAGCAGACATAAAAAAGCGCCTATCAATAAATAGACGCTTAAATTTAGTAATCTATTAACTGAAAGATTAGCCCGTGACTTTAACGCCTTTGCTTTCTTCTTTCATCATTCGGTTAAGTAGAGGCACTGTTGCCCACATAACCAGACCTACAATTAAGGTCACCATACCAATTTTACCAAATACATCGGTATAAATAGGTAAAGTCTGTAGCGGATCTGTAATACCTTCTGGTGCAGCGGTGAAGGTGGCAACATAACCACCTAATAAATAGGCTGTTGCTTGAGTCAAGAACCACATACCTAAAATAAAGCCCATCATATATTGCGGTACGAAAGCCGCAACCATAGCTAAGCCTAACGCACTGATCATTAGCTCACCTAAACTCTGGAATAAATAAACCAGAACGATAAACCAAGGTGATGTTAAGCCTTGAGCATCTGCAAACCACATCCCCGATGCAGCAGCTGTAAGGAATCCTAACGAGCACAGAAGCATACCTGCGGTAAACTTCGCTGGCATTGAGAAGTCTTTGCCTTTCGCGCCTAAACGGCTATATATGATCGCTAAGATTGGGCTCGCAATAATAATCCAGAATGGGTTTAAAGCTTGGAAGCTTACAGGATGGATCTCAAAACCCAATAAATTATGATGAACGTTGTGAATAGCAAAGAAGTTTAGTGAGGTTGGCATTTGTGCGTAAAGGATGTAGAAAATAACGGCTTCTAACATCAGAACAAAGGCAACATACATTTTATTGCGCGCAACTCTGTCTTTTTGTTTAAAGGCTTCACGGAAATAAATGAAGACAACAATAATAGACAAGCTAACTAAAACAATATTCGCAATCATTACGTTGTGCAGTAACCATGCACAAGCAAATACCATAGCTACAGAGCCCGCGATGACTAATAGCAGTTTGTTGTAATTCATTGGTAAATGGTCTGGTTCAGACCCAATATTTGCCACCATCTTACGACAGAAGAAATAAACCAATAAAGCGATAATCAAGCCAATACCACAAATATTATAAGTCAGGCTATATCCATAACGATCGGCAAGCACTGGCGCAATAGATAAAGAGATTAGTGAGCCGACATTTATCGACATATAAAATAGTGTAAATGCACCATCAAGACGAGGATCTTTAGGGGGATAGCATTTTGCTAATAAGCTTGCAGGATTAGCTTTAAATAAACCGTTACCTACAGCGATAGTTCCTAATGCGTAGAAAATTAAATTAGGGTACATGATTGACATACCCGTCATGAAATAACCGATAGCCAGAACAATAGCACCTAAAACAATTGTTCGTTTTGTTCCTAATAAGTGATCACCAACATAGCCACCAATAGAAATAAGCCCATAAACCAGTGCTGAGAATGCACCAAAAGTAATAAAAGCTTGTTCTTGAGAGAAACCGAGTTTACTAACAAAATAAACGGCAAGAATACCTTGTACGCCGTAGTAACCAAAACGTTCCCATAATTCTACAAAGAAAATCATAAAGAATGGTTTAGGTTGTTGTAATAAACCGACTTGAGCGGGTTTATCCATATCTGTAATGCCCCTAATTATTATTTATTTTCAACAACGATGTTATTTACTCAAACTGATGAGATATGTTACACGACGATAACATTATCTGCCGTATTTAGAGTGATGTTTGCAAATTTAAGAAGGTAATCAGCAAGTCGAGTAGACTAATATATTGATAGAATGACTTCTCAAAGGTTGATCACACTGTAAGGAAGATTAATACCAGATTGAAAAAAATATTCATTAATTTATTTTCAAATAAAGTCATTTAATGGATTTTTGGTATAAAATATCACCTGTAAGATTATTCTTTGTGCATGTTTTAATCTGATCAAATTAAATAGAGATGAATGATTAAAGCGAAAAGAAAATATTTTTTATGATATGACTGATTGATTATAAGAAGAATTTTTTCATTATAATTAAAATATATTCTTTTATAACAAACGGATGTTAATAAAAGTTTAATAAAGACTAAAAAATTAGGAATCATTACTTAAATAAATAAGTATTCACTTATTTTAGATAAATATTTATTTTTATAAAGACATTAATAAAAATAAAAAACGCCCTTATTAAAAGCGCGTTTTCATCTTGAGCCAGAAATAGTCCACGTTTAAATGGAGATAGGCACCAATTCATTTTTAACAGAATGGAAACGACGTTTAAAATAAATGAGTCCGTCACCATCTTCACGTACAGCAATATTTTTAATTTCAGCCATATAAACAAAATGTGTGCCAACTTGGCGAACATCATAAATATCGCCTTCTAAGCAGGCGAGTGCATTTGTTAATACCGGTTGTTGTAATTGACCGTTTTGCCATCCTGGTTGGGTAAAACGTTCTGCCATCGCAAGCCCAGTCATTCCGGCGAAATGACAGGCCATTTCTTCCTGTTCATGATTCAATATATTAATGCTTAATTTTCCATTTTCTTGAAAAATGGTATTCATCTGACTTTTACTGTTGATACAAACCATCACGGTTGGTGGGGTGTCAGTCACTGAGCATACTGCTGTTGCGGTTAAACCACAGCACCCAGCATGGCCATTTGTTGCAACGATATTGACCGCAGCACCTAAGCTTGCCATTGCATCCCGAAAAAGTGGGTTAGCCTGTTTTTCCTCAGACATTCTCTACTCCTACTGCCAGACTTCTCGTCTGTGGGCGTCTTCACTTAAAATAATGATTAGTTAAGGTCGTTAAAACATGTTCTAACGACTTCGCTTAACAAAGTTGTTATGAACGCTGGTTTCTTTGCTACACGAGTTTAAAGCCGTAACGCTACCGCGCATAAACAAAGATAGCAATCTTTCTTTGTTACAACCTGTTAACTTTATCTCAAAAAAACGTGAGTCAACCTTATCGCTATGATTATTATTCCTAATTTATCGCTAAGGTAATAGGTAAATTAGGCGACTTTTTTTGATTGAGAGAGGAATAACACAAATTGCAAACTAATAATAATTGCAGATAAGCCAAATGGTTGTGAAAAGAGGAGTTAAAATCAATAAAAGGAAAGGGTGATAAATTGCACAAAGAGAATAAAATTGCAAAAATTGAGTCAACTTTATTTATTTGTTAATATGAATAATTGTAACAAATAGTTTATTCTTAGAATATAGTCATTTTTATAAACCATAAATAGCGGTACTTTTTCACTGTCTATACTGAGTGATTTTTCGTCCATTCACCTATAGCACCATATAAAGAGCTTCTTGATTATGCATGAATCATTAACTATCGCGCTATTGCAAGCTCGGGAATCTGCGATGGGGTTTTTTCGACCTGTTCTTAAAGAGCATAATCTGACAGAACAACAATGGCGGATTATTCGAGTGCTTGCTGATAAGCGTTCTATTGATTTTCACGAATTAGCACAAAAATCGTGTATTCTTCGACCAAGTTTAACGGGTATTCTTATTCGAATGGAAAGAGATGAGCTTATTTGTCGACTAAAACCCGTTAGTGACCAACGAAAGCTTTTTGTTTCACTTTCTACCAACGGTCAGAACTTATACGATAAAATTCAACCTAAAATTGAAGAAGGTTATCAATTACTTGAGCAAAAGTTTTCAACTGAAAAGTTACAACAGTTATCAGGATTATTAAAAGAGCTGATGGCACTTAATTCAGATAGTGTAGAACGTTCAGAAAAATAAAAGATTGAGAGTTGATTGATAATAAAAAGGAGATGCTAGAGCATCTCCTTTTTTGCTTTTTCATGTAGATAAAATTATTGCTTACCTAACACATGTAAAAAGTGAATGTGTTTTTCATACTGATCAAGAATATCGTGAATGATTTGTTCTTTTGTCCAACCCATGACATCGTAATCTTGTCCACCTTCTTTTAAGTGGATTTCCGCACGATAATATTTATGTTCTTCGTCTCTTTCTTCATCACTTAATCCAGCTAAAGCAAAGGCTGGTTGGGTATAAAAACGCAGACGAACTTCATAGAAGAAATTCATGTCATCGCCTAAATCGACTTCGAAGCCAATGCGATCATCTTCTTCATTATGTATATAGCATTGAGTTGCTTGTTTGCTTAATTCAGCAGAGACCATTTCCATTGAAGGTTGAATTACTTCATCCATAAAACGTTTTACATGGGAACGTTTTGGAAAATAAGCAATATTTCTTAAACGACGTTGCCAAGGAATTGGATTACGGCTTGCTGGTGGTGCAATCGTAGTTAACTGTTGGCTGTCTCGTTTATACACATCAACTCTTAGTGCTTTTATTAACCCATAAATAGAAGCGAGTAATACAATAGAGAAAGGTAATGCACTTGCAATCGTAACAGTTTGAAGTGCCGTTAATCCACCCGCTAATAATAAGGTGATGGCTGAAATACCCATTAAGGCAGCCCAGAAAATACGTTGCCATACAGGTGTTTCACTATCTCCCCCTGATGCTAACGTGTCTACAACCATAGCTCCAGAGTCCGCAGATGTTACAAAAAATACAATGACCATCAGCATCGCAACAAAGGATAATACGGTTGAAAATGGAAAATAGTTTAAGAACTCAAATAAAGCCAAGGAAACATCTTGTTGCACAATATTGGCAAGTGTTTCGGCACCTTTGTCTTTGATTAAATGGATTGCTGTGTTACCAAACACTGTCATCCAAAGTAAAGTAAAGCCAGCAGGAACAAACAGAACACCGACAACAAATTCGCGGATAGTACGGCCACGAGAAATACGAGCAATAAACATACCGACAAATGGGGACCATGATAACCACCAACCCCAATAAAGTAGTGTCCATCCTCCTAACCAATCGCTCGATTTTGGTTCATAAGCATAAAGATTAAAGGTTTTACTCACAATTTCAGATAAATATCCACCAGTATTTTCAACAAATGATTTTAATATCAATACTGTTGGGCCGAGAATGATCACTAATAAAAGAAGAATAACGGCTAAACCTAAGTTGAGCTCGGATAAAAAGCGGATCCCTTTTTCTAATCCAGACACAACGGAAATAGTAGCAAGAGCCGTGATTACAACAATTAAAATAACTTGAACAGTTGGATTAATCGGAACACCAAAAAGGTGATTTAAACCGGCATTCACCTGTAAAACACCAAAACCCAGAGAGGTTGCAACACCAAATACCGTTCCCATAACAGCAAAAATATCTACAGCATGGCCAATAGGGCCATGTATGCGATCACCAATAATAGGATAAAGTGCTGAACGTAATGTTAATGGCAAACCATGGCGATAAGAGAAAAAAGCCAAGATTAAAGCGACAATGGCATAAATAGCCCATGCATGTAATCCCCAGTGGAAAAAAGTAAGTCGCATAGCTTCTTTGGCTGCTTCTATGGTTTGGGCATCGCCAGTAGGAGGCATTAAATAATGCATGACGGGTTCAGCCACACCAAAGAACATTAATCCAATACCCATTCCCGCAGAAAAGAGCATGGCAAACCAGGCAAAATAGCTAAAGTGAGGGCGTGCATGATCGGGACCTAGTTTTATTTGACCAAAACGGGAAAGACCTAAATAAGTCACACTCAGCAAAACCAATGCTACGGCTAGAATGTAGAACCAACTTGCATTCGTGAAGAGGTTTTCCTGAAGATGACCTAATTTATCATTAGCCAGCTCTGGAAATAACGCAGAGAAGCCAACGACCAATAAAATTAACAGCGCTGATGTATAAAAAACGGGAGGATTAATTTTCATCCTAACTTTTTGAGGGGTTATATCGTTTTGTTGACTCATAGTTAACCTATTTTTTGTTATCTTCCTACAAATAAACTTTCCACTATCTGATTGCTTACGTTATCAGAAAAGAAAAGTTCATAAGAAAATTTGAATAAAATATCAAATCAATCTGATATTTTATAAAAGAACGGAAATAAATTGTTTTTTCCGTAAGGTGAAGAAAACTATATTTAAAATCAATTAATTACTATTGTTGTGATATAAGTGCTTTCGCTCTTTAATAGGTTTCTCCTGTTGAAAAAAGGATAACATGGTTACATTTTTTGCTTAATCGATCAACCCTTGTCTTTTTTTTGCACAAAAAAAACCAGTGGAGAACCACTGGCTTTCAATTCATCAAAAATTCTGAAATCTGATTATTTGTTCTCAGCTTTTAAATCATCAATTTTTTGTTTTGCTTGATCGGTCAATTGATCAGCTTTATCAAGTGCTTGATTTTCTGTCTCTTGAGCTTGTTGCTTTATATCGCCACTTGTTTTTGAAGCATCACTTTTTAGCTGATCAACTTTATTGTCAGCTTCTTGCATTAGGTTATCAGCTGTTTTGCTGGCGTCTTGTTTTAGCTCCGCAGCTTTTTCAGAGAGTTTATTACTTTCAGCTTCTAGACTTTGTTTGATCTCTTCCACTTTTGTTGCACTTGTATCTTTTAATTCATCTGTTTTTTGTGAAATATTCTCTTTTAGCGCATCTGTTTTTTCATCAGCTTGTGCTTTTAATTCTGCAGCTTTTTGTTCTGCCTTATCTTTGAGCTCTTGAGCTTGTTGTGATAATTCATCAGCTTTTGCTGATGCATCCTCTTTCAAGTCGGTTGCTTTATCTTTTGCTTGCTCTGTCAACTCGTTGGCTTTATCTTGCGCTGTTTCAGTGACTTGAGTTGCTGTTTCTTTTGCCTTATCAATACCTTCATCCACTTTTTTAGATGAATCATCACAGCCTGCTGTGATAGTAACAAGACCCGCTAGAACCAATGAAGTAAGTAGTTTTTTATTCATTTTTTTCTCCAAAATGTGTGTTCAAAAACAATTCAGTGATATCCCGCGTAAGTAGTAGAAAAGGCGAGAAGCTATTACGCTGATAGTAAGATATTACAGTCAAACTATCGTAATAAGTATAGTGTCAGTCTTAAAATCAACAAACCTTAAGTATATTAAGTGTTTCTTCTTAGTCAAATATCATGAAAAATAATTTGAATTTTATCAGGATAGCGTTTTCTGCTTTATAATAATGAGGGCAGACATTATTGAAAATGTGAGATACAAATGGAATATTACTTTCTGGTTATTATTAAATTTATTATTGGTTTCACTATTATATTAGTTCATATGAATTTATCAGGTAAAACACAACTTTCTCAATTAACTCCCATTGATTTTATTGGTAATTTTGTTCTGGGGGGAATTATGGGAGGGGTGATCTATACGGATGCTATTCCTCTTTATCAATATATTACTGTCTTTTTAATTGGTGTTTGTTTTATTTCTTTGCTCAATTATATCAGCAAACGATTCAATTTTTTTCGTGCAGTTGCGATTGGAAACCCCATTCCCATAATAAAGAAGGGGGAATTTATTATGGAAAATATTACGGAAAAGAAAAATAAAATAGATATTCTTAATATTACTTCACGTCTTCATGCTCAAGGTATTCATACATTTCAAGAAGTTAATTACGCACAAATCGAACCTGACGGACAAATCACCGTAGTGTGTGATGGGGCAAAAATGCCTTCCTTGATTGTGATGAAAGACGGCATTATTCGTACTTCAGAATTAGTACAAATAGAAAAAGATGAAGCATGGTTACAAGAAGAGATGAAAAAACAACATATTGATAAACCTGAAGATGTTTTTTTAGCTGAGTTTTGGGATGGAAAAGTGAACTTTATTTTGCAAGATGGCAAGATAAAACGTACCGCATCACTGCAGGAGCATTAACGAAAATACAAGCGATGCTCCTGTGCTTTGTGTAGAGTAACAACGGCAACATCATGTCGCTATTGTTACTGTGTGATTGTAAAGCTACAACCTAAAAATGGCAAAATCAGACGCAATTTCCGTATGGCTAAAAACGTGTTGGCTTTCTTTGAGTAACTCAACATAATCTTCTGGTAAATAACGGCTACTAATATGCGTAAGAATCAACTTTTTGACATTCGCGTTTTTTGCTAACGTTGCTGCTTGTACTGTTGTTGAATGCCCACGGCTATTTGCTTGCTCTGCCATTTCATGCTTGAACGTTGCTTCATGCACAATGACATCTGCATTATTGGCAAGATTTAATGCATTTGGTGTGGGTTGCGTATCACCAAAAATAGCAATACATCGTCCTTTTATTTCGGGGCCAATATACGCTTTGCCATCAATGGCTCTTCCATCTGGCAATGTAATGGTTTTACCTTGTTTTAAATCTTGTAACCAAGGGCCAGTCGGAATATTTTCAGCTTTTAGCTTCTGGGCATCGAGTTTACCCGGACTATTTTTTTCTTCTAAGCGATAACCAAAACAAGGAACGGGATGAGAAAGCGCTTCACAACTGACTTTTATGCCTTCTTCATCAAAAAGAAAACCAGCATCTTCTATTTCCATAATATCAAGAGGATAAGTCAGATAAGATTGGCTTAATGTCAGGGCTGTTTCTATAAAGGCTTTTATACCTTTAGGGCCATATACCGTTAAGCGAGTCTCAGTTCCTCCCATTGAACGACTACACAGTAATCCTGGCAAACCAAAAATATGATCACCATGTAAGTGGGTAATAAAAATTTTATTTAAACGCGGTAATTTCACGCGGGTATGCAATATCTGATGCTGTGTGGCCTCACCACAATCAAACATCCACATACTTTTTTGTTTATTTTGTAAATCAAGTACCATACTGGTGACGTTACGATCTTTAGAAGGTACACCTGCATTAGTGCCTAAGAAGATAAGCTCCATAATGATATATTATTCTCCATGTTGAATTTGTTCCCAGCTTAAGCCAAATTTTGCAAGGTATTTGCGTAAGCGATCGGCATCGTTGGGTTGTTTTTTGTTTTGCCTTGATACAGCGAAAAGTTTTCTACCAGCCTCTGAGAGCGTTGATGATTGCTGGCAAGTTTGGATAACCGTATTCAGTTGACTGAGATCGAAAAGATCGATATCCGAGTCCTTTAATAAAGAAGAGCTTATTCCCCAATTATGTTTTAAACGGCCAATTTCTTCCTCAACAAGTGTTAGAGTAATACGACCATTTTCGGCAAGTGTTGCCATTCGCGTTATGCTCGCACTTAGTTCACGAAAATTACCACGCCATAATGCCTGCTCAGATGTAGCAAACCGAATATAGTGAGATTTTGCATCTGAATTAAAGCGGATCGCTTTTTGATAGTGTGTTGCAAAATGATGTAGTTCATAGTCAATATTGGGTTCAATATCCTCTTTGCGATCGACTAATCCTGGTAGTGAAAAAGACCACATATTAATCCTTGCATAGAGATCTTCGCGAAAAAGCCCTTCCTTAATGTGCTTATCCATATTTCGATGTGTACCTGCTATCAACTGGAAATCGCTTTGTACTTCAGTATCTGAGCCATACGGATAAAACGATTTTTCTTCTATTGCTTTCAGTAACATCGCTTGCTCATCAAGCCCTAATTCTGCAATTTCATCCAGAAATAAAATCCCTTTATCGGCTTCTCTTAATAATCCTTGTCTTGCTTGTAATGCGCCTGTAAATGCGCCTTTGACATGGCCAAATAAGGTAGACATGGCATTATCACCACGCAATGTTGCACAGTTAACAGCAATAAAACGCCCTTTTACAAAATGGCGAGATTGCCGTAATTCATAAATACGTTGAGCAAGAAATGATTTTCCTGCACCGGTTGGGCCTGTTAATAAAATGGGGGCAAAAGAGCGCAATGCGACTCGTTCAATTTGAGCAATTAAGGTATTGAATCGTTCATTACGTGTGGCAATCCCCGATTTTAAGAAAGAGAGTGACTCTTTATGGTAGTGTTCAAATCGGCTCGTTAATTTTGTATAACGACTTAAATCGAGATCAATAACAGCATAACTGCCTGTGGCTGACGGTATGGTTTTGACACCGTCTTTATTGTCTACTTTAGAGGAGGGAGAGGTTTGTAATAGTTTTGCTGGTAAGTAATGTGCTTCTGTCAGTAAAAACCAACAAATTTGAGCAATATGTGTTCCCGTTGTGATATGCACATAATATTCTTCATTTTCAGTATCAAATGGATAATTTACTGCAAAATCAAGAAAATGGCTGTAAACCTCTTCAAGATCCCACGGATCACAAATAGCAATTTCATAAGGACACACCTCAGTATTAGGCGAGATAGTATGGATATCTTGTGTAATTTTAGATGCTAGCATTGTGTCATTAGGCTGGTGGATCATCACTAATCGGCTAACAGGGAAATCCTTTTGATGACAAATGGAAATTGTTGGGCGCCATGAGTTCCACCTTTTATGGCTTTTGCCTCTTTTATCTAATGTTGTGCCTAAAACACCAATCACGACTTTACGTTTCATTAAGTTATCCCTACTTATCTTTTTATCTATTTTTATAAATATATAGATAAAAAGATAGTGATCTGTTGTTTTTAATTTAATAGGTAAATATCTAAAAATAGGCATTCAAATATTTTTGTCAATAAAAACAATAAATTAAAAATATTTTTTGTGTGTTTTAAAAATTGGCACGATATTGGCAATGTTATGACTGTCTTGAGCAGATTTTAAATCTGGTAGGCACATAAAGAACACGCTGTGGTGTTATCCAAATGTGTTCCTCCACATCGAGACTCTGTAGGTGAAGAGGGTTATTTTCAGGTTCGATTCCTGACACCAAAACCATTACAAATCCAAATGTAAAATTAACGATAAAAAACCGTTGTGACAGCAGTACCGTCACCTTACTTATCCACCAGTAGCTGAGCCGGGTTGAAAGCAGAAGAAGAGACAAACAAAGTATCGTTCCTCTCTTGTTTACCTTTCAGTTTCGCAAAGCTTGCCCGTGGAAAAGTAAGTTACGATAAATTGCACGATATAAAGAAGAAAAGAAGAAGGAACGAAAAATGATAAAAACAACAATAGTAGTAAAACAGGGGCAATTAGCACTTCTAAAGAAAAGAGATGAGTATATTGATGTGCTAATGGCAGGTGAACATAAATTTTTTGATTTAGGGCGTCAGCTCAGTGCGGATATTTTCCCTTTAAATGGTGGGGCATTAGAAAGTGAGAAAGCAGAATTTTTGCGTCAATATTATCCTCAATGGGTGACTGAGTATGGTTTTGATATCGTGTTATCGGATGAAGAAATTGGTCTTTTATATGAAAACGGCTCTTTAAAAGAGATCTTAGCGCCGGGAACGCGACGTTTATATTGGCGTTATGCTGACCGTTATTTGGAAATTGTATCTATCGATGAACTTGAAGTATCTGCAACATTGATGAAAAAACTTCAGCATCCCAAATTACGAAATCAAGTCATAAAGGGAAGCGAAGGGGTACTCAATGTGGATATACCTGCTTGGCACGCAGGTATTATTCGAATCGACGGTGAAACGCAAGCTTTATTGCCACCAGGATCAAAAGGCTATTGGCGTTATCAGCATAAAGTGGATGTTGAAGTAGTCGATATGCGTTTACAAACACTGGATGTTAGTGGGCAGGAGATCCTAACGAAAGACAAAGTGACACTGCGTATTAATTTATCAGCTAACTGGCGTTATAGCGAGGTGCTTTTAGCATATCAACAACTAACTTCACCGTTGGAGTTCTTATATAAAGAGTTGCAATTTGCTTTACGTGAAGCAGTAGGAACAAGGACGCTTGATGAATTATTAGAAAATAAAAGCCTGATAGATAGTTTAGTCAGTGAAAAAATCAGTGAAGTCACTCAAGGATATGGTATTGAAGTGGCTTCATTAGGGGTAAAAGATATCGTTTTACCCGGTGAAATGAAAACGATTTTAGCGCAAGTCGTTGAAGCGGAAAAATCAGCACAAGCTAATGTTATTCGTCGAAGAGAAGAGACATCGGCAACACGTTCTTTATTAAATACCGCGAAAGTGATGGAAAATAACCCGGTCGCTTTACGACTAAAAGAGCTAGAAACGGTGGAACGTATTGCAGAACGTATTGATAAGATCTCCGTTTATGGCGGTTTAGATCAAGTATTAAACGGATTAGTCCAAATTAAAGGAGCACAAGCATGATATTGGATCACCAAATAGTAAAAGAAGCAGGGACTGCTGAAATAAAAATGTGGACGAATGGTGTGCCTGTTGAAGTAGATGCTCTAAAGCAGCTTATTAATACCGCCAAGATGCCATTTATCTTTAAACATATGGCAGTCATGCCTGATGTTCATTTAGGTAAAGGTTCAACAATAGGGAGTGTTATTCCAACCAAAGGGGCGATTATTCCTGCCGCTGTTGGTGTGGATATCGGTTGTGGAATGATTGCCGTAAAAACATCATTACACGCAAATGATCTACCTGATAATTTATTTGCCATAAGAACGGCAATAGAGCAAGCCGTTCCTCATGGAAGAACAAGTTATCATTCAGGGAATGATCGTGGTTCATGGAAGGAGCCACCTAATATTGTCGATCAACATTGGCAACAGCTTGAAGGGCGTTTTAACGCTTTAACCGATAAGTATCCATGTTTACGTAATACCAATAACTATCGTCATCTCGGTACGTTAGGAACAGGAAACCATTTTATTGAATTGTGTCTTGATGAATCGGATAACGTTTGGGTAATGCTACATAGTGGGTCTCGTGGTGTTGGTAATGCGATTGGTACGTTATTTATACAAATGGCGCAAGACGATATGAGAGAACATATCGCTAATTTGCCAGATAAAAACTTAGCGTACTTAAAAGAAGGAACACTTTTCTATGATGACTATATAGAAGCGGTCGAATGGGCACAGGATTTTGCGCGACATAATCGAGAAATCATGATGGAACGCGTGTTAGTTGCATTATCAACACAAATTGCTAAACCTTTCACGACACAGCAACAAGCTGTCAATTGTCACCATAACTATGTGCAAAAGGAAATGCATTTTGGTGAGGAAGTACTGGTAACACGAAAAGGGGCTGTTTCAGCGCAGCGTGGTGAAATGGGGATCATTCCAGGTTCAATGGGGGCTAAGAGCTTTATTGTAAGAGGAAAAGGAAATGCCGAAAGCTTCTGTTCATGTAGTCATGGTGCCGGACGCGTAATGAGTCGAACGGCTGCGAAAAAAGCTTTTAGTGTTGAAGACCAAATTCGAGCTACAGCGCATGTGGAATGTCGAAAAGATAAAGATGTCATTGACGAAATTCCAATGGCTTATAAGGACATTGACGCTGTTATGAAGGCACAATCATCATTAGTTGAAATTGTTCATACTCTAAGACAGGTAGTTTGTGTGAAAGGATAACAAGGCGTTACACGAAATAATTACATAACTATCCCCAAACAATTATGTAGGGGATAGTGAGATATGATAGCGTGTGCATGAAATGCAAATGAATAAAAATTTTAAGAATGGAATTTTTCTTTAAATAAGATCCTTATTTTTTTGATTAAAAATCAAACAAAGAATGTTTAGTATTATTAATAAATAAAGATTGATATTAAATTTATTTCTCTCAAATAAAGATAATCAAAAATAGAATACTAATATTGAATTACTCTTTAATTAGAGAAAGATTATTAATAACAATAATCGTGATTATTTATTTAGTATAAAACAATTCCTAATTTTCTTAATTATATTAAAATTAACTTTATTCTTATTGAAAAAGTATAGCCTACTCTATTTAGTGTATTAATTTTCAGCGAGTATATTAATTAAACACTACTTGTTAATTCCTTGCATCCCAAATGTGAACAAAACATTTTGAATTACTTGCAGTATAGATAACAGTATGTGAAATATTTCGATGTCCCAAGTAATCTTGAATTAAACGGGTATCTCTACCTAAATCTGCTAGTGCATAGCCACATGCATGGCGTAGCATATGGGGATGAGGAGAAATGGATACATTAGCATCTTTACCTAAACGGCGTAGTAATCCGTATACTTGTTGACGAGAGATTGGACCTGTTTTTTGGGATAAAAAGACCCATTCTGAATCTGATTCTCGCCATGTTTCCCTTTTTTTCAACCAGTTAACTAATGCTTCATATTCCTCTTCTATAATTGGTTGTGTTGTTGATAACCCCCCTTTTAAGCGCCTGACATAGAGTATTCGACTTTCTAAATCAATGTCGCTTAAGGTTAATCTGCATAACTCACTCACGCGAAATCCATGTAAAAAACACATTAAAAACATGCAGTAATCTCTTTCTGGATACCGGCCTTCCTTTGCTTGCTTCAAAATAGAATTGATCTCAAAACGTGTAAGAAACTTTCGTTGCTTCATTTTCATAACCTTTTCAATGAGATAACAAGGAACAAACGTCAATTGGTGCATCACTATAACAAGTAATATACATCAATAAAGAGTTGTGTTTTTTTTATGCATTTACTTTTACTTGTTCATTTTAAACAAGTTTATTGAAAGTTTATTTGTTTTTAGAAAATGAAAGTGATTGATAAAAAAGTGAAAAATGACTATTGATAGGAGTTTGGTCATCTTTAGAGAAATAAACAGAATACACCAAATTGTTTACTATTATTCTCTGGCTTCTCACTTAAGTCAAATTTAATGTTAATCACATATCTTCATTTATTTAACATATTGATATTTATCATAATTCTAAAAAACAAACACGATTGGTTACTTTGTTTAAAATCCAGAAATAATTTTTTTTACTTTTTTCACAAATTATAGTATTTGCACTTAGAATTATAAACTCTTTTTCTGTCATTTAAAGTTTGATTATCTAAATACGTTTAATTTCGAGATGAAAATTTTTAACAAAACAATTTGGTGTATTTTGTTTTGTTTCTAACGATATTTAATTTCGTTTAGGGCGGGCAAAAGTATACCAAAATTCAAAAACTCAATAAATGAGTCATTCAATTAGGAATAATTCATTCCTAATGAATTTATTATTTTTAATGTCTTCGTCCTTTATATTTTAGGAAACAAAAAGATGAAATTAAATAAATTAGCGTTAGTTCTTGGCTTAGGTTTATCTGTTGCTGCGGGTTCTGCATTTGCTGCTGATCAAGGTCACGGTACTGTTAAATTTGTTGGTTCAATTATTGATGCTCCTTGCTCAATTACTCCAGATACAGAAAATCAAACAGTTCCATTAGGTCAAATTTCTACTGCTGCATTAAAAGATGGTGGTCGTAGTAATTCTCGTGACTTTAAAATTTCTTTAGAAAATTGCACAACTGAAACTTATAAAACAGTTCAAACAACCTTCACTGGTTCAGAAGATGCAGACATTTTAGCAGGCTCTTTAGGTATTGAAGGTATCGCTAAAAATGCTGCTGTTGTTATCACTGATGCGGGTGGTAAACAAATCAAATTAGGCACACCAAGTGCTGCTCAAAACTTACGTGATGGTAATAACGATCTGAACTTTGCTGCTTACTTACAAGGTTCTTCTGCAGAAGCTGCTGTTCCTGGTGACTTCACTGCAATCGCAACTTTCGCACTGACTTATCAGTAAGAAAAAATAAGTTCTGTACAGGGATGTACAGAGCTTTATTTCCTGTGTCTATTTTTAAACGATTTTTTTCTTACGGAGAAAAATATGAATCGCAAGATGACACCACTATGGCTATGCCTTATTGCCAGCTTACTGACAACATCGGTAATAGCAAGTGATGTAAAACAAGATAAAAACATGCATCAGCGATTTGGGGTACTTAATCTTTCAGGTTCTATCTTAGAACCCTCTTGTACGATTGCAGCAGGAAGTGGTGAACAAGTTATTCCACTGACAACGGTGTCTATTCCAATGCTAGTGACTGAAGGACAAGGGCCTATTGAGTATTTTTCTATCAGATTAACGGAATGTACGCTAATTGAACAAAAAGGTCAGGAAGCGGACAACCCTCGTTTTATTGCAACGTTTGAAGGACCTTCTAACGAAAATGGTAATTTTGCACTTTCTGGTGAAGCAAGAGGTGCGTCATTAGCGATAGCTGATCGTTATGGTAGACAAGCTATTCCAGGGCAACCATTGCCTCCTGTTGGTATTGATTCGAAATCAATGGCGTTACTTTATCAAGCGCGAATAGTCAAAAATAACGAAATACCCAAAGCAGGGAATTACCGTACAACGCTGCGATTTAAGCTGGAATACTATTAAATGGATCGGGTTGGATAATTTATGGCGAGATCATTCAAAACCGTTGGTTTAGGGACGGGAAAAAAGAAAAAACAACATACTATTCGGCCTGTTGCTGTACTGATCTATTTAATTCTTACTGGGGCTTCCAGTATTTCAAGTTCAGCTTTAGCAAATAGTGATATTGAATTTAATGCCGATATTCTGGATCTAAAAGATAAGCAAAATATTGACTTATCAGATTTCTCTCGTGCAGGCTATATTATGCCTGGCCGATATGAGTTTGTTGTTCGTGTTAATAATAATGAACTCCCTGAACTTTATAATATTAGTTATGTAGTGCCTGCCAATGATCCTAAAGGTAGTGAACCTTGCTTGCCTCCAGAATTGATCCATCAAATAGGGCTCAAACCTGAATGGGCTGAAAAAGTTAAATATCAAGATAATGGAAGTTGCCTTGATATCTCGTCCATTCCAGGAATGACGGTAAGTGCAAGCTTGGGAAGTGGCAATCTTATTTTGACTATTCCTCAAGCTTATCTTGAATATTCAGCACCAAACTGGGATCCACCTTCTCGTTGGGATCACGGTATATCTGGAGTACTTTTTGACTATAACGTCAATGCTAACGTGACAGACCCTGCTAAAGGGAAACAACGTCAACAAGTGACAGGCTTAGGAACCGTGGGAGCAAACCTGGGGGTTTGGCGTTTCCGTGCTGATTGGCAAGCGAGCTATCAGCACACAACGGGTCTTCCTGATAGTACTGAAAATAATTGGAAATGGAACCAACTCTATCTTTATAGAGCAATCACCCAATTGGGTGCTCGTCTTGTTATGGGGGAAACCTTCTCGCGTTCTGATATTTTTGATAACTTCCGCTTTACTGGGATTAATTTATCCACAGATGACAACATGTTACCACCTAATTTAAGGGGGTATGCACCTGAAGTTACTGGTGTTGCGAAAACAAATGCCAAAGTCACCATCAGTCAACAAGGTCGTGTAATTTATGAAACACAAGTTGCACCGGGACCGTTTCGAATTCAAGACATTAATGATGCGGTGAGTGGCAAATTAAATGTTCGTGTCGAAGAGCAAGATGGCTCAGTCCAAGAATTTCAAATGGATACAGCGAGTATTCCTTATTTAACACGCCCTGGACGAGTGCAGTATAAGCTATCTGCGGGTAAACCGTCTGATATGAATCGCAACACAGAAGGCCCCGTTTTTGGTATGGGTGAGTTCTCGTGGGGGATTAGTAACGGTTGGTCACTTTATGGTGGTTCATTAGTGTCTGGCGACTATAACTCAGTGTCTGCTGGTATTGGCCGTGATCTAATGATGTTTGGTGCTATCTCTTTTGATGCCACACACTCTTGGGCCAAAATCCCAAGTGATAATAAACGTTATCACGGTGGTTCTTATCGTTTAAGTTACTCAAAACGCTTTGAAGAAATAAATAGCCAAGTAACCTTCGCAGGCTATCGATTCTCTGAGCGTGACTTTATGAGTATGAATCAGTATTTAGACCGTCGTTATCGTGATGGTGAAGAAGATAACAATAAAGAACTGTACACCATTATGTTCAGTAAGCAATTTCCTGAATGGGGATTAAGTGCTTACTTAAACTATAGCCATCAAACTTATTGGAATAAACCTAATAACGATAACTATAACTTGTCGTTAGCAAAAACAATGGATATTGGTGATTTTAAAAACATCAATCTCAGTTTGTCGGCATTTCGTAATAAATTCAATGGCACTAATGATAATGGTGTTTATATGAATGTCAGTATGCCTTGGAGTGATCGCGCAACAATTAGCTATAACACTGTGATCAATAAACACGGTAATTCACATAATGTCAGCTATTACGATCGTATTGATAACAATAGTAGCTATCGTGTTGGTGCGGGTTTAAGCAGTAATGGTAAGCCATCAGCAGATGCTTATCTCATGCATTATGCCGATACCGCATTAGTGACAGCCAGTGCGAGCCATATTACTGGTGAATACACTTCTGCAACATTATCACTACAAGGTGGAGCAACAATTACACCAAAAGGTGGTGCTTTACACCGTACCAGTCGTACAGGTAGTACTCGTTTACTTATTGATACAGATGGTATTTCTGATGTACCAGTGAAAAGTATCGGTGCTATTACTCGTACTAATGCTTTTGGTAAAGCAGTATTGCCTGATATCAATGATTACTATCGTAGTAGTGCCAGTATCGACCTTGATCAAATGCCAGATAATGTTGAAGCATTACGCTCAATTCAACAATTAACACTCACTGAAGGTGCTATAGGTTACCGTCATTTTGATGTGGTTTCAGGACAAAAAGCGATGGCTGTTATTCGCTTGAAAGATGGTTCTAATCCTCCGTTTGGCGCCACTGTGACAACAGAGAAAGGACGTGAGTTGGGTATTGTGAATGATGGCGGAAATGTTTATCTGACAGGTATTAATACTGGTGATGTATTAAGTGTGCGTTGGAATGGAGAAGAACAGTGTAAAGTCCGCATTCCTGCCTTAGTTGAAGGGCAAGTCCTCTCTTCATTTTTGCTGACCTGTGGTGATGGCGATATCGCGCCATCAACCTCTAATCCAAGAACCGAACCCTTACCTCAACCTCAATTGATCACTAAATAAGGTTAGGAAAAAGGGAAAGATAAAAATAATTTCAGACAAAAAGAGTAATTTAAAATGATGTTATTAAAGCGCTTATTTGTTGTAACAACCACTTTATTAACTGGAATGATGTTTACTAGTCAAGCCATTGCTGCGATTGCTTTAGATAGAACTCGCGTCATTTTCAATGGTGCGGATAAATCGATTAGCTTAAATGTCAGTAATCAAAATAAAGAATTACCTTATTTGGCACAAGGTTGGATGGAAAATGAGAATGGGGAACGTATCGATTCTCCATTGCTGGTTTTACCACCGATCCAACGTATTGAACCTGGTGATAAAAGCCAAGTAAAAGTGCAGTCATTGCCAGATATTGCCAAGTTACCCCAAGATAGAGAAAGCGTTTTCTATTTTAATTTGCGTGAGATCCCACCTCGCAGTGACAAACCCAATGTGTTGCAAATTGCATTACAAACACGAATTAAATTGTTTTATCGCCCAGCAGCGATTTATGCCACTCAAACAGATTTGACTCATCCTTGGCAAGAAAAAATCATCTTAACCAAAAAAGGGGATCGTTACGAAGTGAATAACCCGACACCTTATTATGTGACATTGGTTGATGGATTAACGGGATTACAAGGAAAAAGCCTTGATGGTTTTCAGCCATTAATGATAGCACCTAAAAGCACAGGAACGATAAATCTAAATGCCTCTGCATTTGGTGCATCACCAGTATTAAGTTACATCAATGATTATGGTGGACGTCCACAGATGAAATTTAGCTGCAATGGCAATGAATGCAAAGTGACAGAAACATCAGCAGGATACTAAATAGGTCTATTTTATGAAAATGGAACAGCGGTTTAGCCCAAGCAAAGCAGTGTTGATTTTTATTCTGGCAACATTTACTGGAGGCCTAAGTTTTACTGCTGTTGCGAATTTACCCGCGAGAGCGGTGAACAATGCTATTCCTGGAATTGTTTATATCAATATTACTGGAAATGTTATTGCACCACCGCCTTGCTTGATCAATGACGGCAAAATGATTGAGGTAAATTTTGGCGAGGTGATGAGCACGCGTATTGATGGCACCAATTATAAACAGCCAGTTCATTATACAGCGACGTGTCAAAAAATGCCGACAAATGCGATGAAGGTTTATATCACTGGTAGCGCAACGGGATTCGATTCAAATGCACTACAAACAGATATTACGGGATTAGGGGTGCGTATTTTATATAAAGGCCAACTATTAGATTTAGGTAAAGCGATTAATTTTACCTATCCTAATTTGCCTGATTTAGAAGCGATCCCTGTTCGTGATCAGAGTGCCACATTAATTGGTGGTGATTTTGTCGCCAGTGGCACACTGCATGTGGATTATCAGTGAGAGGTCAGAAAATGAATAAATTAAAATACATGTGTCTGATTATATTACTGAATTCTTACTCTGTTATGAGTGCTGACACACCAAATATGAAATTATTTGGCACATTATTAGTACCACCACCTTGTGTTATCAGTAATAACGAACTGATTGATGTCTATTTTGGGCACAACGTAGGTATTCATAAAGTGGATGGCATTAATTATACCGAATCAGTGAACTATCAATTGGTGTGTGACCCAAATTTAAAAGGTTGGGATTTGGGACTTTCTATTATTGGTCCCAAGACACAATTTGACGAGGCTGCATTACAAACCAATATTCCCGATTTAGGTATTCATCTCACTCAGGATGGTCAGCCTTTTAAATTAAATGAACGCATTGCGATATCTCCGGATAAGCCACCGGTGATCCAGGCCGTACCTGTTAAAAGACCGGGAAGTACTTTACCCGAGGGTGCATTTGAAGTTTCAGCAACACTTCTTGCTGAATACCAATAGGAGCGCATTGATGAAAATAAAAAGATTGTCGATCCCGTTCGTTTTGGGTTTAGCCACATTTATGGGATTAACACCAACTGCGTTCTCTGCACCAGACAATATGTACTTTCACGGGATATTAGTTGATGAACCTTGCACCATAAAACCGGGTGATGAAACCGTTGAATTAGATTTTGGCAATATTCCCGATAAGAACCTTTATGCGTATCAAAGAACACCGAGCAAATTATTTCAAATTCGCTTATCTGAGTGTGATTTAACGATTGGTAAGAGTGTCAAAATTACCTTTAAAGGTGATGAAAATCAAGCCATGGCAGGACAAGGCTTTTTAGCTATCAGTCCAAGTAGTCAAGCAGCAGGCATTGCGGTTGGATTGGAGTCTGAAAATGGAAATGCGTTACCTGTTAATAAAGAGACAGACAAACTTTCATTAAATGCAGATGACACGATTTTGAATTTTTATGCCTTTATTCAAGGTGAGCCGGATGCGATTGCCAACCAATCCATAAAACGCGGTCCATTTAGTGCAATAGCCACATTCCATTTGAATTATGACTAATTAGTAGGATTGAGGTTTTACATGTTGATATTAAAACGATTTCCGGCTCTATGTATCGCATTAGGCTTGTTATTTTCAGCGCCTGCGATGGCATCTATTTTTTCTTATATTACACATTCTGAAGGTGAACCTGCTCACGCCACTTATACCTATGTTATTCAGCGTTGGGATCCCGAAGATCCCTATACCCCAAATCCTTGTTATGGATGGAGTAAATGTTGGATAACAATTAACCATAAGCATGATGCAAATGGTTCCCCAGGTTCTGCGGTAAGAAGTATTGTTCGCGTTGAAAAAGAACGCTATTTAGCGGGGGTTCGTGATGCGGTCATGAGGGTTGAAAGTTTTCCAATACAAGGAACTGCGCGACATGATGGTGATCCACTGACCTCAAACCAAGAATGTGTCGGGCTATTTTATGAATCAAGGGAAGGGGGATGGTCTCCAAATGGACGCTTATTACCGGGATCATTATGTGGTATTGCTCCGCCACCTGTAGGGGCCTGCAAAATAACGGAAGGAGCTGTAAACCTTAATTACGGGGATATTGACGAAGCAAGTTTAGACAATGCAGCTCGTGCTCAAAATATTAATGTGACTTGTAACTTAGCAATGAAAGTTTTGGTTATTGCATCAGGCTCAGACAGTGGCCGAGTTCCATTACGACCAGATAACAGTCTCTATGCTGATTTATTTCTTGATGGTTATCCTGGTGAAAAAGGCTCCGTTATTAATGTACCTAAAAATGGAACAATACCCGTAGAGGTTAAATCAATTCTACACACCAATGGCCGAGTTGCACCGGGCTATTTCTCTGGTTCTGGCTCAATTATTTTAACAATGCCTTAATCATGATAATGGATGAATATATGAAGAATTACGATTTTACAGATATTGATGTTAATGCGTTAGTTGGCAAAAGAATTCAGAAAAAACGTAAAGAATTAGGTTATACCGGTGTGCAGATTGCTGAGAAAATCGGTGTAAGCCAACAGCAATTTTCTCGCTATGAGCGCGGGATGAATAAAATAGATTTAAGTTATCTCGTTTTGTTGGCGAATTACCTTAATACGCCTATTTATTGGTTTTTTGAAGACTGTTTTATACCAAAGACCTCATCTGAAAATCAGCGTATTGATAAACGCAGTAGTATTATTGCGGAAGCGACGCCTGATGTTTTTTTATACTAATACATACCACTAGTGCGATCTAAACTTGGTGTTTTAGTGTGTATGTATTTCTTTGATTGATTACCTGATTGGTAAGGCAAGGGAGACCTTGCCCTTTTTTTATCGTTACTCTTTAAGATTATTGTGTTTTTATGTTTTTCATATTAATACGTTTAATTTCTGCCATAAAACCACGAGTTAATGTTACAAAAAAGCTAAAATTTTAACCTGTCATGACCATTTATTTGTCATTATTTCCTCTTTAATAGTAATTACAACCGTTACTATCAGGTTTGGCAGAGTGTTTAATCGTTTCTGAGTATTTATTCAAGAGATTTCTAGCGATAAAAGGTTAGTAAATAATCACAATAATGTTAAAAAATGTTATCTTGTGCACATTTTTTAATTTTAGATGTTATTAATTAGTTTTTATATAAGTGATTTGTAATTGAATTATTTTGTTTTATCTTATTGTTTTTTAACTTAATAAATAATTTATTTGCTCTGTTTATTCCTATGATTATCTTAAATAACCTATTAATAATTGGTATTAACAGATAGTCATAATAAAAAAGCTTGTGTACTGTGCATTTTCTGTTTTTTTATAAAAAGGATAAATGATGCAAACAAAAAAACAGGGAGGCAGTCGCTTTCTACGCACAGTGGAATGGTTAGGAAATGCGCTACCCCATCCCGTTATTTTATTTATTATTTTAATTGCTATATTACTTGTCTCTTCAGCGGTTGGTGAATATTTTGGTGTAACAGTACAAGATCCTCGACCTGAAGGCGCTAAAGGCCGTGCAGAAGATGGCTATATTCATATTATTAGCTTGTTAGATGCTGATGGTATTCGTCGCATATTAGCCAATGTTGTCACGAACTTTACAGGATTTGCCCCTTTAGGTACGGTGCTGGTGGCATTATTAGGTGTCGGTATTGCCGAACGTGCAGGTTTATTATCTGCAGTTATGCGTTTAGTCGTCATGAAAGCACCTCGTAAAATGACCACGATGGCCATTGTATTTGCGGGTATTATGTCAAATACTGCTGCTGAATTAGGTTATGTGGTATTAATTCCACTATCCGCGATTATCTTCCATTCGTTGGGACGACATCCTTTAGCAGGTCTTGCCGCTGCATTTGCGGGGGTTTCTGGAGGTTACTCTGCAAACTTGCTCTTAGGTACGATAGATCCATTGTTATCGGGTATTACACAGCAAGCAGCGCGTATTATTGATCCAACCTATATCGTGGGTGCTGAAGCGAACTGGTATTTTATGTTTGTCAGTACATTCCTAATCACTTTCTTAGGTTACTTCATCACAGAAAAAATCGTTGAACCTCAATTGGGGCCATATAACGGTAATGAACTTGATGAAGAAGAAAATGATTTAAGGAATGCAGCAGAAGTTACACCACTAGAAAAGAAAGCGTTATGGGCTGCCACAGGTACATTCATTGTTATGGGCGTGATTTTGGCGCTCACTGTTGTTCCTGAAAATGGTATATTAAGAAACCAAGAAACAGGACTAATTGGTAACTCACCTTTCTTAAAATCTATCGTTGTCTTTATTTTCTTGTTCTTCGCAATCCCGGGTATTATTTATGGGTGGATTGCTAAGACAATGCGTACCGATAAAGACATTGTTGATGCTATGGCGAATTCAATGAGTACACTTGGGCTCTATTTAGTGATCATTTTCTTTGCCGCTCAGTTTGTTGCTTTCTTTGGCTGGACAAACATAGGACAGGTTATTGCTGTTAAAGGTGCCGCATTACTTAACAGTATTGATATGCCAAGTGGTTTGTTGTTCTTAGGGTTTATTTTAATCTGTGCCTTCATTAATTTAATGATTGGTTCTGCATCAGCACAGTGGGCGGTAACTGCCCCTATTTTTGTCCCCATGCTAATGCTTGCAGGTTATGCACCAGAAACAATTCAAGCCGCATATCGAATAGGAGATTCTGTCACTAATATCATCACACCAATGATGAGCTATTTTGGTTTGATATTAGCGGTTGCGACAAAATATAAGAAAGACACAGGTATTGGCACCATGATCTCTATGATGCTACCTTATTCTGTCATTTTCCTCATTGGTTGGTCACTCTTATTCTATTTATGGGTATTTGTATTCCATTTACCAGTAGGACCCGGTTCACCAATCTATTACACACCAACAGCAGGTTAAATATCTGCTTATGCCTGAAGCTTATACAGGGATGTATAGGCTTTATTCTTTTTGTTTTTTACTCATTTCTTTTTTTGTGATTTGCCAATTTTTCAGTTAGTTGAATGGCATAGTCTGCATGTAAAAATTGAGTATCTAAACCTGCTTGTTGTAGTTTCAACTCAAGTAATGCTAAACGCTTTTGTAGTGATTCCTTCTCTTCTCCTGTTTCATTTAGCGTGCTTAGGATTTCGGCTAGCGATAATGCGTCTTTTCTATCTTGCATTTCAGGTGGCAAAAAACCTGTATTTTTTAATAAATGATAACTTGCTCTAAGTGACTCTGGGACATGGCTATTATCATCAAGGATCAGTGGTTTTCCTTCACCTTTAAGTGATGATAGCTCACCTTTTTGTAGCGCTTGTTCAATATGGCGTTCAGCCCATTCATCAATAATTGACATTGTAAACCTCGTTGTTTTGAGATTGTTTTAAAGAAAAAAGATCACACATACACAATTTACCTTGATTAGATTATATTGTTTGATATTATATTTTTATATTATATAAAAATATATATTAACTAAGGGATAGCTAATGAGCAAGTACAAAGAAATAGTAACAGACATTGCAAATAATATGGGCGCACTGTCTCAAAATATTCCAGAAGTGATGAAAGCTTTTATGAGCACCACTAAAGCAGGGGGAAAAGAGGGGGCATTAGATGTAAAAACAAAAGAATTGATTGCTATTGCAATTGCTGTTGCCAATCGTTGCGATGGTTGTATTGGATTCCATACTAAAACATTAGTGGAACTGGGTATTACGGAACAAGAACTAGCCGAAGCATTAGGCGTTGCTATTTATATGGGCGGTGGCCCTTCAGTGATGTATGCTGCTAACACCATGGGCGCTTTTAAAGAGTTTAGTCAATAAGATATTTATTATAATATAATTAAATCGAGTAATAAAAAAACCAGAATAAGTTCATTCTGGTTTTTTTATTTATTGTTGTTTGTTGATTTTCTGTTTAATCTAAGCGTTTATTCTTTAATAAAGAATAAACTACTGACAAAGTCATAAAGTAAGAAATATTTATTATTAAAAATAGATTAATAATAAATTTAAGTATTATTTTAAAAGCAAAAATATATATTTTTTATATGGTTATATGATTATTTGATAAAAACAAAAGGGTTGCATATTTTGTTTTTATCAAGAAGTTACATACCATTTAATTATAAATTAATAAATAATAATTGAATTTTTTATAAGATAACTCTTCTAAGTACTAGTTTGTGTAAGGCGAATTTTATTTTAATGAGGAATGTATGAGCGTCAATTTTGTAGAAAGGTACAAATGGTTTCTACTTTTTATTTTTATATTATTAACTTATTTCATTCCTTTAGAAACACGATTATTGTGGCAACCAGACGAAATTCGTTATGCTGAAATTAGTCGAGAAATGTTGGCATCAGGTAATTGGTCTGTACCTTATTTACTTGATATTCGCTATTTTGAAAAGCCTGTTTTAGGTTATTGGCTAAACAGTGTTGCACAGTGGTTATTTGGATCGGGGCATTTTTCCGTTCGCCTTGTTGTTGTCACTTCAACATTGTTAACAGGTCTATTTGTTTATCGGGTAGCTTTGTTAGTTTGGCATAATCAAGCGCTCGCTTTTAATGCATTAGTAGTGTTTTTATCTTCATTTCTCGTGTTGTCTATTGGCACTTATAATATCCTTGACCCCATTGTGACCATGTTTGTTACTGTGGCAATGTATTATTTTTTAAGTGGATTATTGGCAACAGATAAAAAATCAAAAATTTATACTTCTGTTTTAGTGGGTATTTTTTGTGGGCTAGGTTTTTTAACTAAGGGGTTTATTGCTGTTGTACTACCCGCATTAGTTTTTGTGGTTACGGCAATTAGTCTTTCTCGATTTAAAGAAGTACTTTGTTATGCCCCTATTGCATTTATGGCTATGTTGTTTATCGCTGCACCTTGGGTAATATCCGTTGCGCTTCAAGCACCTGATTATTGGCATTACTTTTTTTGGATTGAACATGTTCAGCGCTTTATCGCAAAAGGATCAGCAAGATCACAACCTATATGGTTTTATTTACCTATTGTTATTTTAGGTATTTTGCCTTGGTTGGGATTTTTATTCGGTGCACTTAAATCGGCACTTTTTTTGAAAAAAGGTACTCTCTATTTTTCATTTTGGTTATTTCTCTTTTTTACGTTCTTTTCCGCTTCAAGTGGCAAGCTATTAACTTATATGTTGCCTTGTTTTGTTCCATTATCGATTTTGATTGCGAGCTACATGGAAGAGTTGAAAAGTAAATCAAATGAAAAAATTCATACTCTAAATGCAATAATAAATACAGTTTTTGGAGTAATAGGTGTTTCTATTATTATCTATTCACTTTATTCCTCTCGATTTACACTATATGAAGCCGATGAGCAATATAAAGCACTGCTGGCGATAGGGGGATTTCTTGTATGGAGCATGATGGGAATTATTTCATTCTTTAAATCAACACGTTTGTTAACTTTATTTTGTTCTATTGGATTAAGTCTTGTTATTGGTTATGCCATTCCTCATAAAATTGAAAGTAAAAATACGCCTGAAAAAGTGATAAATGACTATTATAGCGAGTTGGTAGATAAGCCTTATATTTTAACGGATGAAGTCGGCATTGGAACCTCACTCGCATGGGGATTAAAGCGTACAGATATTCGTTTAACGGAGACAAAAGGGGAGCTAGCTTATGGTTTGGCATATCCTGATGTGCAAAATAAATACTATGATATTAAGCAGTTGGTCAACTTAATTGAAGAGAATAACTATCAAGGGATTGCGATTGTTTTAGTTCGGCCTGAGCGAAAAGAGATATTATCCGTTATAAGCCAATTAAAGGTAAAACCTACTGTGGAGAAACAAGATGATTTAACTTTTGTTTTCTTTAATTAGCTGATATTAAACTCTATTTTTATTTTATCAAAGGCTGAAGAAATTTAGCTTAAGCTTAGAGATGACTAAAATTTGATTTTTTGTGTTGTTTTTATGTGATCTAAGCTAAAAAATAGATTTTGTTGAGAAATATATTTTGCTCTTTTTCGTTTTAATGGTAGGTTTAAAATGTGTCCATTAAATCGGAGTTAGCTAAGCATTATATGACAAGTCACTTTACTTTATCAGAACCCCCGCCCAAACAAAATGTACTTATGAATGGGGGTAATTTATGCTGATTTTTCTTGCTGAATGTTTTATCGGTCTAGCATCAATTGCTCTTACTCACCGTGTATTAACGTTGTACGGTACTAAAAAGAAGTGATGATCCCCGCTAGCTAAAATAAGTAATCAATGATTATTTATAATATAAAGTCCTATATCTATGTATGATGTAGGACTTTTTTCTTTATATTAAAATGCTATTGAAAATAACCTTCAATGAGCTTTATTTTTTCAAAATCCAGTGTATTAGTATATTGATGTAATAATGCCCAAGCTTGAATATAATCATATTTAGCTTTCATCAAATCTTGCTGAGCACGATATAATAACTCTTCAGCATTAAGGACATCTACCATTGTTCGTTGCCCTCCAATATAGCTTTTTTGAGTCGCGTCTAATTGTAACTTAGCAGAGGAAACAGATTGTTCATATGCATTTAGTTTTATATTACTGGTCGTACAAATTTGATATTGATGATGCAACTCTTGTGTAATTTGCTGAATAATAGCATCTCGTTCAAAAGCACTCATTTGATACAATGCCGTAGATTGACGCATGGACGCTGTTGTTTTCCCACCATTAAATAAAGGTAAACTGACATAAAAACCGATATTAGCGGATTGATATTTTTGATTTACTGTATTATTACTATCGGAATTACTATTAGAGTAAGAAGCATAGAGCTGTACCGTTGGAAAAAACTCACCTCTATTTTTTTCGACTTCTTGTTTGGCAATTGCCATTTCATAGCGTGCAGTTTGAATATTGAGATTATTGTGCATTACTTCTATTTCCCAAGCTTCATAATTATTGGGAGTGATGGGTTGTAATATAAAATTTTGGTTATTTAACTTTGCAATATGTTCATCATTAGGAAGGGGAGTACCAATCATTGAACTTAGCTTATTTTTGGCATTTTCTAGTTCAAGTTGAATATCAGTATATTGAGATTGAGTTAAATATAATCGTGTTTGGATTTCTGAAATATCTGTTTTCGTTCCTTCGCCTAATTCAAATAAACGTTGGCTAGAAGTGAGCTGTTTTTTATAAATCTCTTGCTGAGAAAGATTTAATAATAATTTATCTTGTGCGTAGGCTAGTTCAACATAATGGTCAACTAATCTAATCACTAGCTCAGAGAATTTTACTTGATAGCGACTATCTGTTAATAACGTTTGTATAACTGATGATTTGTAATCACTAAATGCGGTGTAATCAAATAGAGGTTGGCTAATAATTGCACTGATAGAGTGACTTTGATAATTTTGATATTCCGTTTTTTGAATATCTCCCTGATGAGTATTAATCGGATAAACTTTACGTTGCCAATTTCGTGGATTATTTTGGTAATTGACATGTACACTAGGAAGTAACTGGGATAACCCAATATTTTCATACTCTTTACCTGCAACTTGTTCTTTTATCGCAGCATTAAAAGTGGGATCGTTTTTTACAGCTAAGAAATAGAGATCAGATAATGAGATAGCAAAAGTGTGAAAACTTAGCATCCATATAAATATAATGGCAGAGAGTTTTTTTATTAGCATCATTATTCTTCCGTCAATGAAGTATGAACTCTATCTAAAACAGGCTTGAAGAGGTAATTGAGTAATGAACGATCACCAGTGTTAATAAATACATCGACAGGCATGCCCGCCTTTAATTTGTTTTTATTACCAACAAGAAGTGTATTATCTTTTACATTAATAAATACCTGATAATAGGGTTCAGTTGTTCTTTCATCGATGAGTCTATCTGCTGAAATTAATGCGACCTCCCCTGGAATTTTAGGTGTTGTATTTTGATTAAAAGCACTAAACATTAAATCAACAGGGAGACCTGGGATCACTTTATCAATTAGGTGAGGTGCTAAGCGTGCTTCAATAATTAATTGATGATCTTGAGGAACGACTTCCATTAACGTTTGGCCCGTTCTAACAACACCACCTTGTGTAAAAACAGATAAATCCATTACGGTTCCTGAAATAGGAGCAGTAATTTGCATGTTAGCCAGTTTGTCCATTTCAATAATGAGTTGTTTTTCAGTTTCACTTATTTGTAATTGAATTTGATTCAGTTCAGTACGTGCTGATTGATAGAAATTAGCATTGCGTTGTAATATTTTCTGTTCATATTCTAGTTTTTGCTTTTCTAAGGTACTTATTTGTCCAAATGTATCATTGAGATGATTATTGTTTTCAGCTAGTTCACGTTCAACCTCTTGAAAACGATGACGAGGAATATAGCCTTCATTTGCAAGAGTACGTAAGTCTTTGATTTGATTTTGTAAACTATTAATTTGATTTTGTTTATTCTGTGTCGATCTTTTTAGATGAACTAAACGATTTGAAATTCCATCAATAATGGCTTTATAGCCATTTATTTCACTATGTAATTCAATATATTTTTCATTTAGTAATCTATTTTGTAATTGCAATAATTGATTTAGGCTTTCTGAAGATGAGTAGTATTTTTCATCAGGATCTAAAATAAATTCTGTTCTTTCATTAAGTTGAGCGTAGAGACGTTGCTGAGTAATAAGTAAATTATCATATTGATCTGATAAGGATTTTACTAAGGCTTTTGATTGAGTAGGGCTTAACTGAATCAGTGTTTGACCTTTAGTTACACTATCACCATTTTTCACTAAAATATCAGTGATAATACCTTCTACAGATGCTTGAACACTTTTTTTATTGCCTGAAATTGAAACGTTACCCGTAGCTGATACACCTTTATCTAAAGGTGCAAATGCAGCCCAAAAAATAAATATAGTTAAACCTAAAAGAATTACAGACCATCCTATTATTAAGAATTTTCTAGGATCATCGGAAATGTTTTTGGTTATATCGATTTCATTTTTTTCTGTGATCATCATTATTTTCTCAATATTAAGAATTACTTTGAGTAATAGGTGTACTTGGTGATGTTGGCGTGTTTTTTATTATTGATGAGTTATTTAATTCAGCAATAACAGCGGTTGTGGAACCGAATAATTTAGAGTGCCCATCAAAAAGAACTAAGAGTTTATTGGTCACGGAGAGCAATTGTTTTTGATGAGTAATTAAAATGACTGTTTTTTTATTTTGCTTGAGCGTTTGAATTGCCTGTATTAATGCCTTAATACCTAAATCATCTAAATTAGAATTAGGTTCATCTAAAACGATTAATGCAGGATTTCCATATAATGCACGAGCTAACGCAATACGTTGTCGTTGTCCACCCGATAAACCTTCACCATGAGCGCCAATAACGGTTTCATAACCTTCAGGAAAACGTAAAATCATTTCATGAACATTGGCCATTGTGGCGGCTTGGATAACTTTTTGTGAGTCTATTTCTGAAAAACGAGCAATATTCTCGGCGATAGTACCTGGAAAAAGAGCTATTTCTTGAGGTAGGTATCCAATATATTGGCCTACTTCATTTTTATTCCATTGATATATATCTGCATTATCAAGACGTATGGAACCTGTTTTAACTTCCCATATACCCACAATAAATTTAGCTAAAGAGGATTTACCTGAAGCACTAGGACCTATCACACCCAACACGTCACCTGGGCTTAGTGAGAAATGAATATTATTTAATAGTGTCCGCTCTGTTTGAGGGTAATGCGCCTGATTAATATTAACGACTAATTCACCTTTAGGTGCAGGTAACGCCATTTTTTTATTTTCTTTAGGATAGGTTTGTAATAATGCCGTCAATCTTTTATAGGCTTCTTTACTGCTATCCCAGTTTTTCCAGACGCCAATAACTTGTTCAATCGGTGCGAGAGCTCGACCTAATAATATGGAGCCTGCAATCATCATTCCTGGGCTAATCGTATTGTCTATTGCAAGCCATCCTCCTAGGCCTAACATCAAGGATTGTAATGCCATACGAGTGACTTTAGTTATTGCATTAACACTCGCAGCATTATCACTTGCATGAGTTTGTGCTTGTAGATATTTAAAATGGGCAATTTGCCATTGGTTACGTAAATGTCCCAGCATACCCATTGCTTCAATGGGTTGTGGATGTTCAAAATGATGCCCCTGTATTATTTGTGCCTGATTAGCAAATTTGTTGGCTTCTTTTAATGATGATCTGGATAAATACTCATTAAGAATAGCTAATGAAAATAAAATGAGTGCACCACAAAATGCAAATAATCCTAACCAAGGGTTAAATAAAGCAATAACGAGAAGATAAATAGGAAACCAAGGTAAGTCAAAAAAGGCAAAAATAGCATGGCTTGTAATAAATTGGCGAATTGTGACTAAATCATTAAAAGCTAAGGAAGAGTCAATTCCCTGTGTTTTATTTAATTTAGCTTGATATGCGGCAGTATAAATACGTGAATTAAGTGATAAATCAAGCTTATTACTCATTCTAATTACAATAATGCTTCTTAAATATTCTAATCCTCCCATAAAAATAAAGAGAGCTAACATAATAAGAGTTAGCATCAATAATGTCATTTCATTACCAGAAGGTAATACGCGATCATAAACTTGCAACATATAGATTGAAGGAACTAGCATTAAAATATTTATTAGCGCTGTAAATATACCAATAGAAAGAAACACTTTCTTTCTTTCTTTTATAATACTGGTTATTTCATTGTTATGTTTTCTTTCTGGCATAATGTTATTCCTGATTTTATTTTTATCTACTTGTTTATACTTGTGATTTTTTATCTATACGCATGATAATTTATATTTATTTTTTTTAAAAAATATAAAAATAACTCCATGTAAGTAAAAAAGAGGGCAGGAGAATACTATTTCTCCAACCCAATAAATCACGACTTAAACAATAAAATCAGTTTCGTAATTAACAAATCCTACAATATCAATTTTGAAATCAGCGCTAGAGTCATAACCATAAGCATTAATAGCGAGTTCACTTGAGTTTGTTGATTGATTATATTTTATGGTTGCCTCACCTGAGTGACCTGTAAATTTATCAACAAAATTAAGGAATTTATGACTGAAGGTATTTTCGATTAGCTCTGATAGATCAATCTTATCAATGCCTGATTTGAAATCCATTATCTTGTCCGCGGCTGAGACTAGAGAGTCGGAGATTTCTTTATAGACAAAGGTATTGCTACCTGTACCGCCCCATAATGTATCTTGGCCGCCACCGCCGATGAGAATATTATCAGCATCATTTCCATAGATAATATCATTACCAGAGCCACCGATTGCGTTTTCTATTGTAACGCCTTGGGCAATAGAAACGTTTTTCTGTAGTCCGCCAACATCAGAGAAATGACCCTCACGTAAATCAATCACTTGATCTTGATAATATCCTGAGAAGTCAAATGTATCGTTACCACCACTGTCCCAAACGGAGAATATTAATTTATCGTTACTGCTTGTTGCAGTGTAATAATCAATACCCGTATTTGAGTTGAAGCCGTAAACATCATCACCTGTTCTGGTTGTTGTATTTGCACCATAGAGGTATTGCATTGCTGAAATATCATGAAGTAAAGGAGCACCAGCATAAGCACCTTGGAAGTGTGCACCAGTTTCATATTCATCCCAATAACTCATTACAGTATATTGGCGACTATCTTCAGCATAATCAGATTTTAAATAACCCGGTACGTTTTCTCCTGCGTTATAATCTCCAGGATGCATTAAACCAAGTGCATGACCAATTTCATGAATAATAGTTAAGCGACCATAATTTCCTAATTCAGGCGTTGTATTACCCGCATAATAATAATCACTAAACCAAGCTTGGCCTGAAACATCACGCCCATAATAATCATGAGTGTTTGGTAATGTTGCATAAGCTTGGAAATTGCCATATGGATCAGTAATGTTCCCAAAAGTAATGTCTGATTTTACATTTGGCCCTACTTCTGTAAATTTAATATTTGCGATATCAGACCATGCATCTAAAGATTGTCTTGCATGTTCTTTCTGGGTTGAATTAAATCCATAGGGATTTTTATCACCAAAATCATTAAACTTTTTACCCGCCCAAGTTGGGAATGAATACGTCACTTCAGCCGCTTTTCCAATAACATATTTTCCATTCCATGTGGAATTTTCGCGTGCAATATGTTTTCCTGCGGTATCATAATCAAAAGAAGGTAGAGTTTTAGTTGAAAAATTATAAAAAATTCCACTTTTATCTAATAAATCAGAAATATTAGATAATCCAGCTGCTTTTTTTAATAAAGAAGAACCCATAATATCCTCCGGATATCAAGTTTAGCTTAAGTTTATTTTCATGTTGAAAATAGTTTATTATCTGGCGAGCGCCAGCGATAATAAAGATAGCTATTTATTGATATTAATCTAGAGGGGGAAAATATGTTTTTAAATAATTGTGAAGTGAGGTGTGTTTTAAGTCAGAATAATTTAAATAAGTAAATAGAATTAAAGTTACTTTTCCGGATGGTATTTTTTTCATTGTTATTATTTTTTTTGTTATCTCTATTTAAAAAATGAATATAACTTAAATTCTATAATTTAGTCATCTAAGTTATATCATTAAGTTATTTACAGGTTGAATATTTCATTAAAAGAAAAATTTCCAATAAGATCTATAGTGTGAAAAAATTTTGTAGATTGGGTTTCTTTTACAATGAATAGATGAGTGGTATTATTTGTATTGTGATAATTACTTGATATTACAACATTATTGTTTTTAATAAAATCTTTAATATTAAAGACATCCTTATTATTATCAGTAAAGAATATAAAATCCTCGTCTTTATCAAAGTCCATAATTTTATTATGGCTACTAGTATTATTAAGATTTATGATAAATATGTCTTTTCCTTTACCACCGCTGAGTTGGTTATATCCATTGCCTGCCCAGAGGATATCTTTTCCATCAGAACCGTACAGAATGTCATCTCCTTCACCACCATAAAGCCAATCGCTTCCTTTTCCACCATAAAGTACATCATTGCCACTATCACCATAAATCATATCGTTGCCATCGTTACCATAAAGATAATTATTAGCACTGTTACCAAGAATAATATCATTATTACTACCACCAATAGCATTTTCAATGACAGTACCATAAGCGATAGATACGTTACCTCGTAATCCTCCTATATCAGAAAAAGCGCCTTCATTTAAATCTATCTTCTGTTTTTTAGTATATTTATGAAAATTAAGGGTATCAATTCCTCCTGCATCCCATATACAACTGATGATAATATCATCTGGCGAATTTAAACTATAAAAGTCTCTTTGTGTGTTAGAATCAAAACCATAAATAGTATCATCATTTCTCGTAGTCATATTAGCTCCATAGAATTTTTGGATGATATATATATCGATTAATAATGGAGACATAGGAAAAAATCCATTAAAATTAGCATCTTCTATTTTTGGATATCGGTATGCCATTACTGAGTATTTGAAACTATTTTCTTCAATATCAGGATCATTTGAATTATTATTAAAGATATGAGGTAAACCTAGAGCATGTGCTGTTTCATGTATATAATTTTTAGTTTCTCCATTTCCTTTTTCTAATGTTATTGATTGATTATTTATATGCCCATCCATATTTGTATTTTTATATAAATTAATATGTAAATCTGTTTCTATAAAATAATATTTTATATTGTCTGATAGTTTCTTAAATAAATTTACTTTGTATTTTTGCTCTTCAGTCATATCATTTTTATTAAATTTTTTGATAAGTACTGTTGAAGATATATTGATCCAAACTTGCCCACTATTACTGTAATCAGTAATCTTCTCTATTCTTTTATTTTGTTTTATATTATTAACCGGATATGTTGCAACTCCACTGACTAAGTGAGAAGTATCTTTTGTTATTTCATTTATATTATTATAAACACCAAATTTAATATTAGTATCATAGTTATTTTCTTTTTTTATGAATTTAATATTTGCGACATCTGACCATTGTTGTAACGTTTTTTCTGCAATATTTTGTTGTGACTTATTTAATGTGGTGAGAGTTTTATATTCTTTTCCTCTTAACTTACTCCAATCAGGAAAACTATATGATATTTCTGTAAAAATATCTTCTTTATTTTTTTTACTCCATCTTTTAAAAGGTGATTTGGTTTTTATTACATCAATAATAATACCTACTCCAGGTGAATATTTATGATGAGACATTTTACTTCCTTTTTAAAAATCTATTTTTGTATATATATACTATATGCTAGTCATTATTTTTCTTTTAAAAAAAGAAGTAATTCAACATGTGTTAAATTTAAAATTTAACTGTAAATGAAAATGATAATAAATCCTTTATAGATTTATTATCATTAATATAAGGTAGTAAGTGATTTATGATAATTATCAGTAAGCTATTTTTTTATTCTCTTTAAATGCAAATACAAAGATAATGGCTAATATTAATGTATATGATGCAAAAATTAACCAAATAGATTGCCAATCTTTCATTCCATTTATTGTAAAATGATCTACCACCATACCACTTAAAATAGAACCCGCGTACGCACCGACGCCATTTACCATGGTCATAAATAACCCTTGAGCACTAGCTCTTATTTCAGGTTTAACTTCATTTTCTATATAAATAGACCCTGAAATATTAAAGAAATCAAACGCACAACCATAAACAATCATTGAAAGCATTAGCAATACAAAACCCCAAGGTGAAGGATCACCATATGCAAATAATCCAAAACGTAAAGTCCATGCAACCATACTAATTAGCATGACCTTTTTAATACCAAAGCGTTTTAGGAAGAAGGGAATAGCTAAGATAAAAGCGACTTCAGCCATTTGTGATACGGATAATAAAATTGATGGGTATTGTACAATTAAACTATCTGCAAATTCAGGATTTTTAGCAAAATCGTGAATAAATGGGCTGCCGAAGGTATTTGTAATTTGAAGCACAGCACCTAATAACATTGCAAATAAAAAGAATATTGCCATGACAGGTTTTTTAAATAAGACAAATGCATCTAATCCTAAACGGGAAGCCCAAGATGTCGATTGTTTATGCTGTACTGTTGGAATTTTAGGTAAACAGAATGAGTAGAGTGCTAAGCAAAGCGATGCAACGGATGCAATATATAATTGAGTATTGCTAAGCTCTAATCTAAATAAGCTGACACACCACATTGCAATAATAAAGCCTATCGTACCAAATACACGAATAGGGGGAAAATGAGCAACTGAATCTAGTTTATGTTTATTTAAGCAAAAATAGCCAATGGAGTTTGAAAGTGCAATGGTTGGCATAAATGCTAATGCATTAATAAACATGACCCAAAACATAATAGTTGGATCAGTGACTGAAGCCGCAAAGAATAAAGCAGTAGCACAAATAAGATGACAAATAATATATAAGCGATTTGCAGGAATAAATTTGTCGGCAATGATGCCTAATAAACCAGGCATAATTAGGGCAGCAATACCTTTAGATCCATAAACCAATCCAACTTCAATTCCAGTGAAATTCAATGTTTGCATCATGTATGCACCCAGGGTAATTAACCAACTTCCCCAGATAAAATATTGCATAAACATCATGCCTTTGAGCTGTATTTTTATACCCATAACAATCTCCACTGTTGGGGATATTGATTTAAGTGGATCATAGGCAGCTATCTATGATCCATTTTTTCTTTTATTGATAAAAAGTTATAAGCGAGCGATCACTTCGCTGATAAGTTTTAAAAAGGTAGATTTTACGCGTTCTGCGGTTTCAATGACTTCATCATGGCTAAGAGGTTGTTCTAAAATGCCACAGGCCATATTGGTTAAGCATGAAATACCAATGGTATCAATGCCTGAATGGCGAGCAATGAGTGCTTCTGGAACCGTTGACATGCCCACAGCATCGGCACCTAATGTTCTTATCATGCGAATTTCTGCTGGTGTTTCGTAAGTTGGACCTGTCCACCATGCATAGACACCTTGACGTAAGGTAATGTCTTGTTCTTTAGCTGTATCAATAACAATTTGGCGCATTGTTTTATTATAAACTTGACTAACATCTAGAAAACGAACACCAAGATCAGGATTATTTGGTCCAATAAGTGGGTTATTAGCAGTGAGGTTAATGTGATCTGTAATTAGCATGAGATCGCCCGGATTAAATTCAGTATTTACTGCACCACATGCGTTAGTGATAATCAGTTTTTCAACTCCCAGTGCTTTCATTACACGAACAGGGAAGGTGACTTCATCGAGTGAGACGCCTTCGTAGTAATGAAAACGACCTTTCATAGCTACAACTGTTTTTCCTGCAATTTTACCAATTACTAATTCATTAGCATGCCCCACGGCACCAGATGCGGCAAAATAAGGAATGGTGTGGTAAGGAATATGTACAGCATCTTCTAATGTATCGGCAAAAGAGCCTAAACCTGATCCTAAAATGATCCCAACCGTTGGTTTTTCTGTCGTTTTAGATTGAACAAATTCTTTTGCTTTATTGATTTCGGAAACCTGATGCATGGCTTTCTCCTGTATAAACCGTCATTACATTTTAAATAGTGGTTGAGAATACTTTGCCTGATAAACAGAAATGAACAACTCACTTTTTCTCATTTTGAGATTAAGATCATGTTGTTTGTTTTGATTAAGGAACTATTGCTTTTTTTACAGTAAGATAGCGGTATTCTTCTCTTTTGCTACCCAATAATTAAATAAAGGAAGTCGCTATGCTATTGAAAAATTTAAAAGAACTTCAGTCTTCTAAGACTTCAAAAGCATTGAAACTTAAAAGTCTTTATAAATTAGTGGCAGAAAATGGTCCGATAAAAACAGAAACATTAACCGAATTAGCACAAATGAAGCCTGCGACTTGTGCTCGATTATTGGATGAATTAAATGCTCTTCAATTAATTACAACTGCAGAATTAGGGGAGTCAACCGGTGGACGAAAACCTATTTTGTATAATATTAATACAGAAGGTGTGTTTTTAGTTGGTATTGAATTAAGTAAAGTCTATTCAACGATTGTTTTAATGGATTTAAAGCTCAATATGCTGGACAAAATTAAAATATCACCAGAGCCTTACTTATCTGCATATGAAATGACAGAAAAGCTATTACCTAAAGTTGATGCCTTATTATTAAAAAATAAAATCAGCTATGAAAAAGTTTTAGGATTAGGTATTTCTATTGAGCATGTTGTCGAACATCAATTGGCTTCAAAATCCCTTGATGAAGAATTTTGTGAATTAGAAACGTTATTACGTAAAAAAGTTCCTACTTACGTTACCGTAGGAAGCGGCGTCCATTTTGCCGCTTTAGCCGAATATCGTTTATATTATCGCCAAAAAACACAACGATTTTTATTTACCTCTTGTGATACCGAAGTAAGAGGATGTGCCATTATTGGTAATCAGTTTCTAACTGATACCTCAGCAACGATGAACTGTTTTGGTCATATGACGATTGATGTAAAAGGGCCATTGTGTGAATGTGGCTCTTATGGTTGTTTAAATACATTGTGTTCTTTAGATGCCATAAAAAATAATATCATTCATCAAATAAGACGAGGAAAGCATTCTCTATTAACTTCTCTGGTAAGTACTGATGATGAAATTAACTATCACACTATTTTTCAAGCAATAGAAATGCGAGATCCTTTATGCATTGATGCATTAGAAGAAGCCGCTTATTACTACGGGCTTGCTATTGCAAATACGATTTTAATACTCCGACCTGATATTGTTGTTTGTGGTGGAACATTAATACCTAAATATACGTTTTTTGATACCGTTAAAAAAACGATTGAAACTAAACTCGCACTTTTCCCAAATATAAAAACAGATGTTTATTCAGCAAGTCATGCCTATGAAATAGTTTCTCAAGGCGCTGGTGCTATGGTATTAGAGCATTTAGTTAATTAAATAATGAAAAAGGCGCTGCAATATCAATTACAACGCCTTTTCGTTTTTTATTGTTGTTTGTTTTTACTGCTTTAACCCTGGTGAGGTTACCTGCTAGGAGACAGGTTTATTGATATAGACTAACTTTTTACTGCAAACTTTTTTTATTTACCTCATTGTGAGGAAGGTGATTCTTTTTATTTTTGGTTTAATTTAAACTATCTGAACTAACATCTTATTGTTGTGCCGTTACTTTACCCTGGTACTTTGTGCATTTGGGAGCCAATTATAAATATGCCTTACATACCTAGAGAAAAAATAGATTATCAAGCCATTGGCTATCGCTTGCGTGCTTATCGCATAGCCTCTTCATTAAAAGCGGAAGATGTCGCAGAAAGCCTGGGTATTTCTCGCGCTGCTGTATATCGGTTAGAAAAAGGCGAAATTGTTAAAATTGAGACGCTTGACAATCTTGCTCGATTATTAAATACCTCGTTAACGAGTTTATTGGGTATTAATACGGAATATTATTCAAGTGCAAATGGCTTTTTTGAACGAATGCGCCAACTTGAATCTCAATCTTCACATATTTACACCCACTTCGAACCTTTCTCTTACTTATTAACTTCAGATTGTTATGATAAAACATTGGTTGAAATGCTAACAGAAGCATCGCCTGTAAATCTTTTATCTGAAAAACAACAAGAAGTTTTGTCTATTTTAAAAGAGCGTAAGAAACATCAGTCCTTACATTCACCTCATATTTATAACCTTATTAGCCAACAGCAAATTGAAAAATTTCTTTATGTTGGTATGTTAGGTTCCGTTAATTTAACGAAAACATTGCAACAAGAAAGAAAACAGCGAGCAAAAAGCGAAATTCTTCATTTAATTGAAAAGCTAGAGCAAAAAAATAATTATCTTAATATTGCAATTATTTCAGATACTATGCCGTCTTTAACTTTCCAATTGTTTTATCAAGATAAAGTACCTCTTTCTTTAGCCGTTAGCCCGTTCCGTTTAGGTGAATTTCCTAATGTCAGTACGGGCATTGCCACCGTAACTTCTTCAACTGAGGCGATATTTCAATATCAATCTCTCTTTGATAAATTATGGTTAAAAGCGACCAAAGGGGATGATGCAATTAACCTTTTAAAACAAATAGTCAGTCATTATTGATTTGCTAATGTGCCTAGTGTTTCTGCTAATAAATCTGCAGCGACAGCAATATCACTAAACTCGGTAAATTCATCAGGATGATGACTAATACCGGCAACTGAAGGTGTAAAGATCATCGCAGTTGGATAAAGTGACGCCATATTCATTGAATCGTGGCCTGCACCGCTTAACATTGTCATATAGTCGATATTGTGTTTTTGGCACAAATTTTCAATAACTTGGCAAATTGAATCATCTAATTTTACTGGCGATTCAGCAGAAATTGGTTGAACATCAATAGCAACACCAAAATCTTTTTCTGCTTTTTCAACACTGTTATTTAAACGTTGTACAACACGCTGAATACTTTCAGTATCAATACCACGAATATCAACAGAGAATTTTACTTGCCCTGGAATGACGTTCATGGAGTTCGGAACAACGTTGAGTTTACCCACTGTACCTACAGTGCCATAAACGGCTTCAGTACATGCTGCACGGTTGATATCGGTAATAATCCCCGCACTTGCCACTAACGCATCTTGACGTTGATACATCGGAGTTGCACCAGAGTGATCCGCATGACCATTAACAGTGACTGAAAAACGTGTCGGTGCTGCAATACCATTAACAATACCTATGGTTTTCTTGTCATTTTCGAGGCGTTTACCTTGTTCAATATGAAGCTCAACAAAAGCACTATAACGATCCTCTTTGACTAAACAACTATCCAAATTATCGTGCTGATAACCTAATAACTTCAAAACGTCAAAGAAGTTATTGCCATCATCATCTCTATTTTGTTCCCAGCGTGTTCTATCTATTTTTCCTGTTAATACTTTACTGCCAATACATGAAAAGCCAAAACGACTAGATTCTTCCGCACGGAACACAACGAGTTCAAGATCACGTTTAAGCTGTTGTGGCTTGTATTGCATTAAAGCATAAAAGCCCGCAATCACACCTAAAGCGCCATCATAAGCACCACCTTGAGGCACAGTGTCGAGGTGAGAGCCTGTTCCTACTGCGGGTAATGAGCGATCTTTACCTGGTAAACGTGCATAAAGAGTTCCAATACCATCACGATAAACTTCAAGGCCCGCTTCTTTCATTAAACCCGCAAGATACAAGTGTGCGGCTTCATCTTCTTCACCATAGGCAATACGTGTGATCCCTTTGCCACTGTTGTCTTTTTTATAAATTTGCATTGTTTCAATTAATGTTTTCATATCATCAATTGAGTAATGAATTGCTGTATCTTGTTGAGTCATAAGAGAATTCTCCCGTGGTTTCAGTAATATCTCTTTGTCTAAAAAATGAGACAATTTAAGGATTAAAAAAGCCATCTTCAAAGATGGTCACTGTTTTTATAATCATTGCTTATTATATTTACTGCTGTAGCTATATTTCGTCAATGACAATTAAGGTGAATTTCATATTTTGTGAGGTAGGTATTAATTAAAAGGAGATATATATATGGAGTATTTCTTAAATGAACCTAATTTGTATGATAAATGTTATAAAAGCGATCTTTTTTATTTTAAATATATAAAAACTTATATGTTTAAAATTTCAAATAAAAAAAGAATTAGTATTAATATTGCTTCTTTACTTTCATTAGGGTTCTAAAAATAATAAAAATATCAATGTATTACTGTATTCTGTTGCCACTTTTATTTTATATAATAGAAATCTTTATTTTCTGTATAAAAGGAGAGTTAGAATTTATTTGCCAATAAAATATTGATGTTTAAGTTTATTTTTATTTTTATTTAAATAATAATATTAAAAATAATCCAATATACCGTTGAGCATTTATCTCATTATCGTATATGAAAATATATGATATCAATTTTTATTTATATAATAAATATTTTATTTATGGTAAAATTACAGATTGAATACCACTAATGGGTTGGGTAACTAATTGAAAAATAATATAATAAGGATTATTTTAGATTGGATAGAAAAAAACATAAACAGTCCATTATCTCAAGATGATGTAATAAATAAGTCTGGGTATAGCAAAAGACATTTTCAAGATATTTTTTATAATGAAACGGGAAATACGATTGCTCGATATATTTTACTTAGGCGATTATCACTATCTGCAACCTTATTAAGATTAACAAGCTTATCTATATTGGAAATATCTGTTAATTATCAATTTAATTCTCAGCAAAGTTTTTCTAGAGCTTTTAAACGTCACTTTAAAGTGACTCCTATTGTTTATAGAAAAGATGCATATTGGGATTTTACATATTATCTTCCTCAGTATAATTATTTTGACTTTAAAAAATTAGAATCTAAAAAAGTTTTATTGATATTGCTTTTAAAAAAAGTAAAGAGAAAATTTTTCATGTTAATATTCCTTTTGAGCTAACTGCATTAATATCAAGAACAGGAATGGGATTTAAAAATAAAGATGGAATAATTAAATTAAAAAATCTCATTAAAATGAACCAATATGAATATTTAAATATATATTATCGTTATGAAAAATCGCCATTCACTAAAAATATTTTAACTGTTTTTGACTATTATGAAAGTATGCATGCAATCGACTCTATTTTTTCTGAAAATGGAGATAAATATTATAAGTTTTCATTTTATGGTACCTGGGATGAATATTTAAACCTATCAAACGTAATCTATTCTAGAGAGCTTTCTAAATTGAAAGCTAAAAAGAGAAACGGATACGATATTGAAATATTTAACATTAAAGATATGAAGAGTAATAACAATATATGTTCATTAGATTATTTTATCCCAATTCTATGATTTTTTAATAATTTTTTAGGTGTTGATTTGTAATATTCTTTGAATTTTTTTATAAAATATGAGGTTGTTTTATAACCTAATTTATTTGAAATAGTATTGATGTTTAGATTTGTCGTTGTTAATAAATTTATTGCGTGCTCCATTCTTGTTTTTGTTAATATTCTTGTAAAGCTTGTTTTTTCTGTCTCTAGTTTTTTTCTGAGAGATGATGTTCCAATGTATAGCCTTTTACTAATGTCTTTTATTGTCCATTCATAACTTAAATCCTCACTAATAATATTAATTATTTTTTCTGTATATGAGGAGTTATACATCTCATATATAAAACTCATAATATTTATTTCTAATCCACTTAATAGATATGCCAATTTTAATATATGGCTATGCTCTATTTTTTCAGATGTAATAATTTCGTTGTTAAATTTACTTTTCAATTTATTAAATAGCAAGATATCTTCTGGTTGTGCTTTTTTTATTAAAATATTATTTTCAATGCTGTTTTTGTTTTCTTTTATTTTAAGATGATTAGAGGCAAGGTTTATTTTTAATGCATCTCTAAGCGTATCACAAGATAAATAAATCAAAGTAGGTTTGTTTATATTCGAAAAATACACATCAAATTTTATATCTTTTGATATTAAAGCAATACTATTTTTATCTATTGTTTTTTTTAGGCTATTAGTTTCTATTCGTATCTCACTATCTTTTGTTAAGAGCATAATGTAGTTTGATAGAGTTAAGTTTTTTAAATGAAAATAAGAATTTTCCATATAAATAGACTCACTTTAATCTGGGTTTTATGAATAAAATAGTAATTAAAATTATTAATAATCAGTCTATGATTTTATTTTTATAAATGAAATTGTATTTATTACCATGTGATTAATAGTAATACTTTTTTATCTTTTAGTGTTATTTTTCATTGGAATCATCATGTTCAAAGACTAATGACGATATTTAATTTTATGCGCGTAAGTATAACGTTTCTCATACGAATGGATTTTAACATTTTTGGCAATTTAATTAAGTTTTATGGTTGTTTTTATTTTTTTCTTTGATTGTATTTTATTGATAAATACCAAATTTATCATTTTGTGTTATTTATTTATTTCTTTGTTTGATTTGAGGCGTGATGCTAAATGATACACTGAACTTAAGTAAAATTATTTCTGTAATGTTTTTATCTCCATCCCTTATATCGGGCAGGAGTTAAGGTGCATAGATTGAATATTAATTATGTAATAGGAAGTGAGGTTAAAGCTATAAGGAAGGCGAGGTGTCTGACTGGGCTTAATATGTCAAAGAAGATGAATATAAGTCAACAGCATTATTCTCGCCTTGAACGAGGAGACGTTAAATGGTGTGTTTCTACATTAGTAGAAGTTTGCTTTATTTTAAACATTTCTATACTTCACTTTATAAAAATATTAGATAGCAAAAAGAAAATAATTATTGATTGTAATTGTGATTACGTTTGTAAAGAAGAAATAATGTAAGGAGAATAAAGAACAAATTAATTTCGTAACTTATTGTTAAAAAATGTTTTTAAATAGGTAGGTGCTTCTCTATACATGTATAGAAGTTCTATTTTAACGCTAGGTAATTATTATGAGATTTATTTTTTCTGAAAAAAATTCAGATACACAAGTGCAGTTAAATCCTAATGTAAAGCACACCGTAACTGCAAAACCAAATGAAGTTTATCAATTAATTGATACTGAAACCAATCTTTCACCATTAGATATTAAAGCAACTCGTAAATCGGATGATCTTATTTTATCGAGTAAAGAACAAGAACTTGAAGTTGTCATTAAAGACTTCTGGGAGGAGTGCAAACCAGGAGAAGAGCAGTGTTATGCAACTTTAAATGTATTAGATCAAAATGGGGTAATGGGGGAAGTCACTCTTACTCAAGATGGTCCTGTTTTAGAGCATTTAGTTGCTGGTGAAACAGGGACTCTTTCTGATAACGAGGATGGAATCGGCCTATTTTTATGGGTTGCTGGTTCTATCGGCAGTGCATTAGCAATCTTTTTAGCTAATAGAAATCATGGTGGTGACAATAAAGGTGATGAGGCTGATGTTACTGCGCCAAGTAAACCAGGATTAACCGCTGAAGATGACGGTTCTGTTTCTATTGATTTACCAAAAGATGCAAACAAAGGTGATTCTGTAGATGTTACTTTTGAGGATGAAGAGGGGAACTCAAATACTGTCACATTAGAGAAAGGTGATAATGGCTGGACATCGAGTAATCCAGACTTAATTCCTGATACAGATAACGATAAAGTCACGATTCCTAATGACAAGATAAAAGATAATAGTGATGTTACTGCAAGTGCGAAAGATCCAAGTGGTAATAAAAGTGATGAAGTTACTGTAACTGCAAAACCAGATCCTGTAACGGATATGCCTATTTTAAGTATTCCTGAAGTGGCTGATGGTTATGCGAATGCTGATGAACTGAAAGATGGTTTACAAGCTGAGGTGACACTGCCAGCAGGTACTGTAGAAGGCGCTGAAATTACGCTAACAATTACTCGTCCGGATAAATCCACTGAAACGGTTACACATACTGTCACTAAAGATGAAGCGACAGTGGGTAAAGTATCAATAGATATTCCGAAAGACGCGGTACAAAATGGTCAAAACAGTGTTGATGTTAGCTTAACGCAAGGCAGTAACCCAGCCAAACCAGGGAATAAAGTTGAATTTACCGTTGATGGACAAATTCCAGGTGATACGGATGGTGACGGTGTGGTAGATACAACACCTGTGGTCACAATTCCTGAAGCGACTAACGGCGTAAATGCTGAAGAGCTAAAAGACGGTGTACAAACTGAAGTCACTGTGCCGGGAGGTAGTGCTGAAGGTGATACATTGACGCTGACTATCACTAAACCAGATGGTAAGACAGAAACAGTTGAGCACACACTGACT